>JBEKOF010000161.1:0-10538 GCA_049522055.1 Verrucomicrobiota bacterium | reverse complement strand
TCCAGAACTCCTGACATAGAGTCAATAAGAACGATCTAATTTTACCTCGGTATTCCAGGTTTTTTTCTGAGTTTTGAGGCGCCGGAAGGTGCGAACCCAAACCTGTCCGCTTTTTTGGCCGCGGGGCTTACCCTGCGCCGGATATGGACGCTGACGCAAGTGACGATCTCTTTCCCAATCTTCGGAACCCGGAAGGCACTCAGATCATTAACGACCGGTGCATGGTCAAAACTCAGGATGGCCACTGCCTGGTCATCGTGTCCGGGATTGTCCTGGCACAATATGCGTCGGCGGATCGGATGGCTGAGGCTTACGCCATGGTCCATCTCGTCGAGCAAGGATGGGCCCGCCAGCAGGAGGTGGCCCGGGTGTTCGGTTGCTCGGCGCGCACGGTGCGCCGGGACCAGCAACGATTTGAGGATGGCGGCCTGGCGGCCTTGGGCTGCGGCAACGGGTACCCCAAAGGGCGCTGGCGCTTGCCGGCCGCACACACTGGCTTGATTGACCAACTCAAGGCCCAGGGCCATTCCAATCGGGAAATCGCACGCCGCGTCGGCGTCAGCGAGATGGCGATCCGCAAAGTGCTGCGTCGGTTGGGCTGGAAAGAACCCCACCGGCAACTGGACCTGCTGCCTCTGGAAGAGGTTCCCCCTGCGAACCCAAACCTGTCCGCTTTTTGCTCCACCGCCAAAGAAAGTTCCGCCGTCAGCCTGGACAGCGATCCGAGCCATCGCAGCGCCGACCGGCTGCTGGCGCGCTTGGGGTTGCTGGAAGATGCGCCTCCGCTGTTCGGTTCCGCCACGGCCATCCCGCGTGCCGGAGTTCTGTTGGCGCTGCCCGTGTTGGTCGCCAGCGGCGTTTTCGATTGTGCGCAGAAAATCTACGGCAACCTTGGCCCGGCCTTTTATGGATTGCGCACCAGCTTGCTCACGCTCCTGCTCATGGCGCTCTGGCGCATCAAACGCCCGGAGGGTCTCAAGGAATACTCGCCCCAAGACTTGGGCCGGGTGCTGGGGTTGGACCGGGCGCCGGAAGTCAAAACGCTGCGGCGCAAATTGGCCCGCCTGGCCGCTGTGGGAAGGGCCGTGCCATTTGGCCAAGCTCTGGCCGAGCAACGGGTGGCCTTGCGCGGCGCGGCTCTGGGCTTCCTCTACGCCGACGGCCATGTGCGGGTTTACCACGGCCAACACGCCTTGCCCAAGGCTCATGTCGCTCGCATGCGCATCTCCTTGCCGGCCACTTCCGATTACTGGGTCAACGACAGTGCCGGCGACCCGCTCTTTGTCATCACCGCGCCAGCCAACGCCGGCCTGGTCAAGATGCTGCCTGGCATCCTCGACCAGGTCCGCGCCCTGGTGGGCCAGCGACGCGTCACGGTCGTCTTTGATCGCGGCGGCTACAGTCCCAAACTCTTCCAGCAAATACTGGCCTCTAAATTTGACCTGCTGACTTACCGCAAGGGCCGTGGTCCCCGCATCCCCCGCAAATGTTTCCACGCCTGCCGCACACGCCGCGACGGGCGCACCGTGACCTATCTCCTGGCCGACCAAGAGGTGCGCTTGCTCCAGGGCCGGCTGCGCTTGCGGCAGGTCACTCGCCTCACCGATGACGGCCATCAAACTCCCATCCTGACCTCCCGGCGGGATTTGTCGCCTGCCCAAACAGCCTATCGAATGTTTGAGCGTTGGCGTCAAGAAAACTTCTTCAAATACTTGCGCGAGGAATACGCGCTGGATGCCTTGGTCGAATACGCTGCGGTGCCCGACGACCCCACGCGGGAGGTTCCCAATCCGGCCTGGGCCGCGGTGGACGCCCAACTCCGCCAGGCCCAGGCGCACTTGGATCGACTGCAAGCCGAATACGGACTGGAGGCGTTGACCAGCCTGGAGCGCCAGCGCCGGACGATGCGCGGGTTCAAAATCGCGCAAGGAAAACTGGGCCAGAAAATCTGGAACGCCTGGCAGCGTGTGCTGCAACTGGAAAAACGTCGTGCCGCCGTGCCGCGCCGCGTTCCGGTTCAAGCCGTCACCGAAGAACCGGTGGTCAAA
The DNA here is from genome assembly GCA_049522055.1 of Verrucomicrobiota bacterium. Classification (GTDB taxonomy): domain Bacteria; phylum Verrucomicrobiota; class Verrucomicrobiia; order Limisphaerales; family Palsa-1400; genus JBEKOF01. The sequence goes on along the minus strand of JBEKOF010000161.1, from coordinate 8,490 downwards.
CTGGCCCCGCAACGAAAGCACCTGACCAATCTCATCAAAATGGTGGCCTACCAAGCCGAAAGCGATTTGCTCCGGTTAGTCACGCCGCACTACCGGAGAGCCGATGACGAAGGCCGGACTCTGCTCCAATCGGCCTTGGCCGGCACGGCTGATCTGGAAGTCGCTCAAACGGAGTTGCGCGTAACACTGGCGGCGCAAAGTTCGCCGCACCGCACCAGGGCCATTGCGGCGCTCTGCGAGGAACTCAACCAGAAAGAAACCTTCTTCCCGGGCTCGCGATTGCGCCTGCGCTACGCCATTCAGAAGGCATCCTGAGGCAAAAAGCGGACATTTTGTTTGACTCCTATGTCAGGAGTTCTGGATTCAGGTCCCATGCATCTGTCCAGCGTTGTGGGGATCCCGACCTTGGGGCTTTTCTCGTGGCTCAACCCGCCGGGACAGTGGTTTCCCGGTCATCGAAGCTGGAAATTCATAAAAGTGCTCTATCCGGCCTTGCCTGACAGTGGTTGGAAAGCCGAACTGCAAATGAGGCACGGCGTGGCTGAAGGAATCAGGCTGCTCCAGCCAAGGGATGTTTTTCAATCAGCCATGGAAATGTGGTGGAATGTTTTAACTCCGGCGACAAATGACATTGGATGCAAAGCTTGAGAAAGCCGTGTCGGATCATTCTTACCCGAAGATGCGGCTTGTTTTTCTGACTCATCCGGCTGCGTTTGCCCCTGTTAGCATGCGACGTTTTGCAGGAATGATAATGCGCGGCATGACCGAGCGTGGACACGAAGTGGAGGCATGGACCTCCGATGAGAAAATCGGACGTTTGCGCATGCCCTTTGCGTATGCCCGCAAATGGCTTGGATATTTCGATCAATTTTTGATTTATCCGCGAAAACTGCGGAAACTGGTCGAGCAACAGCCTGCCAACACTTTGTTTGTAATTGCCGATCAAGCACTGGGAATGTGGTTGCCGTGTTTGGCCCATCGGCCACATGCCATTCATTGCCACGATTTTCTTGCCCTCAAATCCGCCCTCGGTGAATTTCCAGAAAATCCTACGCGCTGGACAGGTCGGCGATATCAGCGGCTCATTTGGAAAGGCTTCTCGCGGGGCAACGCTTTCATTTCCGTTTCCAAGAAAACGCGAGATGACCTTCATCGCTTTTTGCCGAGTAATCCAAAAGTTTCCGAAGTTGTTCATAATGGATTAAATTATCCATTCCGGCCCATGGAATTGGCGGAAAGGATTTCTCTGTTAAAGACGACCGGGATTGAAATCTCGGAGCATGGCTTCATCCTTCATGTTGGCGGAAATCAATGGTACAAGAATCAGAAGGGAGTGTTGGAGATTTATCGGTCCTACGCAATTTCTTATCCTAAGCCGCTGGCACTTTGGATGGTTGGATGCACTCCGACCAATCCATTGCTGAATCTGGCCGCATCCATTCCCAATCCTGGGAAAGTTCATTTCTTAATAGGATTAACGAATGAACAGATTAATGCCGCCTATTCTCATGCGCGAGTCTTGCTGTATCCGAGTTTGGAGGAAGGGTTTGGCTGGCCCGTTGTGGAAGCGATGGCTTCGGACTGCCCGGTCATTACAACCAATCTCGCTCCGATGACGGAAGTGGCCGGGGAAGCCGCGCGGTTGATTCCGAGGATGCCTGCAAACGGGACGGACCGGGGAGCATGGGCAAGCTCCGCCTCTGGAATACTTCAAGAAGTCGTTCGCCTAAATGGAAGCAGTCGGGCCAAGACGTTACTCCAGGGCAGATTGAACGCTGCACGCTTTGATGCGAAGAAGGCGCTCGCGTCCTACGAAGGGATTTATTCTCGGGAAGTGATGATTTGAGGGCATGAAGCTTCTGCACATGATCGGCAGCATGAATCCTCTCAGCGGAGGACCATGCCAAGGAGTCCGCAATTTGGCGGCGTACGCGGCTGAGGAGGGAGACGCCGCGATAGAGGTGGTTTGCCTGGATGACCCCAATTCTGATTATTTGTCGCGAGAGAGTCTTTGTGTTCATGCATTGGGAAAAGGCCGCAAGTTATGGGGTTACCATCCGGCGTTGCAGCCCTGGCTGGAAACCAACCTTCCGAGGTTTGACGCGGTCATCTTGAATGGCCTATGGCAATATCACGGCTATGCATTGTCGGAAATGGCACGACGCCCAGCGAGTCCTCCGTATTTTCTATTTCCGCACGGAATGCTGGATCCCTGGTTTCAACGCGCGCCAGGCCGCCGCCTGAAGGCCCTCCGCAACTGGTTCTACTGGAAGTTGATTGAACAATATGTCATTCGCAACGCCGAGGCCATCCTCTTTACCTGCGCAGAAGAAATGCGGCTGGCCCGTGACACATTTCGGCCATATCAACCGAAGTGTCAAGTAAGCGTGGGCTTCGGCGCCTCTCCACCTCCGCCGTACCAAAGTGACATGGAGGAAGCCTTTCTAAGGGCGTGCCCAGCCACGAAAGACATGCCTTATCTTCTCTTCCTCGGACGCATCCACCCGAAAAAAGGTGTGCATTTCTTGATTGAAGCCTACGCTGCCGTTTGTCGCTCCACGGTTGGCTCGCCGCTGCCGAAGCTCGTCATCGCCGGCCCTGGGGCGGAAGCGCCCTATGGACGAATGATGCAGAAACTGGCGTCCCAAATGTGCCCTCCGGCTTCCGTATTCTGGCCGGGCATGCTGGCCGGAAACGCCAAATGGGGCGCCCTTTACAATTGTGAAGCTTCCGTTTTGCCCAGCAATCAGGAAAACTTCGGCATTGCGGTAGTGGAGACTCTCGCCTGTGGACGGCCGGTTTTGGTTTCTGACCAGATCAACATCTGGCGCGAAATTAAAGAAGATGGCGCGGGCTTGGTGGGATATAATTCAGTGGCGGGAACAACTCAGCTTTTGTTGGATTGGAAGAATCTTGCTGCCGAAGCCAAATCGAACATGGCAGAGCAGGCCGAACCATGCTTTCAACGACATTTCAGCATCGAAATCGTCAATTATAACTTGCTGCAGGTCATAAATTCTAGTATCAAAACTGGTAAAGCAAGGCAAAATGTCCAAACCAACTCATAATACACCATGATGACAACCGGCACACCCAAGGGTGAAATCCAATCAATGCCTTGACAATGACTTAGAATTTCAGGGCGCACTGGCGCTAGTTCCGCGTCACTGCCGCGTTGAGATGACCAAACCAGGCTCAAACGCCCCACTTCGATCCCTTATGCAAGTCACCAACAATCAGACACATCCGGCAGCAACCACCTCTGTCAGCCGGACCGCCGAGGTGGGACGAGCAAAAGCATCGGATGCAAAGTATGCAAATAGTATGGACGCGCAAAAGGACGATCATTCCTCTTTCCAGCACATTCTTGGAGTGCGTTTTTTCATAGGCAGCGCCAACGAAGCGCTGCAAATCGGTTTACGTGCTGGTTTGGTCGTCGTGCCGGCCGCTCCAGCGCTGGCAGAATTAGAAAGAGACGAATACTATCGCGAAGCCCTTTTCAATGCTGACCTAGCGATCACAGACAGTGGCTTGATGGTTCTAGTATGGCAACTCCTGGCGGCGAAAAGAATTCCACGAGTTTCGGGGTTAATATATTTCAAGCTTTTGCTGGAAAGCGATGCATTGCAGCCGCGCGAATCCGTGCTGTGGATTATGCCAAACGCACAGGCGCGTGATCGGAATCTGGTCTGGTTGCATGCGCAAGGCTACTATTTCAACGAAAGCGATTGCTATATCGCCCCGCACTATCCTGCAGGTCTCATAATAGACAATGTCCTTATCCGAATCGTGACCGAGCGAAAGCCCAGACACATTGTTGTCTGCATTGGCGGGGGCACGCAGGAGAGATTGGGGCTGATGCTAAAGCGAGCGTGTGATTTTCGGCCATGTATTCATTGCATTGGCGCCGCCATTGGGTTTTTAACGGGAAGTCAGGTTCGGATTCCGGTCTGGGCGGATAGATTGTTTCTCGGCTGGCTCTTTCGATGTTTGTCCGAACCGAGGAAGTTCGTGCCGCGTTATTGGAAAGCGTGCAAACTGGTGCCCATGATAATCCGTTATAGAGAGAAGCCACCCAGGATGAACGCGCATAATGTCGTTAGTTGATTATGGCCTGTACTGAATTGCTACTGGCGCAAGCACATCGTACGCTCATTATAAACATTTCCTGATGGGTTTATTCAGCGCACATTCTTCTGACAGCGACGATCCCCTGCTGCGCCCGATCTATGGATGGCGGGCACGAGCGAAGCGGCTGGTCTGGGTATTGGCCTGGATGCTTCTCTTCAGGACGACGCCGCCTCCGTTCCACAATTGGAGGTGCGCTTTGCTACGGATGTTTGGGGCGAAACTTGGTCCCATTAACTTCATTTATCCAAGCGCTCGAATCTGGGCGCCCTGGTTGTTGGAAACTGGCGATCTGGTCACGATCGGTCGCGGCGCAGAAGTTTATAATCCTGGGGGAGTCTCATTAGGTCATCGCACCATCATTTCACAAGAGGCTTATCTCTGTGGCGCAACCCATGATTACCAATCACCTGAATTTACGTACATTACCAAACAAATCCGGACTGAGGCCCAAGTATGGATATGCGCGCGGGCGATTGTGTTGCCCGGTGTGCAGTGCAAGGAGGGCAGTGTGCTGGGCGCGGGGTCTGTCGCGACTAAAAACTTGGAGGAGTGGACTGTCTATGCCGGCAATCCGGCTCGGGAGGTGCGGCGGCGGACGCGGTTGGAAATGCCGGCCAGCCAAGCCCGCCAACCCAAGGATTAAATTCGGCTCCCTATGAAAGTGAACGTGGAAACCGCGGAGCGAGAGGCTTACGACCTGTGCATTGTGGGCACCGGGCCGGCCGGCATCACATTGGCATTGGAATATCAAAAGCTCCAACCTATGCATCGTGTCCTGTTGATTGAATACGGCCCCAGCGAGGCGGTATCGCGGAATCACTTGGACGATTCCGTAAGAGTGGTGGAGACCATGAATCATCATCTTCCCTACGAATGCACCAATAAGGGTTTTGGGGGCAGTTCCGCGACATGGGGCGGACGCTGCGTGATGTATGATGAAATTGATTTCATGCAGCGAGAGATCCTAGATGGGCAATGTACATGGAGCCCCGCTCTTTTCAACGAATGTGGCAAATATGCTAACTTGGCTGCGGAATACTTTGAATGTGGCGAGGCGCGATTTAATCTGAATGAGATTCCGCGCTTCGCAGGCACCCGCATTGCGGAGAATTTCCAAAATGGGGAGGTGAGTGATTCCGTGGTGGAGCGATGGAGCATGCCCACGCGCTTTGGGGAACGTTACGCCCCCCAAATAAACTCCTCCTCGACCTTCCACTTGCTGACAAGCTGGCAGGCTTCTTCATTTGAGGTCGTCCCGAACAGCGGGACAATTTCCGAGATACACCTCCGGGATTTTTCCCGCGAGCGGCGAGCAAGAATTGTGGCGCGAATGGTGGTGCTGGCCGCAGGAGCACAGGAAACCACACGGTTATTGTTGACGAACAGGCAAGTTTTTCACCAGAGAGGCGGCCCGCCGGTCTCGCTCGGCAAGTATTACCAGGGCCACGTTTCCGGTAAAATTGCGAGCGTACGCTTCTACGGTAATCCTGCGAAAACGGAGTATGGTTTCCTGCGCAGTGCCGATGGCGTTTATTTGCGTCGCAGATTTCAGCTTTCCACAGAGGCGTTGCTGCAGAGCAATCTATTGAACACGGCCTTTTGGCTTGATAACCCGCTCTATGTTGATCCACAGCATCGCAACGGGGCGATGTCGTTCATGTATTTGGCCATGATTACGCCCGGCCTCGGCAGAAGGCTAGCCCCGCCGGCAATCGCCCAATCCATTACCAAGGGGAAGGTCGCTGGTGTCCCACAGCACTTGCGAAATGTGCTGAGAGATCTGCCGAAATCCCTTATCATCCCCGCCGGCATTTTTTACTCTCGATATTGCATTAAGCGCAAACTTCCTGGAGTTTTCCTGCACAGTCCTAGAAACGTCTACGCTCTGCACTTTCATGCGGAACAGCTTCCTGTTGCTGAAAACCGCATGGATTTGGCTGCCGACGATGAAACTTTGCAGATTCATTATCGACTCACGAACCGCGATGTGGATTCGGTTATCCGCACCCACGAAGTGCTGGATAAATGGCTGCGCAAGTGCCATTGTGGGGAGCTCGAATATTGGTTTCCTAAAGATGAACTAACGACGGCCATCCGCTCCATGTCCATCGACGGCCTCCATCAAGTCGGCACGACACGGATTGCCGCAACCGCGGAGCATGGGGTGGTAGATGAAAACCTCAAAGTGTGGGGAACTTCCAATCTCTATGTGTGCAGCAGTTCGGTGTTTCCCACTTCCGGGCAGGCTAATCCAACATTCCTGTTAGGCGTGTTTGCGGTCAGGCTAGCCCATCATCTCTCCGCGGTTGGGTTACGGGAGACCTCAGTTGGGCTCTCGATGTACCATAAATGATCTCAGTTATTATTCTAACACGGAATGAGGAAGCAGATCTTCCGAAGTGTCTAGGCTCCCTGTGCTGGTGCGACGATTTGCACCTGGTTGATTCAGGAAGTTCGGACCAAACCGTAAATATAGCCCGCAGGTTTGGCGCCCATATTTATGAACATCCCTTTGCGTCATTTGGAGATCAGCGCAACTGGAGTTTGGATCATTGCGACATCAAGTATTCATGGATACTTTTTCTCGACGCCGACGAAGTAGCCAATGAAGCCTTTGTCAAGGCCATGTCCAAGGCGGTGGCTGAAGCTCCTGCATCCACAGCGGGCTTTTATTGTTGCTGGAAACTAATCTATCAAGATCGCTGGTTAAAGCGGTGCGACTCTTTTCCCAAATGGCAGTTCCGGCTTATGCGCAAAGGTTCCGCGCGCTTCAGAGATTTTGGTCACGGCCAAAAAGAGGGGAAAGTCAACGGCACCATTGAATACCTTCCAGTCCCATATGATCACTATGCCCTGAGCAAAGGAATTGGCCCGTGGTTGGACCGCCATAATCGGTATGCGAGCCTTGAGGCATGCGTGCGTCTGACCACATCCATAAGCTGGAGAAACGTCTTGTCGATGCATGGTTCCAAGCGCAACCAGGCCCTGAAGCCGATAGTTAGTCGCATACCTGGCTGGCCCTTGCTGCGATTTTTTATGACTTACGTTTTGTTTTTCGGCTTTTTGGAAGGACGGCCAGGTTTCATCTATAGCGCCAACTTGGCGTATTATGAGTTTTTGATACGGATTAAAATGCGTGAGCAATCGCTTGGACGATTGCACCAAAAGTGAATCATCGGCAGATCGATCCGATGGCCTCGACACTCTGGGTGAAGCCGCCCGGATATGACTTTGCCGTTGCCTGGGGCAGTTTGAACCAGAATGTTTGGCCGTTGATGCCATCCTCATCAGTGAAGCTGAGCCAGCCCAACATGGAGCCTGTGCCCGCATAGAGCGAAACAAAAAACGGCCAATGCCCTTGGCTCGTCACGATACTTGTGCAGATAACAGGAGTTCCGTCGCCCAGCATTCCTCTGAAGGTGACCGTGCCCAAGGCGCTCACAGTCACGGCTCCGAATCCACTGCCGCCAGGTTTGGCGGAAGCATTTTCACTGCCCGCAAAACGCAATGCATACTTGCCCGCTTGCGGGGCGGAATTTGCATTGCAGTTAACAGCCACCTCGGCCACCACGACCGCAGTCCAAATGTTATCGCTGACTGCGCCGGTCAAGTGGCCGTTGGCCGAACCTAACCGTAGTTGCACGGTCAAGGGACTCAAGCCCGAGCGCGGGACATATGTGAGTGCCGCACCTGAGTCGGAAAACTCCCCGGAAAATGGGTAACTCCGGGCACCCAGGCGAAGTTTCGCACTGAAGGCACCAGTGCGCGTTACAGTGATGACAACTGCACCGGAACTTGCTTCCGCCGCATCGTTGGGGACGCTGAAAAGGCCTTGGTAGGTTCCGACGAAGGGGAGAAAAGGATTGGGGATGAAATTAGCCTGCATGACCAGATTGGACCCCACTAGGAATGAATACTTTGAGGAGGTGCCCACCACCTCGTTGTCACAGACCCAGTTGGCGAATACCCAGCCGTTGGCCGCAATGGCGGTGAGGGTGTATTTCTTGCCTGAATGGAGCGCCTTGCCGTTGAGATTCGGGACGACGCTGCCACGACCACTGATGAGAATATTGAAATTAGAGCCGACTTCGGTCTTGGCCATTCCGGGTACGAGGTTCTCGGCATTGAAGGCGACGGACATCTCCATGGTCGTGCCGAACGAATTTATGGCAGTTCCGGCCGAGGTAATTGTCGCCGACGCAGCCGCCAATCCGTTGCTATAGAGGTTGGCGACTTGGCTGGCGGAGAGGGCCCGATTATAGACGGCCACCCCGCTCAGGGAGCCGGAAAAATACTGCTCATAGCCCAGGTAGGTCCGCCGCCCAATGTCCACTTCCGAGCCGGTCGCTTGCATCGTGA
>JBEKOF010000160.1:0-10543 GCA_049522055.1 Verrucomicrobiota bacterium | reverse complement strand
GGTGACGGCCTTGGCTTGTTCCGGTTGATGGAGATGAAATCGTTTCGGCATGGCCCACGATTGCGCAAGATCTAAAATAGTGCAATTACAAAATAGAAATGGTATAATAGGGGAACCCTGCTGTACCGCTTACGATTGGGCTGACTTGGCGCTACGCGTGGTTGGTGGTCGAGGCCAGTGTCGCTGCCCTGATTCTCGCCTTTCGGGACGTTGCCGCGCTTCCGGTCGTTGTCGCCCAGTTCGTCGTCAACGGTGCGATGTTCCTATTCTTGTTCCAGGCGCTGCCGAGCGGCAGGTCGCTCCCGGTGCCGGAACATGGAAGCCGTGATGGTGGTTACTGTCAGGGCGGAGGCACGGCTGCGGCGTCGCCGTCGTAAAAACTACAGGCGCATGGTTTTTGTTTCCATAATGTGTCAACCACAGCAAGCCCAATAACAATTTGTAACAACAACACTATAAGGATGTTGCGTCGCAATCGAGCTTTGGCCGGCACGACCTTCAAGAGCGCATTTCGACACGCTTACTGTCGGCAACTTTCCAAACGCCAAAAGCTGACGTCAGCGGTCGTTGCCGACTGATTTTACCCCCGGATTTTCGAGCGCGCCAGCCATGTCCCAACAGAAATTTGCCGCAGGCGAAACATCCGGAGAGTCGTTCGCTACGGCGGGTCGAGTGTGAAGACTCCGCTCTGATCGGTGCCGAGAAAATAGCCTTGCGCGTTGGTCTGGCCTGGCCGTTGGGTGATGACGCCGTTGACTTTGATCGTCTCCTTCGGGTTGGCTGGATTGGCGAAGCTGCCGGTGATCACACCCGTGCTCTTTTGGACTGTCAGTTTGAGTTTGTTGGTCTCGTCCGTTTTGTTGGTGAGAGTGATCTGATCGGTGGTTGAAATCGTGACACCATTGGTGATCGCAAATGGCAGATCACCTCCTTCCAAAGTCGCGGTCATGTCGGCTGGCAACGTTTCGCTCGGCATGAAAAACCATCCTGTGAGGGTCCTTTCCTGATTGGTAAATCCGGAACGATAGACGGCGCCTTTGCTCGAATTGGTGGCATTAATCCAGCTTGCGAAGGGAGCGGAAATAATGGTGTGGTTGGTGAAAATGTTCCAGCCCCACAATGAGCCTTCGTTGCCATAAAGCGGGACATAGAACGGCCAATAGCCGTCCTTGGACAGGACGCTGGTCATCGGGGTCACTGTGGTCCCGTCGGCCAAACTCCCGGAGAAGGCGATGCCGCCGGATGCAGTCACGGACACGGTCAGGTAGCCGGGGCCATACGGGCCTGCCGTTGGCTCATTCGTGCCGGGGATGATCAAGGTGTATTGGCCTTCGTAGTTGGTTGTCTTTTGTTCGAGGTCCGCGATCACCTGGGCGTCAAAACTGCCGTCGGTGACAGAGCCGCTGATCATCTGCTCGACAAAATCCAGTTGCAAGGTGTTGGTCAAGGTGCTCAGGCCCTTGCGCGGCGTGGGGAAGCTGGCGAAGCCCGCCGGGTCAAATTGTCCACTCAACGGCAGCGTGCCGGACCCGATGGTCAGTTTGCCGGACAGAGCGCCGGTGCTGGTGACGGTGAATTTGAACGCCCCGGAATTGGTCTGCCGGCGCGGGGCGTTGGTCGGGGCGAACAGCCCAATGTAGGTTCCTTTGGCGGCCAGGAAGACATTGGTGACGAAGTTGGCCTGCAGGGTCAGATTGGACTGCATGGCAAACTTGAGCACCGGAGTGTTGGAGACAAAGTTGGTGCTGCCGCTGGCCACCCAACTGGAGAACAGCCAATTCCTGCCCGGCGTGGCGGTCAGGGTGTAGTTGGTCTTGATCGCCAGCAATTTGCCGCCGTCATTGGGGGTGACGGCGCCCAAACCGTTTGTTTTCAAGTCCAAAACGGCGCTGGGAATGTAGTTGAAGGCGACCTTAGTGATGGAGGAGGCGTTGCTGCCCGCGTCCACGGCGTAGGCTCTGATGGTATTGGCGCCAGGGTTGAGAATGACGCCGGCAGTCCAATCGCTCCAAGAGTTGCTGGGTGTGGCAAGCGTCCAACTTGCGTCGTTGGTTTCGTTCAATTGATAATAGACCGACTCCACGGCCACGTGTTCCTTGGCGGGCAGGGCATCCTTGGCGGAGCCGGTGACGGTGAAACCAGCGTTGGTCAGGCTCAGTTTTTGGCCGGGTTTAGGCGAGGTGATGGTCAAGGTGACATCCTTCACCTTTTGCGTCGTGTAAACGCCGGAATTTGTCGTGGTCGCTCCACCGGTGATGGTGACCATTTGATTCGATGGAGTGCTCCATCCGTAGATCACCTTAAAAGCCAGCGTGTGGTTGGTTTCCACTGACAATCCGGAAACTACGGCGCCATTGGTTTGCCAGGCTCCGCCATCGACTTGCCACTCAGCCCCTGCCGCAACCGCATTGGCAGGCGTAATGGTGACTTGCAACGAACCGGGGGCCACGATCGTGCTGGCGCCGGGAATGATTGGATTGGCCTCCATGTTTCCCAGTTCATCGTAAGCCACGCTGTAAAAGGCGTAGGTGTTGTTGTACGCGCCCGTAAACATGGCGGAAGTGTTCGTCGTGGACAGCCAAAGCGTCCACGGCCTGCCATCGGTCGAAACGTAAATGTTGAAGCCGGCAATGCCCGGTCCTGTTGTATCCTCACCGGACCACGAGACGTTGAAAACGGGCACTGAAAGTGGCGGCAGCGGCGTTACGGAACTGGCGGGAGGTGTGGCATCCATGGTGTTGGTGGTTATCGGAGTGTTCATCGGGGCGTTCGCGTCGAAGACAATGGTCGCCTGATTGGTGATGATCGTGCCGGTAGTCAGGCCCTGCTTTGCTTGCACAGTATAAGTCACGTACCCTTCGCCAACGCCATTTGTGGTGTCAGGCGGCAAAAATCCAGCCAGTGGATCCGTGACTAGTTGACCTGTGACCGGATCGGTGGACTGCATATACCACGTGAGGACCCCGTTGGTGGGATCGAGCGACGCGGTCACTTGAACCGGATTGGGATCGGTGGCGACGTTGACATTCGCGGAGAAAGACTGCACGCCGGGAGACACCGGAATCGTCACATTGTTGAAGCCGATGGCGCCGAGTTGGAGCGTGGACCAGTCCAGATTCGTGTTGAGGGGATCGGTTATGAGCAGCGTCTGGACCGGGGCTGTTGCCGTTGGTTGGTTCTGGAAGTCAACCGTGTAGTAGATCTGCTGGCCCGGACGGACGAATCCATTCGGACCCACCCCAGTCGCAAGTTTATCATTGGGATCATGGGTCGTGTCATCGCCGCTGCCGCCTGACGGGCCAGTGATGGTGTCGGGAATGCTCGTTGCATTTGGCTGCTGGGGCGGACAATTGTCGCAATCGTTATTGGCATTATCCACCTCATCAAGCGCATTGGTCATGTCCGCAAGAGCCAACTCGTAGTCTAACTGCGCATCAAGAAGATTGTTCTTATCATTGGCATACTCGTCAGTAAAACCAACCCACGTATTCGCTTGATTAACCGCGGTGCAGATGATGCCCTCCGGATTGCCTGGCCCGAACGATTCGGTGGATTCCTCCTCGTCAGCAAGGTCGGCTTGGGCCTTGTCCAGCGCCGCCTGGTTTGCCGCGGCGGCCCCCGCCCAATCCGGGACATTCATATTTCCCAGTTTCTGCCCGAGGTCGCTTAGCGCCTGGTTGATGGAAGTGGTGTCACCCGGATACTGTCCTTCCACTCCCATCACCGTCACGGCTTTCTTGGCGGCCTGGACCTGCGGAGTGGCCAGGGTCTTGATGAGTGAGGAGGTGCTCTGGATCAGGTTCTGCGCGCCGGTGCCCGCGGAGAGGCTGCCGGTCGCCTTCTGCATGGCGCTGGCCAGGGCGTTTTGCATCTGCACAAAGGCCTGGATATCTTGGGGCTTGCCCGATTTGAGAATGGTTCCGGACGCCTTTTGCTCGGCGGCGGTCAAGGCCGTCTCGAGCTGCTGGAGGACTTGGAGATCATTGGCGTAGCCTTTGCTCCGCACGGCGGCGGCGGCGTTTTGGAGAGTCGTCATCACGGCCGTTTGCATTGTTTGGAAGGCCTGGATGTCCGCCGTGTTGCCCTGTGTTTGAATGGCGGTTTGGGCCGTTTGCAACGCCGCCAAAACTGCGGCCTGGAATTGCTGAAAAATGGCCTGGTCGTTGGCTATGTTCCCGGTCTGGATGGCGTTGCTGAGATTCTGGGTGGCGCCGGCGATCGCATTCTGCAACTGCTGCACGGCCTGCGTGTCGTTGGTGTTGCCTCCTCCGCTAATGGCTGCGGCCGCGTTCGTCACGGCGTTGGCGATGGCGTTCTGCAACTGCTGGATGGTTTGCGTATCGTTGGCATATGCGCCGCCTTGAAAGGCATCCTGGGCCGCCTGCAAGGCGGTCTCCACATCGTCCTCAAAGTCACTCGCCGCCTCGATGTCGTTGGCATCACCGCCGGAGTCAATGGTGCTTATCGGCCCGTCCAAACCATTGGTTATATCCGTGCCTGTGTCGTCCATGAGGGAAGAATCGTCCGTTTGCGGGCCAAAATCCGGGCCAGACTGGTAATTGCCATATTTGCTCTCAAAATTGTTATAAGCGACTTTGTAAGCTTTGGCGGCAAAGGCCAGGTTGATGTATGCATTGAGGGCATCCTGGTGAGCGTTTGTTGCGCAGTCACAATCTGCGTCGGCTGGGAACAGGTCCTGGAACAGATAGTTAGGGGAGTAGGGGCTGTAGGAATTCACCAAGTCATCCGGCAGCGCTGCGTTGACGAGCGTATCTTGTATATCGTCCGCCCATGCTTCCGCCGATGTGGCGGCCGTGTCCGGGTCTTCGTCCATATCCTCGTCAGCATCGTCGTCCCCCGTCGCCCCTTGGATCATCACGTGATCCAGCGTTTGGGAGTTCCCGGCGACGAGCGTAACGCCCGTTCCAAAATCATCGGGATTGGAGTCATCCCATACTGTATAGTGGCCGGGCGGCAATTGGCTGGTGGACCAGGAGCCGTTGGTGTCTGTTATAAAGGTCCCCACCACTCCCGTTTCATCGTCCCAGATTTCCACTATACTGTCTGGCACCGGATCACCATATTCGTCGGTCAGAGTGCCACCAAGGGACGTGTTGGTGGGCGGCAGTGCGACGTTAATCGGCGGGTATGGCGGCTGGTCGAGCGTCACGGGCTGTTGAAAGATTTGATGCGAGTCGTCGGCGATCTGGACATCGTACGTGCCCGCTCCCAAGTCAATCGCGGTCACGCTCCCGGTCACTTTCGTCACGGCCGTCGCCATCACAATGTGCGTCGTCGGATCAATGAAATACATGATGGCGCCATTGACCGGCAGGAGGGTCGTGCCGTCCACCACCGACCCTTGCACCGCGCCCCCGGGGGGCAGAGCAAACGACTCGTTGGTGCTCGTGGTCAGAGGGACCGCCAGCAACAGCCGGGCATATCCCGTGGCGTGGAGGAGCAACTCGTAGGCCCCCGGCGTCAAGCCGCTAAAACTGTATTGACCGTTGCTTTGCGAGAGCGAGTTGAAGACCAGGGGCGCAGTGCGGCCGCCCGGCGGGATCAACTCCAGCGACGCCCCCGCCAACGGGTTGCCAAATTGATCGGTGATGGCGCCGCTCAATGTTATGGGGCCAAAGATCAGCGGCGGCGCGAACACCGTGGCATTGCCGCTGATGGACACCGAATTGCTCGGGGAGATGCCGTTGGTCGTTCCTGCCGTAAGATAATAAGTCCCCGGCGACACGTTGCGAAAATGATAGACGCCGCTGCTGTCGGAGACGGAAGTCGTGACCAGGTTTCCACTGACGGCTCCCAGGGTGACAGCCGCGCCGGGAACCGGGGTAAGTCCGCCGGAAGCCAGCACCTGGCCCATGATCCCGGGGCCGGAGAGCGTGGTGCTGACCGTTGCCTGCTTGTTGGATGAAGAAAGGGTAACGGTTGTAGTGGCCGTTCCGCCGCCATTGCCAACCGCCACCTGGTAAGTGCCGTTGGACAGCCCGCCCAACGAGTAATCGCCATTGCTGTCTGTGACTACCGCAATTGAGAAGCCCTGTCCAAGACTGTTGGTGCCATAGAGGTTGACCGTCAGGCCCGCCACCGGCGCGTTGGAACCATCCGTGATCTGCCCGGCAATGCTGTCGAGGGTGGTCAGGATGGAATTATTGGTGACCGTCATTCCTGACACAACGGTGATGGCGTTGCTCGCCGCTTGGAACCCGGCCGCGCCGCTCAACAGAGCGTAATCCCCCGCCGCCAGCCCGCTGAATGTCGCCGCGCCGTTGGTATCGCTGTAATTCTGGGCGATAATGGTTCCATATTGCATGAGGGTGAAAGTTCCATTGGCGATCGGCAGCGACTGTTGGTTCTGCAGGGTGGCGCTAATAGTTCCGCCCGCCGCCAGCGCAATGACGCCCACATTGGTGTTCTGGCCCGTTGCCAGGTCAATGATATTGATGTACGGGGCAAACCCGGGCGCGGACACCACAAAGGTATATTGACCCGCGCTCTCGCCGTTGACCACAAAGTATCCATTGGAGAAGGTGGTGGCCGATGTCGGCCTGCCAAATGAATCCGTCAGCAGCACGGTCGCGTTGGTCAGGGCCGTGCCATTGCCGGTCGCCTGCCCTTCCACGCCCGCCCCGGCGGCGAGGTAGAAGTTGGTGCTGAGGACCTGGCCGTTACTCACATTCAGGCCGTAGGAGTATTGTGTCTCATACTGATTGCCGCCCACGGTGAGATCGTAGGTGTCGGGCGCCAGGCCGGTCAGGGCGAACGAGCCGTTCATGCCTGTGGCGCCCGTGTAAAGGGTGCCGGTGGTCTCCGAGGTGGAGGTGACAAGCACATTAGTGAGGAACGTGGCGCCGAACTGATTGAAGACCACACCGCTCAAGACCCCGCCGGGTTGGACCACGACCGCCACCCCTGTCACGGGACCGTTCGTCGGCACCGTTACGGTCACGGGATTCTCCAGCCAGTAGCCGGGCACTTTTACCCCGAAGGCGCCGCTGCTCAAATTCAGGATGCGGAAGGTCCCGTCGGGATTGCTTTGGTCCGCGCCCGTCTGGGCATTGGTGCTGGACAGATATACGAACGCGTGTGCCAGCGGATGATTGGTATCGCTCAGGTACAGGGTTCCGGCAACACTGGTCTGAGCCTGTTCCAGACTGTCGTCCAGAGCGTAGGCCAGGACGTCATCATACGAATAAAAAGTCCCGACATTTTCGCCTTCCATTGTTTCCTGCGCCATGATCGTGGCGTAGTGGCCCATCAGTTTGATCAAGCCGCCCCAAGTCGGCCCCGCCGCTGCCTGGAACTCGTTCCACAGCTCCGTCCAGTCCGCGTCGCTGTAACCGGCCGGTCGGATTTGTGCGCCCATCGTGACATAATCCACCAGGTCCGTGGCCTCGGCGGTCTTGTAGTCCACTTGGAAGGGAATGGTGATGCCGGAATTGTCCAGCGCCCCGAAGGGGATGTTCCACATCTGCCCGGGCCGCAGGATGCCGGCCGGTCCCTGCATGGCTGCCCCAATCAGTAAAAGATCGCTGGTCGAGAAGCTGTCCGTCGGCAGCAGCCGCAGCCCCGCCGTATGGCCGGTGCTCACGATCAGAATCGGCGCCGCCATGTCCCCGTTGCCGATATTCCCATAAACCACCATGCCCTCAAACGGACGGCCCTGGCGATGGCCGGGCGGAAATTGCAACTGAAGCGACAACTGCGGCGACGCCGTCTCCGGCACTACCGTGACGGAGTTTGAGATCGTCACCGTCGGGCCGTTCGGCTCGCTCACTTCCAGGCTGTAGGTGCCCGCCGCCGCGTTGCTCAAGTTGAACGTGGCGTAGGCGGTGGTGGGATCGGTCAAAGAAACGGACGTGGCTGAAAATGCGCCACCAGGTCCAACAAGTTGGTAAGTATCATTCAGTCCCAGCAAGCTGCCGAGGATCTCGATCGTGGCCGTACCGTTCGCGCCAATGTCACCGGGGCTGACGGAGTTCACAGCAAACAGGGACGGAATGGTGGCGGAGAGCGTGTAGGCAACCACGGCGGCATCGAGCGACTGCGCATAGACCGTCACATAATAGTTGTCACCATTGGCATTGGCGAGGAGCAGCGAGGCATAAGGCGAATTGAACTGGCTGCTCTCGAAATCGAAATGTGACGAATCGGGCACGTAACCGTCGCCAACATACAACCCCAAGGCGCATCCCGGGGTGCTGCCCTGGACACTGATCACCGGACTGGCGCCGGTTGGCGGAGTGATCTCGAAGATACCGATCTGTCCCGCCGCCGTGAACTGGTTGGTGAGCGCCGAACCGTCCACGGTCAGCGTGGGATCGGTCAGGCTGGTGGGGGTGGCTGCCAAGGTGATGTCGTTGGTCCAGTTGACGCCCTCGAACACGTCGCCCTGGCTATTGACCTGAACCTGCCATTGATAGTTGCCTTCCGTCCCGCCGGGAACGGTGACGGTGGCGGAATTGGTGTAACTTTGGCCTGGCCCAAGGGTCACGCCCTGGGCAACCAACAGGACGCCGACCGACAAGACATTGCTGCTGCCATCCATCGGCGCCAGCGAGATGGTGTCATGCCACGGGCCGACCGCATCGCCGGTGCCGATGTTGGCATCAGTCCATTGCACTGTTGCCGTCTGCCCGGCGGTGACGGCGGTTGGACCGAGCACCGAGGAGACGATGAGATCAACCGGCGAGAAGGCTGACTCGACAAATTCATACGCGCCCATGTCGGGATAAACGCCGTTGGCGTTGGTGAGGCCGGTTTTGACGAGTGTGCGCGGATCGTTGTAGCACGGGTCGCCGACCATATCTGTCAGCGGCGCCACTGTGCCATCGGCCGCGTTGATGCAGGGCGAGCCGTAGTTCAGTTGGAAGTCCCCTTGCGCCCCGTTCAGGAAGTTGGGATTGACGGAAATGTTCCCGTTGGTGCCCGTCTGGTCCGGATAGGGCCAGCCTGAATTGTCATAATTTATGCCGGACGCTGACCAGACATCATTGTACCGGAACGTCGGAACAACGCTGCCGCAGCAATCGGCAATGCCGTATTGCAAGCTGTCAGCGATAATCGTGTTGATCACACTCACCGTCCCGCCGTGGAAAAACATCCCGATGTTGTTGCCATCCAGCGTGCAGTTGACCACATATTCCTCCGCGTTGCCATCGAGGCCGGCCTGGATGCCACGCTGGCACCCCGTCACCACGCAGTTGGTGATCGCGACGGTTCCGGCCGCGTCCTGGATGCCATCGTAAAAGCCCTGGCTCAAAATCGAATCGGCAATGCTGACGACCGCGCCGTTGGCGTTGGCCGTAATCAATCCCGCGGGCAGGTTCACGCCTGCCCCGTAAGTAACCACCACATGATCAAACACCCCCGTGCCGTTGATATAAATGGAGTCCCAGTCCCCGGCGTTGGGCGTGGTGGCGACCCCGTTCGTGTCCGCTCCCACGCTCTGATCGTTGATCGAAGTGAAGACGATCGGCTGGGCGACGGTTCCTTGCGCCACCAGTGTTCCGCCGGGTTGCACCGTCAGATTGACCAATTGGTCAAATTTAACGATGGCGCCAGGGTCAATGGTCAGGGTAACACCGCTGGGCACCGTCAGGTTCCCGGCTATCACATACTCCAGCGAACCGGCCCATTCCTGGCTCCCGCTGAGTGTCCCGCTCTCCGTTTCAATGACGTAACGAACCTGCACATAGGGGCTTGTCTCGAATTGTCCCGAGACGCTGATCCCCTTCCAATCGCCCGGCAGCGGAAACGCGTTCGGGTCTTCGCCGGTATCCCCTCCCACCGAGTTGTCCGACAGCGCGGTGAAAATGATCGGCGCACTCGCCGTCGCCCCGCTCGCGTCCAGAATCCCGCCCGCCTGGATGATAATGCCCGTTCCCGGGGCGAATTTGACTATCGCCCCCGGCGCGACGGTGAGCGTGACTCCGCTGGGGATGATGACATTCTGGTCAACGACGATTACAGCATTGCTGCTCCATGTCTGGCTCGCGGTCAATGTTCCCCCCTGCCAGGCTGCGGAGTTATTGACCAATATGTCCTGCGTAAGTTGATTTATGATTTTGCCAGCCGAGTTGAAAAGCGTGGCTGTCAGGGTGTATATGCCGTTCGGCGCGCTCGTCGAGTCCCAGTTGACCACCGTCGGCGGGACCGCCGGATAATACGCCGAGAGATACACCGCGCCTCCGTGAGAAATGGTGACAGTGACATAATCCGTGGTATCCGGATCAATCGCCGCCGCGGACCAGGTAATCTGGGCCGTGCCATGAAAATAAGGAACCAGGTTTGGCAGGGCAAAAATCGGTTGTGTGCTGGTGAACAGGGTGCCTGGTTGGCCATAGGACGTCCCGCCGTTCTCTGTGATAAGCAAATGGGCGAGATTCGTCGCATTCCAATAGTAGAGTGCGATTCGTCCACCGCCCCCGCCATTGTTCCCACTGGGAGCGCCGTTGGCTTGAATCGTGCCGCTGCCGTCAAGGGTTCCCACCGCCAGAAAGATGCTTCCGCCGCTGCCGCCGGAGCTGCC
>JBEKOF010000159.1:0-10572 GCA_049522055.1 Verrucomicrobiota bacterium | reverse complement strand
AGGCCGGGACTCCCGGCCAGGATATGTGGCGCACCATTGGCCGGGGCCGTGCGACCACCTGGACCATCAAGTTCAACATGGACAAGGCCGTGCAAGGCCAGGCGACCCTGAGGATCGGGCTGGGCGGGGCCGACGGCGGCGGCCTGGCCATAGGCGTCAACGGCAAGGTGGTGGGCGCCATCCGGCCCGTCGCCACCAATGCCCTGCGGTATAACACCGACCGGGGCGTGTGGCATGAATACTCCCAGCCGTTCGATGCGGCGCTGCTCAAGCCCGGCGAAAACGAAATGACGCTGACCGTCCCCGCCGGGGATCTGACTTCGGGCGTTTGCTACGACTACCTGCGCCTGGAACTCAACGAGAATTAAAACCGTTTGCAAAGCGAAATCAGATGCTCAAAACCGCCCCAAAAGCCCCTTAAAACCCTGATTTTCACAAATAATCATTTTTTCCAAGCAAAAAAGCAAAAATGGGTTAGGTTATGGGCGGAGGATTGAGACTCTATAATGATTTCGCGCATGACATTAACTCCACGGTCTGGCCGGCTCAGCCGGCACGGATGCATTTTGCCCAGGACGGCCCTTTCCCGCCGGCGTTCGCCGCGACGGAATCTGCTCCGCCCCGCCGCGGTTGCGCCGCTGAACCGGCTGCCGGATCTTGCGCCCCCGCCGGCGGAAGTGGAACGGGATTCCTACGACGAGAACTCGGCCCTGACCCTTTACCTCCAGGAAGTGGGCACCACTCAGCTGGTCACGCCGCAGGAAGAAATAGAACTTGCGCGGCGCATCAAGAAAGGCAGCCGCAAGGCGCGCGAACAGATGATCAAGGCCAACTTGCGCCTAGTCGTCAAGATCGCCCGCGATTACGAACATTTTGGCCTGCCGTTGCTGGACCTCATCAACGAGGGCAACATCGGTTTGATGAAAGGCGTAGAGCGATTTGACCCCGCCAAAGGGGCCAAGTTTTCCACCTACGCTTCCTGGTGGATCAAGCAGTCCATCCGTCGCGCCCTGGCCAACCAATCCAAGACCATCCGCCTGCCCGTCCATGTGGTGGACAAGATTTCCCACATCCGCCGCACCGCCACGAAGTTGCAGGAGATACTCGGCGCCGAACCTGACGATCAACAGATCGCCGATGAATTGGGCATCTCCACCGCCCGCGTCCGCCAGTACCGCCAGGCGGCCATCGCCCCCATGTCGTTGGATACTCCGCTCGGCGAGGACTCGGACAACCGCATCGCGGACATCGTGGCCGACGAGCGTGCCGAATCCCCGTTCCAAGCGATGGCCGAGAAGGCCGACGCGAGCCTGTTGCGCAAAGTGATGGCCCAACTGCCGCCGCGCGAAGCCGCCATTCTGGCCCTGCGCTTTGACCTGGACGGCAACGGCGATGCGACCCTCGAAGATGTTGGAAGGAAATTTGGCGTCACGCGCGAACGCATCCGCCAGATCCAGGAAATCGCCTTGAAGAAGCTGCGCAAAATGATGGAAAAAATGGACGCCCCCCAGCCGGCCTAAAACGGTTGCCCTGAAAAGCGGCGCTGGCGCGCCCGCACTCCAAGACCTGTCGGCATCTCGGACGCGCCGTGTGAAGGCGAAGCGTTGTGGACTGCGGAACGCCAGTTCCGCTTTGGCCGTCAAACCGCCGCTTTCGACGAATTTGCCGAATTTTGTCCTGTGCGCGCCCGGCGGACCGACGGCAAAGTGGATTTTGACAATTGTTCGCCCAACCACTAAGGTTTGGGGGATGGAACCGTTGCACGCGCCTTGGCGAATCGCTTATATCCTGGGGCCTAAACCCGCCCCTGCCGACGCCGGAGTATTCAGCCGGGTCGCCCAGTCCAACGACGATGAAGCCAACTATGTGATCGTGCGCGACCGGCGCTGCTTCGCGATGCTCAACCGGTATCCCTACGCCGGCGGCCATTTGCTGGTGGTTCCCTACACGCCATCGCCGGATCTCAATGGACTGAGCGAAGAGGAATTGTGCGACTTGATCAAGCTGACCCGCCGCTGCCAAAACGCCCTGTCGCGCGTGATGAAACCCGACGGGTTCAACATCGGCCTGAATCTGGGCACGGTGGCCGGCGCGGGCATCACCGACCATGTCCATTTTCATGTGGTGCCGCGGTGGAACGGCGACACCAATTTCATGCCCGTTCTGAGCGGCACCACCGTGGTGCCCGAAGCGCTGGCCGAGGTGGCCGCCAAATTGCGCGCGGAACTGGCGCGGTGAGACCGCCTTAAATCCATCCCGGCATGGCCACCCAAACCCTTCATTTTGAAAATGCGCGCCTGGCCCAACAGTTGTTCAATAACGACCCGCGCAATTTGCAGGCCCTCGAGCAGGAGCTTTCCGTCCAGGCCGTCGCCCGCGAGGACTGGATCAAACTCGACGGAGAGGCCGACGCCATTGACCGCGCCCGCGAGATGTTTCACTTGCTGGAAAACTCCTTGAAGGCCGGCGGGGCGGTGCGCAACCGCGAGTTTGCCCAGGCGCTGAGCGTCGTGAAAAATGACGGCGTGTCGGCGCTGCGGTCCCTGCTTTCCGAGCGCATCGTCACCTCCCCGCGCAAGGCGGCCGTGATGCCCAAAACGGTCGGGCAGAAAAAATATCTCGACGCCATCCGCAGCCATGATGTGACCTTTGGCATTGGCCCGGCGGGCACGGGCAAAACTTATTTGGCGATGGCCATGGCCCTGGCCGCGCTCCAGGAGGAAAAGGTCGCCCGGATTATTTTGGCCCGGCCCGCCGTCGAAGCCGGCGAGGCGCTGGGCTATCTGCCCGGCGATCTGTACGAAAAAATCACGCCCTACCTCCGCCCGCTGCACGACGCGCTGCACGACATGCTTCCCGCCGAGGACATTCAAAAACAGATGGAGCGCGGGGTCATTGAAATCGCGCCGCTGGCCTACATGCGCGGGCGCACGTTGAACAACGCCTTCATCATCCTGGACGAGGCGCAGAACTCCACGGCCGAGCAGATGTTCATGTTCCTGACCCGCTTTGGGATGAGTTCCAAAGTGGTCGTGACCGGCGACACCACGCAAATTGATTTGCCGTCGCACAAATACTCCGGCCTCCTGGAAGCCGAACGCGCCCTGCAACAGACCCCCGGCATTGCCATCGTCCAGTTTTCGCGCCGCGATATTGTCCGCCATCCTTTGGTCCAGCGCATCATCGCCGCGTACGAAGAGCATCGCGGCAGGACGGCGCCGGGCGGGCCGCAGGCCAGACGGCCCAGGAGCGAAGGTGGGGGATAGGCCATGAAGCGGGCAAAAGTAGCGTCGCCCCGGCCCAGGCTCTGCGTGCAGTTGTTCAACCGGCAAAAGACGCGGCGGGTGAACCTGCCTTTGTGGCGTCGGGTCATTCTGCGCCTCCTGGACGGAATCCTGACGGGGCGCCGGCGAAACCGCGCCACGGAGAGCTGGCCGGCGGGCGGGCAGTTGGGGGTGCATCTGATCCAGGCCGGGGAAATGGCCCGCTTGAACCAGGCATTTCTCGGCCAGGCCGGTTCGACCGACGTCCTGGCGTTCAACTACCAGGAAGGGGCGCAGGAGAAGGGGATGCTATGCGGCGAGATTTTTATTTCGGTGGATGACGCCGTGGCCTGCGCGCCGCGGTTTCGGACCACCTGGCAGCCGGAGCTGGTTCGCTATCTGGTGCATGGCCTGTTGCATTTGCAAGGCTATGACGACCGCCGGACGGCCGCGCGCCGGGCGATGAAAAAGCTGGAAAATCGCTTGTTAAAGCAATTGTCCCTGAGCTTTGATTGGGGCAGACTGGAGCGGCTCAAAAATGGCACTCGACGAAAATAGTCTTCTCAATCGCTGGCGCCGCAACTTTCTGGCGGGCCTGGCCATCACCATGCCCGGCGTCATTTCGCTGGCCGTGGTGGTCTGGCTTTTTCGAAACGTCGCCAACGTCACGGACACGCTGCTGTTCTTTTTGCCCAAGAAGTTGACGCACCCGCCCGGCAGCGAAACGGCCTACTGGTATTGGAGTTATTTCGCGTTTCTCCTGGCGGTGTCCCTGATCTGCCTGGTCGGGCGCTTTGGCCGCGATTATTTGGGGCGCAGAGCCATCAAATGGACGGACAAGGCCTTGTTGAGCATTCCCTTGCTCAATAAAATTTACGGCACCGTCAAGCAGGTCAACGAATCATTTTCCAGCAACAAATCCTCCTTCAAACAAGTGGTGCTGGTTCCCTTCCCGCACGCCGCCTCGCGGGCCATTGGCTTTGTGACGGGCGAGCAAATAACCCTGGGCAACGAAAAATGGGTCGGCGTTTTTGTTCCCACCACTCCGCTGCCGACTTCGGGTTTTCTGCTCCTCTACGCGGAGCGCGATCTGGTCAAGCTGGACATGTCTGTTCCGGACGCCATTAAATTCATCATCAGTCTTGGGGCGATTTCGCCCGGGAATCCCGGCGCCGCCCTTCCGCCGGCCCAGTCGGCGGACCAGGAATCTGCGCCAAAGACATGAATTCCGAGCGCGCCACCGGAGTGGTTCTGCGCACGCGGCCGCTCACGGACACCAGCCTGATCGTCCACTGGCTGACCGCCGATCTGGGGCGCCTGGCCACCGTGGCCAAGGGGGCGCGGCGGAACAAGTCGCCGTTTCGCGGCCAGCTTGATTTGTTTTACTTGGCGGACTTTAGTTTTCTGCGCAGCCGCCGTTCCGAATTGCACACGCTGCGCGAGGTCCAGGTGCGGCAAACCCATCCCGGCCTGCGCCAGGACCTGGCGCGCCTCCAGCAGGCCTCCTACTGCGCCATGCTCATCGAGCAAACCACCGAAACGGAGGCCCCGCTGGGCTCCCTCTTCGAGCAATTCACCCGCCTGCTCATCGAGATGCCCAATCAGCCCGCCCAGCCGCAAACCATTTTCGCCTTCGAGATGAAGTTGCTCCAGGAACTCGGACTCAAGCCGCCCCTGGCGGAGGCGAAACTGAGCGCCGGCGCCCGGCAGATACTGGGGCGGCTGGAGGAACTGGATTGGAGCGCGGTCTTGCGCTTGCGCCTCAGCGCGGCTCAATTGGAGGAAATCCGCCAATACCTGAGCGGCTTCCTGGTTTATCATACGGGAAAAATTCCCAAAGGCCGCGCCGCCGCGCTGGCCGGGGCCTGAACCTTCAAATCCGGGGTTCCATCCACTTGCCGTGCTCGCGGATCAAGTCCACCAGGCGGTCCACGGCTTCGGCTTCGGGTATATTGAACTTGACAGGCGTTTTCCCGACGTAAAGGTTGATCTTGTTGGGCGCCCCGCCCACGTAGCCGAAATCCGCGTCGGCCATCTCCCCGGGGCCGTTGACGATGCAGCCCATGATGGCGATCTTGACCCCTTTCAAATGCGCGGTGCGGGCCTTGATCCGCGCGGTGACGGTCTGCAAATTGAAAAGAGTCCGCCCACAAGAAGGGCAGGCCACGTAGTCGGTCTTGAAGCTGCGGCAGCCGGCCGCCTGCAAGATGTTGTAGGCCAGGCGCAGGCTCTGGCCCGCTCCCGGTTCCCCGCGAATCAAGATCGCGTCGCCCAGTCCGTCCGCCAGCAGGGAACCGATCACCACGGAGGCCCGCAGCAGCGCCACCTTCGGCTCCAGCGGCGCCGCGTCCATTTCCAGGCAGTCCTTGAGCAGGATCGGGTTCTTGCGGCCCAGGCGCTTGAGCCGGGCGGCCAGGAGGCGAAACGCCGCGATCGCCGGAATTCCCACCCCGTCCTTCACCGTGACCAGCTGGGTGTCGCAATGGATGCTCAAATCCGCCGTCGGATCAATCTCCTGAACGTTGAGGTCTTCGTAAACCGCCTCGGGCCGCACATCGTCCCGGGGCCGGATTCGGGGCGCAACTTGCTCCCAGGTGGCGCGGGGGACCACCACCCGCACGGTTTGTTCGCCGCCGCATTTCAAGGAATCCGTCAAATCTATTTCCGGCGTCGGCCGCCGGGTGAAGCTGAAGGGGTCGCCGGCCGGGGGCAGATTGGCCATGGAGCGCTGCAAGGCGGCAGTCTCCGTTCCAGCCGGCGCCGTCAGCGCGGGGATCAGCGCCAGCAGGTCCGCGCAGACGACGATTTCATGGGGCGAATCCTCCGTCAGGGAAACCCGGATGGTGTCGCCCAGGCCGTCGCACAAGAGGGAGCCAATGCCGATGGCGCTTTTGATGCGCCCATCCTCCCCTTCCCCGGCTTCGGTCACGCCGAGGTGAATGGGATAATTCCAGTCTGGCCCCAGTTCCTCAAGGCGGGCCGCCAAAAGGCGGTAGCACTGGATCATGACCTTGGGGTTGCTGGCCTTCATGGAGAATTTGAAGTTGTGGTAATCCTGCTCCCGCGCGATGCGCGCAAATTCCAGGGCGCTTTCCACCATCCCCAGCGGCGTGTCCCCGTACCGGTTCATGATGCGGTCGCTCAAGGAACCGTGGTTGACGCCGATGCGCAGGGCGCGTCCCAGTTCCCGGCAACGCTGGACCAGCGGCGCGAATTGCTCCCGGAGCCGGGCCAGCTCGGCGGTGTATTGGTCGTCGCTGTATTCCCGCACCGCGAATTTCTTCTTGTCCGCGTAGTTGCCGGGATTCACGCGCACCATCTCCACCCAGCGCGCCGCCTCCAGGGCCGCCTCGGGCTTGAAATGGATGTCGGCCACAATGGGAACCCGGCAGCCGCGCCCGCGCAGTTCGGCGACGATGATTCTCAGGTTGGCGGCGTCCTTCACGCTGGGCGCGGTGATGCGCACGATCTGGCACCCGGCGGCGGCCAGCTCCAGCGTTTGTGTCACGCACTCCGCCGTGTCCATCGTGTCGCTGGTCAGCATGGATTGTTTGACCACCGGATGGTCGCCGCCAATAATGACCCCTCCGGCGGCCGGATCGCCGACCACCACTTCCCGGGTCTTGCGCCGCTTCCAGACAAAAGGCGACAGACAGTAGCGCATGGTCTTACTGGCCCGGATTGGACGGCGGCGCCGCCGGTTTTTCGCCCGGCCCGGTTTGGAGGTTCAGCGGCGGCGCGCCGACGTCTGGAGACGGAGGGGCCGCGGCCGGTTTTCCACCCGGCTCGATTTGGGCTTCCTGGTTGAACAATACCCGGATGAGCGGCAGGCGCTTGAAATCAAAAAATGTCACGTAGAGCATGAAGGAGATCAGCAGGATGGCGAAGACCGTGGTCGTGTACTCCACCAGGCGAACATCCAACGGCTTGCGGCGAATACTCTCCAGGACCGACATCATGATATGGCCGCCATCCAGAACCGGGACCGGCAGCAAATTGACAATCGCCAGACCAATGTTCAGAAACACCAGAAAACTCAGCGCCAGCCGGTAGTCCGTGTTCACCTTCACCGCCAGGATGCTGATGATCCCCACCGGCCCGCTGATATCACTGGCCTTGACTCCGCTGGAGTGGGAATGAACCAGCGCGCTGATCATGTCCTTTTCCTGCTCAAGATCGTCGGCGATCTGCGCCCACGGCGTCGGGTGCTCCAGCACATAAACGTCCTTCCCAAGCCCGAAGAGCACCCCCAGCCGCCCTTTTTCAGCCGTCACTTCCGTCGCGGGCGTCACCATCAAGGTGATGGGAGGCTGGTCGCCCCGTTTGACGACCATCGGCGTGGGCTGGCCGGCGCACTTCTGCAATAGATTGGTCAACTGGCTGAAGGCACTGATCCGCAATCCCGCAAAATTGAGGATTTGGTCCCCCACCTGCATCCGGGCTTTTTCCGCCGCGCTGCCCGCCTTGACCTCTTTGGCGATGAGCGGATCGCGCGGGCCTAAATTGAGCGTCTTGACTTCAATCGGCCCGCTGGTCACCTCCGTTTGCAACTGGTAGGTGGTCGTCTTCCCATCTTCGTGCTTGATCGCCACCGGCAGCACATTGGTCAGCGCCGTCACGGTGATTTCGTTCACTTCCTCCCACGATCTCACCGGCTTTCCGTTGACGGCCACGATCGTGTCCCCGTCCTGCACTCCCAATTTTGCCTCCGGGCTGCCCGGCTCCACATAACCAATGATCGAAGGATTCACCTGCACCGGCAGGCCGACATAATAGATCAGGGTGGCGATGGCAAAGGCAAACACCACGTTCATCATAGGCCCGGCCACCGCCACGAGGATCTTCGACAACGGCGGCGCGGGCGGGACGTCCTTGCTCGCTTCCCCCTCAATGGCGGTGGAGGTGATCAGTTGCGGCAGCTTGACGAAACCCCCGGCGGGAATCCAGCGCACCGAATATTCGATCCCCTCGCTCACCCAGCCAAAAACCTTCGGCCCGAAGCCGATGGAAAAGGCCTCCACTTTAAGGCCCATGCGGCGCGCCACCCAGTAGTGGCCGAATTCGTGGACGAAAATCGCCGCCCCAAAGAGCAACATGACCCCCAGGCCTATTTTTAAAAAAATCAGTATCTCACTCATCAAAAACCGCCTTGCTTGGGCGACTCTCAAACTCTAGCCGTAAAGGGGCCTTCTGGCAACCGCCTTTCGCGATTTTGCCCCACGGCCACACTTTTCCCTCAGAAAACCCCACGTCAAATTATTGGCGTTTTAAAGATTGTAACCTCCACAGGGGGATGTTAGTCTTTTCACAAGCAAGGCCCGTAAAGCATGCACATGCAGTGCATTCTCGGTTCGGGCTTGGAATTGACAACTAAACGCAAATCTATGAAATGTAACAAATTCACATCAAAATCTTTGATGAAAGTCGTTGCCTGCACGGTAGTTGCGCTCAGCGCGATCAGCCTGGCAAAAGCTCAGGACAAACCGGACATGAAACCGGTGGATCCCACCGGAACCTGGACTTGGGTTCAACAAGGCCGCGGTGGTGGCGGTGGTCGTGGCGGCGGTGGCGGCACCAACGTTCTGGTGCTGAAAATGGACAATGGCAAATTAACCGGCTCTTTGACCATGCCGCCGAGGGGCGGACGCGGGCGAAGAGGCGGCGGCGGCGGCGGTGGCGGCGGCGGCGCTCCTGGCGGTGGCGCTCCTGGCGCTGCGGCTCCTGACAATGGCGCGGCTGCTCCTGCGGCCCCTCCTCCCCCCGCTCCCGTCAAGGTGGACATTACGGAGGGCAAAGTGACCGGCAGTACCGTATCCTTCAAAATCGTCCAAACCATGGGCGGGAATGATATTACCATTCCCTATACGGGCAAGATTGAGGGTGACACCATCACGGGCACCGTGACCATGCCGGCCCGTGGCGGCGGCGAACCGACCCCGACTCCCTGGACGGCCACCAAGCAGAAATAACTCCCGCGCAAGCGGATTGCAATTCAGCGGCGCAGTTCTTCACCGAACTGCGCCGTTTTCGTTCCTGCTTCCCGCCATCTCTGGATTGACAGGGCCAAACGGGCAGCGCAGGCTTGCGGGCATCCGGTCATTCTATGAAATCAATCTTTCTTTTGACTTTGGGCACAGCCGCTTTGGTCGCTCTGACCGCGTGCGGGCCAAAGACGACCGCCGACGACTCGGCGGCCGCGCCCAACAATACCCTCACCGCCGCGGAAAAATTCGCCGGCTGGCAGCTTCTCTTCAACGGCACCAATTTCGATGGCTGGCATAATTTTCACAGCCTCAGCGTCGCTCCCGGCTGGCAGGTCAAGGACGGCGTTCTGATTTGCGCCGACCCCGAACACGCCGGCGACATCGTCACTAGCAATCTCTTCAGTTGGTTCGAGCTGCAATTGGATTACAATATCGCCGACGGCGGCAACAGCGGCGTCCTCTACCATATCATCGGCGAGGAGGTTCCCGGCTGCCCGACCTGGTACACCGGGCCTGAATTCCAACTCCTGGACAATGTCAATGGCGTGGACGCCCAGCCCCGCCAGATGTCCGGCTGGCTCTACGGCCTTTACCAGCCCCCCAACGATCCCAAAACCGGCCTTCCCCTGGACACCACCAAACCCGTCGGCCAGTGGAACCACATCCGTCTGCTCGTCACACCCGAAAAATGCGAGCACGACATGAATGGTGTCAAGTACTTCGAATACGTCCTCCGCAGCCCCGACTTCAACGCCCGCGTCGCTCGCAGCAAGTTCTCCAAAATGCCGCCCTTCGCCAAATCCGACACCGGCTGCATCGCCTTGCAGGGGGATCACGGTGTGGTCTCCTTCCGCAACATCAAAATCCGCGTCATCCAGCCAAAATAATCGTCTCTCATCCCCTTCGACTCCCATGCCAAAAACCATCATTCATCCCGCCGACGCCGCCGCGCCCGTCGGGCCTTACAATCACGCCGTCCGCTCCGGTGATTTCCTCTTCTGCTCGGGCCAGATTCCCCTCGCGCCCGATTCCGGCCTGCTGGTGGCGGGCGGCATCTGGGAGCAGACGGAGCGCGTTTTGGAGAACATCAAAATCATCCTGGAAGATCAGAACCTGGACTTCCGCCATGTGGTCAAAACGACTGTTTTCTTGACCGACCTGGCGGACTTCGCCGTCATGAACGAGGTCTATGCGCGCTATTTCACGGCGGATTTTCCCGCCCGCTCCACCATCCAGGTGGCCGCTTTGCCGCGCGCCGCCAAGGTGGAAATCGAAGTGGTCGCGCATTATTAAAGGGGCGCCGGTGCGGGACTTCGCTTATCTCT
>JBEKOF010000158.1:0-10615 GCA_049522055.1 Verrucomicrobiota bacterium | reverse complement strand
ATTCAAACTCTCCCGCGTCGTTGCGCTGACCAAGAAACAGGAGATCATCCTCAAGGCCATCGACCGACGCCTTTTGCGGTCGAAAGACTGATGTAGTGAGCATTTTCTAGGTCGAATTCAGGCTAAGATCAGTGCTCCTGTTAACCTTTTCATACCAACCTTTCTTATTAATGGTCGTAGTTTAATGTCCGAGCAGCCTCAAGGTGTTCGGTCTCGGCACGGGCGACCCATCACCGTGCTGAAAATCGTTATTGCTTCAAGGTATTCGTGCAGCCGCCTCACACTGGCCGGCCACGACCCGGTGTTGATCGCGTTTTCCACAATCCATTATTGCATTTCGTGTGGTCTTGAAATTCCGTCACTAGCACAACTTGTGCCTGTGAATTGGGGGGAATGTTGAGCGAAAGGATGTCGCAAGTCAATAAAAATTGTAAACGCAAGCCTCAAGAACTCACTTTTCAAAGGCAACAAACTCAACCCCAGCCGCTGCAACCTCCTTGCCCGCCAAAACCCGGCGAAGCGGGGTCAAACCAATACGAGATTTGCATTCCAGCGGCAACGTGATAAGAATTGAGCTCACACGGAATGAACGACAAAGAGTGAAAATGTGAAACTGACAGATCTGCGGGGCATCCTGCAATACATCCCGAGATTTCGGGAAAAGATTTTCGTCATCAGCATTGACGGGGAAATCGTCACGAGCGAAAACTTCGCCAACATCCTGCTGGATGTGGCGGTGCTGCGCTCGCTGAACATCCGGGTGGTGCTGGTCCACGGCGCGGCGGCGCAAATCAGCGCGCTGGCGAGCGAACAACACATTGAGGCTTCCAACCTGGACGGGGCGGGCATCACCGACGCGGCGACGCTGAAACTGGCGCTGACGGCGGCCAACCGGCTGACGCACGAGATACTCGAGGGCCTGAGCGCCAACGACCTACGGGCCGCCTGCTGCAACGCGCTGATCGCCCATCCGCTGGGCATCCTGCACGGAGTGGACCACCTGTTCACCGGCAAGGTGGAACGGGTGGACGTGGAGATGCTGCAAGACCTGCTGGCCCATGGGATTATTCCAGTGGTACCGCCGCTGGGCTTTGACGGGGACGGAAAGACGTATCGAGTGAACTCGGATTCTGTGGCGCTGGAGTTGGCGCGGACGTTGAACGCGGCCAAACTGATCTACATGGCCGGCCAGGACGGCCTGATTTGCCACGGCAAGTTGATCCAGCAGATGCTGGTGGCCGATCTGGACGCGCTGCTGGCCCGGGAGAGAAGCAATTTTGACCCCAAGATACTTTCCAAGGCGCAGCACGCCTCGGCCGCCTGCCGGGCGGGCGTGCCGCGCGTGCACATCATCAACGGACGGGTGGACGAGGCGCTGCTGGCGGAAGTCTTTTCCAATGAAGGCATCGGCACGCTGATTTACGCCAACGAATACCAGCAAATCCGGCGCGCGATGAAGAAGGACATCCGGGCGATCATGGTATTGACAAAGGACTCCGTGGCCACCGAGGAACTGGCCCGGCGCACGCGCGCGGAGATCGAAAAATCGCTGGCGGATTTTTATATTTTTGAGACGGACAAAAATCCGGTCGCCTGCGTCGCGTTGCATCAATTGGATCCGGGCAAGGCGGAACTGGCGTGCCTCTACGTGAGTCCGTTGCACGAAAACCAGGGCATCGGACGCAAATTGATTCAATTTGCCGAGAGCAAGGCGCGGGAGATGGGGATGAGCGATCTGCTGGTCCTTTCCACGCAGGCCTTCACGTACTTCCAATCCAAGGGCGGTTTCGCCGAAGGCTCACCCGAGGACCTGCCGCCGGCCCGGCGGGAAAAGTACGAGCAAAGCGGCAGAAATTCCAAAGTCCTGGTCAAAAAACTGGCGCCCAAATGACCGGAAGCCTCTTCACGCTGCCGCCCGCTCTCCTGCTGGCCTGCGCGCGCCTCGGGATGCCGCCGACGCGGTTTGTTCTGGTGGTGAACATCTCCCGGCAATCGGCCGCGCTGTTTGAAAAGCCGCGCGCCCGCGCGGCCGGCGCGCGCCGCCACATCCTGGCAAAAACCTTTCGCTGCTCGACCTCCAAATTCGGCGTCGGCGAAACCGCCGGCTCCAACCGGACTCCGCGCGGCCTGCATCGCATCGCCGAAAAAATCGGCGGCGGCTGGCCGGTCGGCACGGTGTTCCGCGGCCGCAAACCGGCGGGTTTCACCTGGCGGGGAAAACCGGCGGCCACGATCACCAGCCGGATACTTTGGCTGGAGGGATTGGAGCCGGGATTGAACCGCGGCGGGCAGGTGGATTCCCATGCGCGCTATATTTACATCCACGGGACCGGCAACGAAGGCGCGCTGGGCCGGCCCGATTCGCACGGGTGCGTTCACCTGGCGGCGGATGATTTGATTCCGCTCTACGACAAAGTGCCGGCGGGCACGCTGGTTTGGATGGCCGCATGAGCGCGCGCGTTCGCTTCGCCCCAAGTCCGACCGGTTTCCTCCACATCGGCGGCGCGCGCACCGCTTTGTTCAACTGGCTCTACGCCCGCCACACCGGGGGCGTGTTCCTGCTGCGCATCGAGGACACCGACGCGACCCGCAACACGCAGGAAGCCACGGATGTCATTTTGAAGGGCTTGCGCTGGCTGGGCCTGGATTGGGACGAAGGGCCGTATTACCAATCGGAGCGCGCGGAAATTTACCGGCGGCGCGTGCAGCAACTCAAGGACGCCGGGATGGCCTACGAGGCGGAGGGCGCCGTCAAATTCAAAATGGAGCGTTCGCCCATCGTCATCCCCGACCTGGTGGTGGGAAATGTGACGCGCGCCTTGACGGACCGCGAGGCGGCGGACCCGGATTTCGTGATCGTGCGCTCGGACGGGCAGCCGGTTTTTCATCTGGTCAACGTGGTGGACGATTTGGAGATGAAGATCACGCACGTGATCCGCGGGGAGGACCATCTTACCAACACGGCCAAGCACATCGCGCTGTTCCGCGCCTTTGGGGTCGAGCCGCCGCAGTACGCGCACATCCCGCTGATTCTGAATCCCGACGGAGCGAAGATGAGCAAGCGCGACCGGGGCGCGTCACTCTATTCCTACATGGAAGAGGGCTGCGTGCCGGAGGCGGTGGTCAACTACCTATGCCTGCTCGGCTGGTCGCCCAAGGAAAACCGGGAAAAAATGTCGCTGGAGGAAACCATCCGCCTCTTCGACCTGCCGCAAATTCTCCGGCACAACGCCCGGTTCGACATCGCCAAGCTTTATTGGCTGGACGGCGAATACATTCGCGAGATGGGCGAGGAGCGATTCCGCGAACTGGGGACGCAGGCGCTATTGCGCGCGGGCCTGCCTGTCAACACTTATTCACCGGAATACGCGCGCGCCGCGCTGGCCACCTGCGGGGGCAAAATCAAGCGCTTCGCCGACCTGCCGGCCTACGCCGGATTTTATTTCACCGAAGAAGTGCTGATAGACCCCGCGCTGGCCGAAAAGGAATTCACGCCCGAGAGCAGAGCCAGATTGCAAAAACTGCGCGACGCCCTGGCGGAACTGGGCGATTTCCAGGCCCCCGCCATCGAACAAACCCTCAAGGCGGTGGCGGCCGAATTGGGCATCAAAGCCGGTCCCCTGGTGCATCCGACGCGCCTGGCCTGCACCGGCCGCGCAGCGGGTCCAAGCCTCTATCACCTGATGGAAGTGCTGGGGAGGGAGCGCGTCCTAAAGCGCCTGGCGCTCCAATTTACTTGACATGGCTTTCGGCCTTGCGCTTTTTCGCCTCTTCGATCACTTTTTGCTCCTGGTCGCGCGGCATTTCCTCGTAATGATGGAAATCTTCGGCGTGAACCCCGCGTCCGGCGGTGAGGGAACGGAGCTGGCTGGAGTATTTGTAAAGCTCGCGGGCGGGCACCTGCGCCTTGATGACCTGGAAGAGGCCGTCGGTATCCACCCCCAGGATGCGCCCGCGGCGGCTGGAAATATCGCCCATGACTTTGCCCAGGCAGTCTTCGGGAATGCGCACCTCGATCTGGTGGATCGGCTCCAGCAGGCAGGGCCGGGCCTTCATAAAGGCCTCCTTGAAGGCAAAGTACCCGGCGATCTGGAAGGCGATGTCCTTGGAGTCCACGGGGTGCATCTTGCCGTCGTAGAAATCAATCTTGACATCCACCACCTTGTATCCGGCGAGGATGCCTTCGCGGCAGGCGTTCTGGACGCCTTCCTCGACAGAGGGGACAAAGACGCGGTCCACATTCTGGCCGCTGAGGGATTCGGTGAAATCCACGCCCGAGTCGCGCGGCAGGGGCTCAATTTTCATCCAGACCTCGGCAAACTGGCCGGCGCCGCCGGTTTGCTTTTTGTGGCGGTAGCGGGAATCGGCCGGGGCGGCGATGGTTTCACGAAAAGGAACGCGCGGCTCGCCCAGGGCGACATGGACATTGAAACGGCGGCGCAAGCGATCCACGACCACCTCCAAATGGAGCTCGCCTTGGGCCGAAATAATCGTTTGATGGAGTTCTGAATCAACCCAGTGAACAAAAGTCGGGTCCTCCTCATGGAGCGCGGCCAGGCCGGCGGCAACCTTGTCTTCCTCGCCTTTGACGCTGAAGATCAAAGAGGCGTGGATGGTGGGGCGGGGATACTCGACCTTGCTCAAGCGCAGCGGGCGCGAGGCCGAGCCGAGGGTGTTGCCGGTGTGGGTGTCCTTGAGCTTGACGACGGCGCCAATATCGCCGCCGCCCAATTCCTCGACGGCGGTGCGCTCGCGCCCGTTGAGGATGTAGATCTGGCCGATGCGTTCGGACTTTTGGCGGTCGGCGTTGAAGAGTTCCATGCCGGAACGAACGGCGCCGGAATAAACGCGGAAGAAGGACAACTCGCCAAAATGCTCCTCGGCCATGGTCTTAAAAACGTGGGCGACGGGCGCGGCATCGGCCAGGTGGATCTCGACCAGGGCGTCATTGGCGTCGCGCGCGGGCTGACGTTCGTGGTCGGACGGGGAAGGGCCGAATTTGGCGATGAAATCCATGAGCCGGGCGACGCCGGCGTTGGTCTCGGCCGAGGTGCAAAACAGGGGGATGAAATGCTGTTTTTGCACCGCGTCGTGAATCCCGGCGCGGAACTCCTCCTCCGACAGGCCGCCCTGGTCGAAGAACTTGGTGAGCAGGGCGTCATCGGATTCGGCGATGTGCTCGATCAACTCGCGGTGAAGGCGCTCGACCTTCTCCTTCCACGTGCCCTCGGCCGGCTCCTCGCGGAAACGGCCCCGGCCGTCGGAGGTGTCATAGGTGACCACCTCGCTGCGCATGACATCCAGGGCCTGATTGAAGCCGAGGCCGGGATTGACGGGGAAATTCAAGGGGAAAACACCCGCGCCGTAATGCTCCCGCAACGCGGCGAGAGTGTCCTCAAAGCGGCCGTTGAGTTTGTCCATGGCATTGACGACGATGATTTTTGGGAGGGCCAGTTGGGTGGCGCAGTTCCAGACCCGCTCGGTGCCGACGCCCACGCCGTCGCGGGCATGGATGACGACCAGGGCGAAGTCGGCCACGCGGAGGGCGCTGAGGGCCTCGCCCACGAAGTCCAGGTAGCCGGGAGCGTCAATGAAATTGAATTTTTTTTCCAGCCAGGCGGTGTGGAGGAGGGAGGCCTGGGTGGAAATCTGGCGCTGTTTTTCGCTGGCGTGATAGTCGGAAACGGTGGTGCCGTCGGCGATGCGGCCCATGCGGCCGATGACGCCGCTGCAAGCGAGCATGGCTTCAGTCAACAATGTTTTTCCACAAGAGGCGTGGCCGACGACGGCAAAATTGCGAATGTCCTTCGCGGAATATTTTTGCATGAGGGTGAGTCTAAGCCGGGGAGTGCGGCGGTGGAAAGGCTAAATTTAGTCGGTGGCGGACAAGAGGAAAACGGCGCGGATTTTGGCGCGGATTTGTCGCCGGCGTTCCAGGCTGACGCGACCGCATTTGGCAAACAGGTCGGCGGACTTTACGGCATAGAGACAGGAACAATCACAGAAGGTTTCCCAGTCCAATCCATCCGCGCTGTTGAGCATCACTTCGTGCGGGTGAGGGCGCCGGCCTTGGCGTTGGGACGTGCAGAAGATAACGTTGACCACGGCCGAGCGGGCGCAAATGTCCGGATGGGAGATCAGCACAACAGGATGCTCGCCTCCCTTGTCCGGGAAATGAAGCCGCCAGACGTCGAACTGGTCTTTCACTTGGATTGGAGGGGTTCTTGAACACAGCCGGACAAGATGGCGAGCTGCGCTTTGTCGCGTTTGGGCGTGAGGTACTTAAGGAGGCTCCCGCGGGGGAAGGCATCCCTGGGCTTTTGCGGGACGAGCTTGCGCCCGCGGATCTCGCCATCTTCGACACGCCACTCAACTTGGTCATTGGGCCTCAGACCCACGGTCGCGCATATAGACTCCGGGAGAGTCATTCGGTGCTTTTTGTCAAGTATCGTCGCACTCATGGAGGGATTATCCCTCATGGGGGGGCCACATTCAAGCGGTTTTAGACGGTGGCGGTGCATCAGTGTGGTGAAATCGTGACCAACCGACTCAGCCCGCGGCGGCGAGCTGCCTGAGCACGAAGGGCAAAATGCCGCCGTGCTGGTAGTAGTCAATTTCGATGGGCGTATCAATGCGGCAGCGGACGGGGACGTTTTCCACCTGGCCGGCGGCGCGGGTAACGCGGAGGGTGAGGTCCTGCTGGGGCTTGAGGCTGGAGTCCAGGCCGGTGACGTCGTAGGTTTCGGCGCCGTCGAGGCGGAGGGTTTGCGCGGAGACACCGTCCATGAATTGCAGGGGCAGCACGCCCATGCCGACCAGATTGGAACGATGGATGCGCTCGAAGCTGCGGGCGACGACGACTTTGACGCCCAGCAGGCGCGTGCCTTTGGCCGCCCAGTCGCGCGAGCTGCCAGTGCCGTATTCGGTCCCGGCGAAAACGATGAGCGGGGTGTGGTTGGCGGCGTATTTCATGGCGGCATCGAAGATGCTCATTAGTTCGCCGCCCGGCTGGAATTTTGTCACGCCGCCCTCGACTCCCGGGGTCATCAAGTTCTTGATGCGCACGTTGGCGAAAGTGCCGCGAGTCATCACGC
Source organism: Verrucomicrobiota bacterium (assembly GCA_049522055.1). Lineage (GTDB taxonomy): Bacteria > Verrucomicrobiota > Verrucomicrobiia > Limisphaerales > Palsa-1400 > JBEKOF01. The sequence goes on along the minus strand of JBEKOF010000158.1, from coordinate 3,521 downwards.
GGTCGTTGCCGCGCCGGGAACCGTAGGAGTTGAAATCCACGAAGTTGACGCCGCGCTCGATGAGGTATTTTCCGGCCGGGGAAGTTTTTTTGATGCCGCCCGCCGGGGAGATATGATCGGTGGTGACGCTGTCGCCAAAAATGCCCAAGGGCCGCGCGCCTTTGATTTCCTGGAGGGGGCCCGGCTGCAAACTGAAATCCTCAAAAAAGGGCGGCGGCTGGATGTAGGTGCTCTGGTCGTCCCATTGGAAGACCTGGCCGAGGGCGGCGGGGATTTCGTTCCACTTGGGGTTCTGGGCGGCGAAATCGCGATAGAGGCGGCGGAAGACGTCGGGCTTGAGAGCAAAGCGCATGGCCTCGCGCACTTCGATTGAAGAGGGCCAGATGTCCTTCAAATAAACCGGCTGGCCTCCCCTGCCCTGGCCGACAGGCTCAGAAGTCAGATCAATGTTGACGCGGCCGGCGAGGGCAAAAGCGACGACCAGCGGCGGGGACATCAGGAAGTTGGCTTTGATGTTTTGATGGACGCGGGCCTCGAAATTGCGGTTGCCGGAAAGGACGGCGGCGGCAATGAGATCGTTTTTGGTGACGGCGTCCTCGACGGGGGCCGCCAGCGGGCCGGAATTGCCAATGCAAGTGGTGCAGCCGTAACCGACGAGGTTGAAACCGAGTTGATCGAGAAATGGTTGCAGCCCCGCCTTGGTCAAGTAATCGGAGACGACGCGGGAACCGGGGGCCAGGGAGGCCTTGACCAGCGGATGCGGCTGGAGACCTTTTGCGACGGCTTTTTTGGCCAGCAGGCCGGCGGCAAGCATGACGGAGGGATTGCTGGTGTTGGTGCAACTGGTAATGGCGGCGATCAAGACATCGCCATGATGCACGACGCCCTCCGGCGGCCCGGCCGGGACCTCGGCGACCGGGTCGGGGGTTGGCCGGTTGTTCTCCATTTCCCATTCGGTCAACGGATTTGTATTTTGGCGCAGAGCGCGCTGGAAAGCGACCGGCTGCTGGCTGCCCCCGCCCGGCACCGCGACGCCGTCGCGGGCGACCGGGAAAGCCCGGAGCAAATCCTCCGGGGCTTTGCCGAATCCATTTTCGGCGACGGGCTTGGAAAAGGATTTGATGAACTCCTTTTTGAGCTTGCCCAATTCAATTCTGTCCTGCGGGCGCTTCGGCCCGGCGACGCTGGGGCGCACGGCGGCCAGGTCCAGATCCAGGTGGGTTGAGTAGGCGATCTGGCCCTTTTGGGGGATTCCAAAAAGGCCCTGAGCGCGGAAATAATTTTCGTAAAGGCGGCAATGTTCCTCGGTGCGGCCGGTTTGGCGGAGGTAATGGACGCACTCGGAGTCCATTGGGAAAAACCCCATGGTTGCGCCGTATTCGGGGGCCATATTGGCGATGGTAGCGCGGTCCACCACCGGGAGCGCCGTGGCGCCGGGACCGTAAAACTCGACGAACTTGCCCACGACCCTGGCCTGGCGCAGCATCTCGGTGACCGTGAGGGCAAGGTCGGTCGCGGTGACGCCTTCGCAGAGCGCGCCGGTCATGTGGACTCCCACGACGTCGGGGGTGAGAAAATAAACCGGCTGTCCCAACATGCCGGCTTCGGCCTCGATGCCGCCGACGCCCCAGCCGACGATGCCCAAGCCGTTGATCATGGTGGTGTGGGAATCGGTGCCCACCAGAGTGTCAGGATAATAAACCGGCGGGGAGGCGGAGCTGGCGAGGACGCCTTTGGCGAGGTACTCCAAGTTGACCTGGTGAACGATGCCGATGCCGGGCGGGACGACCTTGAAGGTGTCGAAGGCCTGCATGCCCCACTTGAGGAATTGGTAGCGTTCGCGGTTGCGGTGGAATTCCATGTCCAGGTTGCGGGCCATGGAGTCGGCGGCGCCGGAAAAATCCACCTGAACGGAGTGGTCCACCACCAAGTCCACCGGCACGAGCGGCTCGATGAGTTTGGGATTCTTGCCCAAGCGGACCATCGCGGAGCGCATGGCGGCCAAGTCCACCAGGAGGGGCACGCCGGTAAAATCCTGGAGGACAATGCGGGCAACAATGAAGGGGATTTCCTGAGTGCGCGGGGCATTGGGCTGCCATTGGGCCAGTTGGCGGACGCTGGCTTCGGTGACCTTTTTGCCGTCGCAATTTCGGAGGATGGATTCCAGGACGAGGCGAATGGAGACCGGGAGGTTGGAAATCGGGCCGACGCCCGCCTTCTCGAGGGCGGGCAGGGAATAAAACGAGGCCTGCTGGCCATTGCCGGTGTCGAATTGTTGAAGAGTGTCAAAAAGATTATGTGCTCTGTTCATGGCTCGGATCGTTCTGGCCGCGCTGTCAGGCGGACGACAGAAAATGAGGTCTTCCGGCCCGTGTGTCAACTCCTTTCGAGATACGGCTGGCTGAATGTCGGACTGCTGCGTTTAATTGGTCAGGCAGAGTTTATTGGGTTGGCATGCGTTGAAAAATACCTTGATTTGCCTTGATTAGGCTTGATTGGGATTGATTGGATCGGGGGATTCGGATGGGGAAGAGGGTGCCTGGGTTGGCGGCAGGGCGGCTTCGGCCGGCGGGGCTGACCCGCTTTCGCAAGGCGGACGCCTCGGCGAGGCGTCCCTACCATTCGGCGCGGCAAGTGGGGCGGGATTTGAGGGGGATTGGGGCGGCACAGCGGGGTGGACTTCATCCTTTTGGTGGACTTTGTGGACCCGCCTTCGCAGGGGCTTCCGCCGTCGTTCCGCCTGTTGCGGGACTTTGGCGGACAAGTCGGCGCGGCGAGCGCGGCGAGCGGGGGGAATTTTGATTTTGGATAGGTCGCCCACGGCGATGTCAATATCTCGGAGCATTTCCGCCGCGGCCTGGACTTCGGTGCGCTTGGGCGGCCGGTTTTTCTTCGATTGTTTGACATCGCGTTGCAGCTTGGCCACCCTTTCAGGGATCATGACTTTGCTCTCGAAATGGGCCGGGGCCTTGCAGGATTCGATTTCGCGGAGGTAATCCACGGCAAACTGGATGGGCGGCCCGTCGCCGAATTGTTCCAACCGTTCGCCCATTTTCAAGGCGGCCCAGATCGGAGCGGCCAGGGCGTCTCTCTGGCGGCGCTTGAGGTCTTCGGCGTTGTCGGTGAGGATTTTTTGGCGGGCCAGTTCCCAGCGCTCGGTCTGGATTTTGAGGCGGGCGGCATTTTGATCGCTGTGGCGCAGTTTGACGACGGTCTGGGAGACGCGCCCCAGGGCGCGGAGTTGGCGGAGGGAGGGTGGGTCCAGTTCCAAGCCCTGGGCGGCCGAGGAGGGCGCCGAAACGGAAGGCCAGGGCGTCGGCCAGGTGATCGGTGAAGGAGCAGCCGGGGGCGACGGATTGGAGTTCCTGCCGGTCGGCGGCCAGTTGCCGGGCCTGGGCGAAGAGGTCCTGCCGGGCGAGCCATTCCTCGTAGCCGCGCTGACGCCAGTCGGAGAGGTTTTGCTCGTTGATGGGGCGGGCGTCGAAGGATTGGGCGAGGAGGGCTTTGACTTCGGGCAAAGA
>JBEKOF010000157.1:0-10632 GCA_049522055.1 Verrucomicrobiota bacterium | reverse complement strand
CGATTCCACCGCGCCGAATTTGGTGGCGGTGACGGGCAGGATGACGGCGTTGACGCCGAGTTTGGCGAGGACGGCGAGGATTTCCTTGCGCCCCGTGTCGCAGAGATGGGCGGGGAAAAAACCGCGATTACCGACAATGACGCCGAGAGTGAGCACGCTGGTTCCTTATGGGTTGGAGGGCGAATCACTCGCCCTTGGTGTTGGCGCCCAGGTATCGTTCAATGTGCCGATCCAGATCTGAAAGGCTGCCGGCGCAAGAGGCGGCTTCGACCCGTTCCACCATTTCGGCGGCCCAGGCCTCCTCTTCCACTTGCTCGCTGATAAACCAGTGCATGAGCACCTGCGCCGGGTAATCCTTGGCGGCCAAAGCAGCTTCATAAACGGCGTGGATGCCTTTTGTGTTGGCTTGCTCCATCGCCTGGGCCTCAAGCGCCAAGTCGAGCAAAGTTTTGTAAGCCTGCTTGGGAGCGGGAAGTGCCGTCAATTCGGGCGCCAAGTTGCGATCACGCAGGTGTTTGGTGATTTTAGCCGCGTGCTCGCGCTCTTCCGCAGCCTGTCTGGCGAAAAAACGGGTAAAACCCGCCAGATTTCGCAGGTCGCACCAGAGCGACAAGGCCAAATACCCTTGCGCCGCGTTTAATTCATCATTGAGCTGGCGATTGAGTTCGGCCAGCACCTTGGCGGAAATATTGGAGTTGCGCATAAATGTTTCGTTGATTTCGTGTTGATTCTGCTTCTGAACTTATTCTGCACACTCTTCCGGCGCCAGTCAAGCGCGTCTGGCGCCATTTTGCGCCCCTTGCTCGACCACGTCCTCCCGCATGACCGCGCAAATTGAATTTCGCTTGAAAATCCGCCGGCCATGCCGGACAATTGCGTTGCCTTGAAAAGTCCACTATCAAACTTATGACCGCCTTGCCAACCATCGCTCCGCAGATCGCTCCGCCGCTGGCCATGCTCTCCCTGTGGCTTTTCGTGACCTTGCTGCTCGCCGGCGGCCTGGTCGGTTTGATCAAAGCCGGCAGCAAAATCTCCCTGATCACCTCCGCCCTTTTTGCCGCTCTCCTTGCCCTTTGCGCCGTGGGCGTCCTCCATCCCTTTTGGATTGCCGACATTCTGGTGGGGCTGGTGGCGGTCGTTTTCCTGGTGCGCTACCTCAAAACCTCCAAGTTCATGCCCGCCGGTTTGATGCTGCTTTTTTCCGTCGTCGTGCTAGGGACCCTCCTGGTGGCGCGCTGATGAAGGTTAAAGGCTGAAGGCTGATGCTTATGAAACGGTTTTTCACAACTCTCAATTACTGCGCGTTTCATCCTTCAGACTTTAGCCCTTAGCCTTTAGCCTTTATCCTCCAGCCTTTGGTGCAATCTTCCCTTCCCATCTGGCAAATCCATTCCCAGATTGTCAGTTCCGCGGAACACCATCCCTGCCTCGTCATCGTCGCCCCCACCGGCTCCGGCAAAACCACCCAGGTCCCGCAGATGCTCCTGGACCATGGCGAGCGCTCCGTGTCCCCCGGCGCGCCTGCCGCCATGCCCCGGCGCATCGTCATTCTTCAGCCCCGCCGCGTCGCCGTGCGCACGGTCGCCGCGCGCGTGGCCTGGGAGCGCCACTGCCCCCTCGGCGCCCAAGTCGGCTACCAAATCCGCTTCGACGACCGCACCAGCCTCGGCATCCGGATTTGTTTCGTCACCGAAGGCATTCTGCTGCGCTGGCTTCAGGACGACCCGGACTTGCGCGACATCGCCGTGGTCATCTTTGACGAATTCCATGAGCGCAACCTACTGAGCGACGTGGCCCTTGCGCTGGCCCGGAAGTTGCAACAAACCCGGCGCCCCGACTTGAAGATTCTGGTCATGTCCGCCACCCTGGAAGCCGCGCCGGTGGCCCGCTACCTGGGCGGCTGTCCGGTTCTCGTCTCCGAAGGCAAGGCGTTCCCCGTGGAAATCCGCCACCTTTCCCTGCCCGACGAGCGCCCCCTCAGCGAGCAGGCTTCCGAGGTCGTGGCCCAAATCCTGGCTTCGGGCGATCCCGGGGACATCCTGGTTTTCATGCCCGGCATGGCGGAAATCAACGCCACCATTGCCGCCTGCCGCGCCGCCCGGCTGCGCGAAACGCTGGCCATGATCCCCCTCCACGGGGAACTGCCGCCCGACGAGCAGGACCTCGCCTTTGCGCCCAGCCGCCTGCGCAAATTGGTCGTCGCGACCAACGTCGCGGAAACCTCCGTGACCATTGACGGGATCGTGCATGTCATTGACAGCGGCGTGGCGCGCGTCGCCCGTTACGACGCCGAACGGGGCATCGGCACCTTGTTGCTCGAACCCATCAGCCGGGCCTCGGCCGAGCAGCGGGCAGGCCGGGCCGGGCGCACCTCGCCGGGCGTCTGCCATCGTCTCTGGACGGAGAGCGGCCATTTGAACCGGCCCGAGCGCAACACGCCCGAAATCCAGCGCAGCGACCTGGCGGAAGTGGTCCTGCTGCTCCATTCCTTTGGCGTGACCGACGCCACGCGATTTGACTGGCTCGACCAACCCGACCCCCAGGCCGTGGCGCGCGCCGAGCAACTTCTGCGAACCCTGGGCGCCATTGTCTGGCGGGCGCCCGATGCCGTGGCGCCCAGTCCAGCTGCCCCCCACTCGGACCTGACTCCCATTGGCGCGAGGATGCTCCGTTTGCCCATGCACCCGCGCTACTCGCGCATGTTGGTCGAGGCGTCCCGCTTGGGATGCGTGCCCGCCGCCGCGTTGTGCGCGGCCCTGGTCAGCGGCCGCGATTTGCTGGCGCGCCTGGGACGCGACGACAAACACATCGCCGAAGCGCGCGAATTGTTTGAAGCCAGCGCCGCATCCGATTTTTTCACCCTCATGCGGGCCTGGCAATTCGCCAAAAACAACCATTTCAATACCGAACAATGCCGTCGTTACGGCGTTCACGCCCAAATTGCGCGCCAAGTCCAGCAGACCTTCGAGCAAATCCTCCAACTGGCCGGCCGCGACGCCGCGGGGAATCCCGGCAACCCTGCTTCTCTGGCCGTCTTGTCCGCCGCAGGTTCAGCGGAAGAGGAGGCCTCGGCGAAGGCGCAAGCGAAGGCGGACCCGCTCATCGAAGAGGCCTTGCCTCGTTGCCTGATGGCTGGTTTCATTGACCAGCTTTGCCTGCGGCGCGACCAGGGAACGCTGGATTGCGATCTGACGGAAGGACGCACCGGCACGCTGATGCGGGAGAGCGTGGTGCAGAACGCCCCTTTGTTCGTTGCCGCCGGCATCTGGGAAGTCTCCGGCCGCGACGGCCCTTTGACTCTCCTGACCCTGGCCACGGCCGTGAAACGCGAATGGATCCAGGAAACCTTTCCCGGCCAGCTCACCGAGGTGGTCGAACATCTATTTGATCGCACCCACCGCAGAGTCAGCGCCGTGAAACTCCTCCGCTTCCACGACCTGGTGATCCATCGCCAACACCAGCGCGACATTGATCCCGCCTCCGCCGGCCGCTGCCTGGCGGAAGCTTTCGGGAAGGGCTTTTTCGAACTGCCGCTCTTGAACCACGAAATCAAACAAACCCTCGCCCGCGTCAACCTCGTCGCCGCCGTCATGCCGGAGCTGGAATTTCCGGCGTTCGATTCCGCCGCCATCGCGCAATGCTTGTCCCGCGCTTTTTGCGGGTTGACCCTCGTCAAAGAGGCCCAGGCAGCCCCCTTGCGCGACACGTTCCTGGATTTTATCGGCAAGCCGCGTTTGGATTGGCTCAATGAACTCGCCCCGCCTGCCATTCCCTGGCTGAATGAAAAAAACCTCAAGCTTCTCTATCCGCAAGAAACGCGGGACGCGGATGGCCGCCCCAACTCCCCCGAAGCCAGCGTAAAACTGCACGATATTCTGCGGCTTAAGGAGCATCCGCAGATTTGCGAAGGCCGCTTGCCCGTTAAACTTTGGCTTTGCGCGCCGGACGGCAAACGCCTCGAACCCACACTAAACTGGCCGGCCTTCAAGGCGGGCGCCTATCAAAAACTCAAGCCCGCTCTCCAGAAAAAATACCCGGCCCTGGTCTGGGTTTAAACATCGCAGTCACCGCCATTGCTCCAATGGGCCAATTTCCAACGGCCAGCATTGCTAGTTTCCATCATCTGGTTTTAGGATCAGCGAGCCGGACTCGGTCGTCCCTCGAAACGCCCCCAACCCGTTGGTCTGGTTCTGGAGGATGGCCCCTTGCGCGACGGTGTTGGTTTTCGCCCCAGTCGCCTGGAAGGTCACCGTCAACTGGCCGTTGGCCGGATTGATCTTGATGGCCAGATGGTTGGGCGGAGAAAGATTCGTGTTTCCCGCGTCCAGGTTGGTGAGGGCATTGTGGCTGCGGTTGGCGCCGATGTTGGTGTAGATCAACGAGCCGCCGGTCAAGTTGCCATTGGTCAGGATCAGTGTGCCGTTGGTCAGGTCCAACGCCAGCCCGCCTTCCAGGGCCGCATTGGTGTAGAAGGAGGCCAGGATGTTGGTCACGATGTTGGTGAAGCCCTGGGGATAAAGGGTCCTGGGCACTGCTTGCTTGATCCAGTCCAGTTGCCCAAAGAGGATTTGCGGCGGCTGGTTGGTAAAAGTGATCCATCCTTGCAGGCTTCCGTTGCCTTTGTAGAGCGACTGGTAGAGCGGCAGGTTCCCGTCCGGCCCCAGCCCCACGCTTTGGCTGATGGGGGTTCCGTCGGCCAGGATCCCAGCCACCTTGGCCACCCCGCCCAAGCTGTTGCTGATGACGGCGTAGCTGTAGCCGTCGGGACTCTCCAACGGCGCGTTGGAGGCGGGCGGCAGGAACATTGTGAATTGCCCGGCGTAGTTGGTTGCCTGCCGGGTCGTGGCGTTGAAGACGGCCCGATAGGCTTGCAGGACCGAGTTCCAGCCCGCCGCCGCGCTGCTCACCGTCCCGGTCATCTGGTCGTCTGGCGGATGAAGTTGCACTTGCAAATGCACAGTGACCAGTTTTTTGCCGGCCAGGGTGAGGTTGGTCGCCGTGCTGCCGGCGAGGTCGAAGGTCCCATTGAAGCTGTTGCTTTGTCCGTCCAGGAGCAGCACGGCGCTATAGGCCCCGGCGCCGTTGTTTTGCAGGGTCGCCCGCAGGAAACCTGAACTGGCCTGGGTCACCCCACCGACCGGGGCGAAAAGCCCGGTGTAGGTGCCCGCCACCGCCGGAAACGGGTTGGTGACAAAGTTGGCCTGCAGGATCAGGTTGGTGGACATAAGGAAGCTCAAGGCCGGGGCGCTGGTCGCGTTGGTCAATTCCCCAAGGTTGGTCCCGCTCACCCAGTTGCTGAACAGGTAGCCGCTCCTGGCGATGTTGGCCGCCGTGACTTTGTAGCGGTTGCCGACGATCAGCCACGCGTTGCTGGCCGCCCGGTCGGTGCTGCTGACTTTGCCAACCCCGCTGGTCCGGAGGGTCAGGCGCTCGGGAACCTCGTAGATGATTTTGCGCTCCGCCGGCGTAGTGTTAGTGTTGCCCGCCAGGTCCGCGCACTGCGCGGTGATCAAGTTGGTGCCCGGCGCCAGCGGCACAATCAGGCTCCATTTATTGCTCCCCTTCGCCGTCTGGAATCCGTTAGTGTTGACTTCCACCTGCACCCACGCCACCCCCACCTTGTCGGAGGCCGTCCCGCCGACCAGCACCGAGTTGTTGGTGGTCACAAAATTGGCGGAGGGCGTGGTGATGGCCACCTCCGGCGGCGTCGTGTCCAGCACCGTCAGCACCGCCGGCGGAGAGCTGGTGGCCACCGCGGTGTGGTTGCTGATGGTCACATAGTAGCTGCCGTTGTTGGTCCAATGCGCCGCCGCAATTACCAGGTTGGAACTGGTCTGCCCTTTGAGAGGCGCATTGTCAAAGTACCACTGGTAGTGCAAGGGGTCGTTCTTGTTGGTGTCCCCTGGCGCCACCGCTCTCACGGAGAATTCCGCTTTCTTGCCCAGCAACACCGTCACGCTGGCCGGCTGCTCGGTAATCGTCGGCCCCTCTTGCAGGCTCAGCACCGCGGGCGGCGCGCTGGTCACCACGCCCACCGCGTTGCTCACTACGACCGTGTAGTTGCCCGCGTTGGTTGTGGTGTAGCTGGTGTTGGTCGCCTCCGCCAGATTCACGCCGTTGAGCTGCCATTGATAATACAGGCCGGGGCTGCCCGTGGCGCTGACCGTGAAGGTCGCGCTGCTCCCTGCCGAAACCGTCTGGCTGACGGGCAGGAGCACCAGCGTTGGAAAACCGACCTTCAGGGTCAGCACCGCCGGCGGCGCACTGGTGACCACGCCCACCACGTTGCTTACTACGACCGTGTAGCTGCCCGCGTTGGTCGTGGTGTAGCCGGAGTTAGTCGCCCCCGCCAAATTCGCCCCGTTCAACTGCCATTGATAGTAAAGGTTGGTGCTCCCGATGGCGTCCACCGTGAAGGTCACGCTGCTTCCCGGCGCCGCAGTCTGGCTGACGGGCATGAGCAACAGTGTGGGCGGCGCCCCCAACCCGACCAGCAATTGCGCCTGGCCGCTGGCCCCGTTGTAGCCGTCCACGGCGATGTAGAATCTCGTCCCGCTGGCCACTGCCGGTATCACCACTTCCGGCTGCCCCTGGTGGTAATTGGTGGTGAAGCCGCACCCTTGCGCCACCAGGCTGGCAAAGTTGGTGCCCGGCCCCGTGTAAACCGCCAGGATGGTGTTGAACGTGCTTCCCGCCGTGGTCACGCACAACGTCCCCGCCGCCGGCGCGGTGTAGATATACCATTGCGAGGCGCCTCCCCCCTGCCCGCAATGATTAGGCTCCCCTGTTTCCTTGGTCGCCCCCACCGTGCTGAAGGTTTGCGAAACGCTGAATCCCCGCGTGTCCCCTCCTCCCGCCGGCTCCTGCACCGCCACGCTCGTGCTGTCCGTCTCCACCAAATCCACCGCGTCGCCAAACTTGTCATGCGCCGAATTGCCCGCGCCGAACCCCGCCGCGATCTGCACGCTGGCCTGCTGGCTCTGCACCGATCCCACCGCGTTGGCCACCAGCACGTCATACAATCCCACCGCCCCAGATTGGAAATTGGCAATCACCAGGTTGCTGCCGGTGCCCCCGTTGACCGGCGCCCCCTGAAAATACCATTGATAGCTCAGCGGCCCGCTTCCTCCCGCCTCCACGCTGTTGGTTACGGTCACCCCCGCCTCCACCAACTGGCTGCTAGGCTGGACCGTGATCACCGGCACGCTGTTGCCCGTCGCCGCATTGAGCACGCGGTAGCCCGTCCCGGAGGGCATCCCCAATATCACGTTCCCGGAAGCGCCCCGAAATCCCCCCACCGCAATCTGGTACGCCGTCCCCGCGCTCACGTTGAAAGTCACCAGACTGGTGAAATATCCCCCGGAATCGTCGTCCTCCGCCACTGACGTCAACTGGGCAATGTTGGTCCCCGTATAGACGCCCAGCAAGGTGTCAAAATCGCTCCCCAGCGTGGTCAACGAGATCACCCCCGTGAAACTGGCCGTCCAGGTGTACCAGATCAAATTGCCCACCGGCTTGCCCGCGATGAGAGCCGGATCCCCGGCTTCGGAGGCCGCGTTGACGGTGTTCCCCATCACCGGCCCCAGTAGCGGATTGATGCTGATCCGCCCGGCAAAAGTGTCGGCGCTTTCCACCACCCCGTCGCCCGCCTGCACGGTGAGGTTGGCCGTCGCGCTGGCCGCCGACGCCACTGCATTGCCCACCACCACCTGGTAGTTCCCCGAATTCAACGGCTGCGCCGACTGGATTAAATAGTTGCTCGCCGTCGCTCCCGCTATCCCCGTCCCGTTTAACAACCATTGCCAGTTCAACGGGCCTTCTCCGCCCACCAGGTTGGTCAACGCCACACTGGCCCCGATCCCGACCGTCTGGCTCATGGGCTGCACCTCGAAGACCGGCGGCTGCGCCACCGTCAACACCGCCCCGCTGCTGCTCACCGCCGCCACTGCCGGATTGCTGGGCGTCACTGTCACCGTGTAGGTGCCCCCGTCGCCGATCCCCACCGGAAAGATCGTCAGCGTCGCGCCGGTTTGCCCCCCCAATGCCGACCCGTTTTTGTACCATTGATAGGTCACCGCGTTGGTCCCGGAAATGGCCACCGCAAAATTCGCGCTGCTGCCCACCGCATTGGTCTGGCTGGCCGGCTCTGTCAGTATCACAAATTCCTCCGCGGGCGGCAGCACCGTCACGTTGACCACCGCGGAGGTCCGCACCAGTCCCCCCGCCAGCAGGTTCGACGCCACGGCCGTCAACGCGTACCCGCCCGCCCCGCCATTGGTCCACTCCACCTCATAGGGCGCGCTTTCCACCGGCGCCCCAAGCATCACCCCATCCACATAAAAACTCACCGCCACCCCGCCGCTTTGCGCCACCGCCGCCGCCCCCACCGTCAACGGCACCGGCCCCGTGACCGTCACCCCATTGACCGGGTTGGTGATCGCCACCGCCGGAGGAAAAACCGCGCCGGCCGCGTTGGTTGTCAACACAAAATCATCCGCCACCATCCCGTTGAACGTCGTCAGCCCCGTTCCCGCGGACGCAAATTGCACGCTCGCGATCCCCGCCCCGCCCCCTGGCAGGGGGAACACACGGGCCGCCACGTTGGTGTAGCTCCCGATCTGCCCCTCCCCCACCTGCCCCAACACCACCCCTGCGGCGTCATAGGCCGTCGCCGTCCACGCCGGATGGCTTACAAACGGATTGGCCAGCAGTTCCGGCCGCGTGAATCCAAAATTGGTCAGCCACGGCGTGAAATCCACTATGTAACTTACCGGCCCGCTGGACCCAATCTGCGTTACTACGTTCGGCGGCGAGGAGGCCGCGACCGCATTGCCCCCCGCGATCAAGCCCTGGTTCTCCACCGCCAACTCCGTCCCCGCGCTCAGCCCCGTGACACTCATTCCATACCCCTCCAGATAACCGCTTAAATCTGTTACCGGCCCGCCGGTGGCGTCGAGCGCGTCAAAATTCACCACCAGAGAATTGCCCCCCGCCCCCACCCCGATGCTCACCGGACTCGAATACGCCGCCAGACCCGATCCGTCCACCGCCTCAGCCCGCAGCACATAACTCCCCGCCAGCACGTTGCTCCACTCAAAATTATACGGACTGTTGCTCACGCTTCCCACCAGGTTCGGTCCCGCGTAAAAATTCACGTAATAATTGGTCCCCAAATCATCCGCCACCCCCGCGCTCAACAGGATGTCCGCCGGCGCCACAAAACTCTGCTCCCCGTTCACCGGACTCAAAATCCCCACCGTCAACTCCGGCGTGACCGCGCTGGCGTTGGTGTACAATATCAAATCATCGAGCAACACCGCCGAAAACGCCGCCGTCTTCCGGCTGTCCGAATCAAACCGCACTGCGGCGATCCCGTCTCCGTTCAATCCCGTCAAGACAAATGTTCGCGCAGGCACATTAGTCGCGCTGACGATCAACTCTTCCCCCGCCGCCCCCAACTCCACCCCCGCGGCGTCATACGCCGTGGCCTCCCACTGAGGATGCGACACCCCTCCCGCTCCCGTCACCAACCCGACCCGCGTAAACCCAAACCCCGCCAGCGCCCCGCCAAACCGCAGCGTGAAACTCACCGGCTGGTTCAAGCCCTCCTGGGTTAAATAATTCGGGGGCGACGAGGCCACCGCACCCCCGCTTCCCGTCACCAACCCCCCGCTCACCGCCTCCAATGCCGTGCCCACCGTCACATTGCTGAGCGTCACCCCGTTGGTCGCCAGATAATTGCTCAAGACCGCCCCTCCGACCGATCCCCCGGAGGTGTCCAGACTGTCAAAATTGATCACCCCCAAACCCGCCCCCGCTCCCACCGCCAAATCCAACCCGCTGCTGGTCACCACCGCCCCCAAAGCGTCCGACGCCACCGCCGTAAACACATAGCTCCCCGCCGCCAAATTATGCAGCGCCCACCCCGCCGCCCCGCCCGCCGGCGTCACGGCGCCCAAGAGATTGGCCCCCTCATAAAACTGCACGTTCGTCACCGCCGCCAGGCTGTCGCTCACCCCCGCGCTCAAGACCACCGTCCCCGGCGCCGCCAGCACCGTCCCCGCCGCATTGGTCGTCAAACTCACCGCCAGCGTCGAGTTCACCGCCAGGGTGGATAACAACAGATCATCCAGCGGCAGCGTGCTTAACGCGCTGGCCGCCCCGTTGTTCCCGTCAAACCGAATCGAAACAATCCCCGGCCCCAGCAACGTGAACCCCGCCGCCGGAATATCCGCAAAACTGGCCTGCGCCGCCTCCCCCACCGATCCCAGCTCCCGGCCGGTGCTGTCAAACACATGCGCCCGCCACCCCGGCAGAGACGCCCCCGTGGTTCCCGCCAACAACCGCGTCCTCACCCAACTCACGCTGGCGTACCCTTGCGAAAAACCCAGCGTGTACGACACCGCCCCGCCCGCCCCAACCTCCGCTAGAAAATTGTCCCCCGACGACGCCCGCACCACCCCGCCCCCCAAAAACACCTGGTCATCCTCGACCGCCAAACTCGCCGCCGCCGGCGTCACATTGCCCGCCGTCACCCCAAAACCCGCCAGATAATTGCTCAACGCCACCCCGCCCACCCCTCCCCCCGACGCATCCAACGCCTCAAAATCTATCAGCGTCGTCCCCGGCGCA
>JBEKOF010000156.1:0-10663 GCA_049522055.1 Verrucomicrobiota bacterium | reverse complement strand
GCACGCAACTCTTTTTTTCCAAGAACCACACCGTTAAAAAAACCTGTGAAATCAGGCGGAATCTACGCCCCGGATAGCCTCCTGCAAACCGTAGTGAGCATTTTTTAGGTCGAATTCAGGTCATTTCATGTTCCAAATGCCAGTGCCTTTTTTTGAACCGCAGGCAGAAAACCTACGGTTCGATGCCGTAGATTTTGATTTTATTGTAGAGGGTCTGGCGGCCGATGCCGAGGCGCTTGGCGGTTTCCAATTTGTTGCCGCCAGTCTCGGTGAGCATCTGGATGATGGTGTTGCGTTCCATCGCCTCCATGAGGGTGAGGTCGGGGTTGTTTTCCGGCCGGGTCGTCACGTTGGTGATGGACAGATCGCGGGTGTCCACGACGCTGGCTTCGGACATGAGGACGGCGCGCTGGATTTCGTTCTGCAATTGGCGCACGTTGCCGGGCCAGTCGAAAGCCTTCAACACTTCCGAGGCCTCCGGCGTGAAGCCGGTGATCTCGCGGCCCGCCTGCGAGCCGTAGCGCTTGAGAAACGCGCCGGCCAGGGGAAGAATGTCCTCGCGCCGCTCGCGCAAGGGGGGCAGATAGATCGAGATGGCGCTGATGCGGTAGTACAAATCCTCGCGCAACTTGCCGCACTTGATGGCGTCGGCGGTGGGCCGGTTGGTGGCGGCGATGATGCGGCAATCGCTCTTGTAGCTGGCGCGGCCGCCCACGGGACGCACTTCCTTTTCCTGCAGGACGCGCAGGAGTTTGCTTTGGGTGTCCACGGGCATTTCGGAGATTTCATCCAGGAAGAGGGTGCCGCCCTCGGCCAGGCGGAAGAGGCCTTCGCGGTCCATGTTGGCGCCGGTGAAGGCGCCTTTGACGGAGCCGAACAATTCGCTTTCGATCAATTCGCGCGGCAGGGCGGCGCAATTGATTTTGATGTGCGGCCCCTTGTTGCGCGAGCTCAGGTTGTGCAGCAAGTCGGCGATGACTTCCTTGCCGGTGCCGCTTTCGCCGGTGATGAGAATGGGAACCTCGCTCGGCCCCACGCGCTCGATGTCGCGGACGACTTTCTTCATGGAGGGACTTTGGAAGACGGGGGCGTCTCCACCGGTCATGGTGGCCACGGCCTTGCGTAGCGAAACGGTCTCGGTACTGAGTCCCTTGTGTTCCAGGGCGCGCTCGATATTGTGGAGGAGCGTCTTGGTTTCAAAGGGTTTGCTCTGGAAATGGTAGGCGCCCCGCTTGGTCGCCTCGACCGCCTTGTCCAGGCTGGCGAAGCCAGTGAGGACGATGACTTCGGTTTCGGGCCATTGTTTTTTGATTTGCGGGAGCAGTTCCATGCCGTCGCCGTCGGGCAGGACGAGGTCCAGCAGGATGACGTCGGGCTGAGGGAGTGGGAAGGAGGCGGTCAATTCCGCGGCGCTGGATTTGAGGATGGTTTCGTAGCCTTCCTTTTCCAAAATGGTGCTCACGAGGTCCCTGATGCCCTCCGTATCATCAACTACCATGACTTTGGGTTTCATAAATCAATTCTTATTTTGCCGCGCGCAGGCCCGCACAAAACCGCGGAACAGCCGCAAAAAAGTTCCCTGACCGTCGAGCATGCGCTCGGGGTGGAATTGCACCGTCAGCAGAAAGGGCAACCGGCCGGGGTCTTGCAACTCCGCCGCTTCAATGATCCCGTCCTGGCTCCGCGCCACCGCGCGCAGCGGGCGGGCCAGCCGGCCAATGGCCTGATGGTGCGTGCTGTTGACGCGCAGGGTCCGCGCACCCGTTATTCTGGCCAGGAGGCTGTCCGGTGTCACGCTTGTATCATGCACCGGTTTGGTTTTATTTGCCATCTGATTGTGATTGAGCGCGTTGGGCACCTGGGTGGCGATGTCCACCAGAAGCGTGCCGCCGAGCGCCACGTTCAACATCTGGTGGCCGCGGCAGATTCCAAACATGGGCTTGCGCTGCTGGAAAACCTCCTGGATCAACACCGATTCCCAGAGGTCGCGTGGCGCGTCGTGGGAACCGGTGGTTTTGGCCAGGCTCCCGGACAATTTCCTGGCATACAATTTGGGATCAATGTCGTCTCCGCCCGTGAGCAGCACGCCGTCGCAACGGCGCACGGCCTCGGCGATCACTTCCCGGCGGGTGGTGGCGGGCAGAATCTGGGGCAACCCGCCGGCGGCGATGAGGGCGTCGGTGTAACGATTGGACAAACTGACCGACCGGTCGGCGAATTCGGCCCCGGCCCGTTCGGTGGCCGGGGCGACGAGAATGAGCGGGGCGGCGGAGAAGGGGCGATGGGAGCGATTCGCTTTTTTGGCGTTGGGCATCTTAATCTAAATCCTAATCCTGATCTTAATCCTAATCTCAAACCGGATGCACGAAGATTACGATGAGGATTAAGATTATGAAGCAAAAAAAGCGGCAATCTTCCCTGGAACGATGTTTGCGCGGAGTTTTCATGGGGGTTGGCCGGGGCCGGGCAGGGGGGCGCTGGTTCGCGGGTATTGTTCGGAGATCATTTTGAGGAGCTTGTCCTCCTCCTCGGGGCGGAGGAGGCGGCGGTTGATGCGGCGGCGGACCGAATCGAGCAACGCCAGCCAGTCTTCCAGCGGCGGCTTCTGGACGGCGCGCCATCGGTCGAAGCGTTTTTGGCGGTGGAAGAAGCGCCACTGCTTGCCGACATGCTGGGCGTAACATTGCAAGTCCGCGCCATCGGGGGTCTGTCGTCGCCAACTGATTTCCGCTTTTGGCATGAGGTCACTCGGGTAAAGCCACGCCGGCCACGGCCAGGGCGGCGATGCCTTCCTCGCGGCCAATGAAACCGAGGCCCTCGTTGGTGGTGGCTTTGAGGCCGATTTTTCTGGCGCTGATGCCCAGGGCCTCGGCCACGTTTCTTTTCATCGCCTCGGCGTGCGGCATCACTTTGGGCGCCTGGGCGATGATGGTGGCGTCCACATTGACGATCCTGCCGCCGTGGAACCGGACCTGTCGGGCCGCCTCCTCCAGAAAGACTTTGCTGGCGGCGTCTTTCCAGCGGCGGTCGGTGTTGGGGAAGAAGGTGCCGATGTCGCCTTCGCCGATGGCGCCCAGCACGGCGTCGCAGATGGCGTGCATGAGTACGTCGGCATCCGAATGCCCTTGGAGTCCCTTGGGATGGGAGATGGCGACGCCGCCCAAAATCAGGGCGCGCCCCGGCGCCATCGAATGCACATCATAACCGATTCCAACATGGACCATGCGGGCATCTTAAAGAGGCGGCGGCGCATTTTCAAGGAAGGGTTTAAGAGCCAGTTTTCATGAACTTGATGGCGGAAGTATCCAAGGTTTACTGGAGCGGCTCCGATGGCCGTCGGCTGGAGCGGCAAATCACAGATGGATGATGTATTTGGCCTCATCGCCCGGACGCGGGAAGATCAGGCGTTTCTTGCCGTCGGGAGTTTTGATCAGGCCGACCGGGGTGTTGGGGAACAGGGCCAGCAATTGGTCGTCGGTGAGATATTGCACCTGCTCCTCGCCGGGAGCGGTTTTGGGTGGCAGGGCACACGCCTCTTTGGGGGCGGCAGGGTACCGATGGACCGCCAGCGCGGCCAGAATGACCGCGGCCAGCACGACCAAAGTGCGCGCGGCGAAGCGGCAGGCTCTGCGGCGGCGCATAATCCTTCCGCCCGCCCGCAAGATGGCCTGGCGGCGGGCATCGCCGGGGGTGGCGTGGAGCACATCGTCAAGTAAAATTCTTTTGTCAGGTTGCATCGGTCATCCTTTTGGCGAGGAGTTCGCGCAGTTTGGAGCGGGCGCGCTCCAGGCGGCTGGAGACGGCTTTGGGCGTCGTTTCCAGGCGGGCGGCGATTTGCTTGTGGCTGGCGCCGTCGAAGTAAAACCACTCGACGATCTGGCGGTCGTCCGGCTCCAGCGACAGCAGGGCGGTGTCAAGACTTTGTTCAAGGGCGTCGTCGGTCTGTGGAATTTCGGCCTCGCGGGGGAGGTCCGCCAGGGCGGTGTGTTCGGGCCGGCGCCGGCGCTGGCGCCAGATTTTTTGCGACTGTTGCCGCGCCACCTGGGCCAGCCAATTCCACAAATGATCCTCGCTTTGCGCCGGCTTGAGCTTGGCGGCGGCGGTCAACATCACGGATTGGACGATTTCATGCGCCACGGTCTCGTCGCCCTGGTGGAGCGACACGGCCATGCGGAAGAGCCGCCGGTGATAGCGATCATAGAGCAGTTGGAAGCCCGCTTCGTCACCCTGGGCGACGGCCGCCGAAATCTGGCGGGCTTGAGCGTCGAGCGCCGCGCCGGGGGCGGTGGCCGGGAATGACATGGCGGGAGTGGCGGCAATCATCTGACCATAAACATGGCAGGACCCCCGCGTTATTTCAAGCCCGATGGCGGCCCCGGCGGGGCAGAAGGGAGACGTTGCCCAGGCGGCTCATTCAAAAATGCTTGCTTCCTGTCATGGTCCACCTTTTGATGCAAGGCGCTGAGTGTTTGTTGCGTCAAGTTGATCTGGTCAGGCGTGCCGGTCACCACCAACAGCCCCGCATCCGGATGAAACGCCAGGCGTGGCGGCTTTTCACCCTTGGCTGCGTCATTCTGGACGACACTAATCGCCTCGAAGAGCTTTCCCTCAGCAAAACCGATGCCCTCCTTATCGGGCAGGAGATCGCTGATGTAGAACACGGACGATTGCGCCGGGGATTGCAGGCCGGATTTTGTCTCCAAGACTTCCAGCACCGCGGTGGGCCGGTTGCCGTTCAGAACTAATTTCCAATGGAGCGGGGTTTTATCCGTTTCAAACAACATATTCATCGCGTTGAACACATCGGCCCCTTGCACGTTTTTGAGTTGCAAATTTATTATCGTAGTGTGTTTGTCGTCGCCCTTGGTTGGAAGAATGACGTCGAATTGGTTGCGGAACTGCTCGAGAAGCCAGCGAACGACCTCTGAAAGGGGGAGGTCGCGGAAGTCAATGTTTGTGGCGGTCGGGCCAATGTTCGCCCATGCCTTCAGGGCCTCCTGGTCCTCCTTCGCCGCCGGGGATGGTATTGGGGATGCTAACCTTGGCACTCCGCTTGGTGGAGGTTGAGCTGCGGAGCGAGGCGCAGCGGCGGCCAGGGCCAACCCCGCGAGCAGGGCGGCGACGATTCTCCGAGGGATTCTATTGCTTTGTTTCATAGGCAGTTTGTAATTGTTCACTGTTCCACCCGGATTAGCCCGGGATTGCCGAAATGCCTCGAAAAATCTTTGTAACGACCGATCACCGGCTGCGCAGGGTCAGGTGCGCCGCAGGCAGGCCGGGAGCAGTGACCGTCACTTCGATGGCGCCGGGAACGGGCAGGGTTTGCACGACGGCCAGCGCGCGACCATGATTCAACTGGCGGCTGGGGCTGGTCAGGGGAGTGTTGTCTGTCTGGTTACCGTTGTCCACGGCGCGCAAGCGCCCGGCGCCGCTGACCTGGACGGCGCAAAGGGCGTTGCCGTTGGGGACCAGGACGCCTTTGGCGTCGAGCAGGCGCAGTTCGATGTTGGCGGCATCTTCGCCGTCGGCGGCAAGTTGATCCTTGTCGGGCACAAGAGCGATGCGCGCGGGTTCACCGGCTGTGGTGAGACGGTATTCCACTGTTTTTCCGCCGCGCCGACCGACCGCTTTCAATTCGCCGGGCTGAAAGGCCGCATCCCAGCGCAGGATGCAGTCGGGCGCCTCGGCCACGTTTTTCAGGCCGAGGGATTTTCCGTTGAGGAAAAGTTCCACGGTTTTGCAGTTGGAATAAACTTCGACAGGCAACTGCGCGCGGGCGTCCTGCGCCCAGTTCCAATGGCTTTCCAATCCGCCAAACCGGTCGCGTCCAGCATCGCCGCCGCGCGGGGCGGGGCGAACGCCCATATAGACCATCGGCTTTTCGGACCAAAGCGACTGGCGCAACACGCCGCCCGGCTTGAGGAAACCGCTGGTGTCAAACAAACCGCTGGCCGAGCCGTGCGAGGGCCAGGGGCCGGCTTCGCCAAGGAAGTCAAAGCCGACCCACAAGAATTGCCCGGTCACGCGCGCGTTGGTGGCGATCAAATCCACATAGCTCATTTCCAAACCGTCTTCGCTGCCAATAAACTTGCGATTGGGATAGGCGGCCAGGTCGTCGAGCAGCGGTTGCGGCAACTGGTAGTTGTAGCCCACCACGTCCAATGCGTCGGCCAGCCCGATGCGATTGGAAGTGCGCAGGGCCGCCAACCCCGCGGTGATGGGCCGGGTGGTGTCGGCCTGGCGGACGGCCTGGATCAGGCGCTGTCCGTCGGTGGCCAGGACGGCGGCGGTTTGGTCGTTGAAGGGGTCGTCGGGAAAATCCACTTCGTTGCCGATGCTCCAAAGAATGACGCAAGGATGGTTGCGGTCGCGCAACACCATGTCCCGCAGGTCGGCGTCGGCCCACTGGGCGAAGAATTCGGAATAGCTGCCGTGGAGGGAGGGCGTGCCGGCATTCCAGCCGACGAGCCATTTGTGTTTGGAGCCGCTCCATTCGTCGAACGCCTCGTCCATGACGAGAAATCCAAGCCGGTCGCACAGGTCGAGCAACTCCGGGGCGGGGGCGTTGTGGCTGGTGCGAATGGCGTTGCAGCCGATGTCTTTGAGCAGGCGCAGCCGGCGTTCCAGCGAGGCCTCCGGCACGGCCGCGCCCAGCGCGCCTCCGTCGTGGTGGATGCAGACGCCCCTGAATTTGGCGAACTGGCCGTTGAGCAAAAAGCCCCGCTGCGCGTCAAAGAGGATGGAGCGAATTCCAAACGTAGTCTTCACAGTGTCCACCGTCTTTTTGCCCATCCGCAGCGTGGTCACAGCCGTATAAAGGGCAGGGGAGTCGGGCGACCAAAGCTTGGGGGAAGCCACCAAAGCGCTTTGGCTGAGAATGAGACTGGCCGGACCCGTGAGCATGACCCGGTCTGGCGGCACATTGGTCATTTGCGCGGGGCCGCCGCCGATGGTTTGTTTGCTCTGCATTCCGCCCACGCGCCTGCCTTTCGGGTCCAGCAGATCGGTGGTCAACTCGATCTCTCCCTCCTCGCCCTGGTTTTCGATGGCGGTCTGGATTTCCACCCGCGCGCTTTTCCCGGAGACCTCCGGGGTCGTCACAAAAACGCCGTCTGATCTGAAATGCGTCTTCTCTGTGGCGATGAGCCAGACATGGCGGTAAATGCCCGAGCCGACGTAAAAGCGGGAATCGTCCATGGCCGAGTGATCCACCCGGACGGCAATGGTGTTGGCGCCGCCGGCGATGAGACGGGAAGTCAGGTCGCAAGTGAAGGAGGTGTAGGCCCACGGACGCCCTCCGACCGGCGCGCCGTTGAGCCAGACCTGGCTTTTCTCCGACACGCCGTCGAATCGCACGCTCACCAGCTTGTCCCGCCAATCCGCGGGGACGAGGAACGTCTTCTGGTACCAGGCGATTCCTCCGGGCAGATATCCCGTGCAACTGAAATTGGTTTGGGAAAAATCGCCCTCCACGCTAAAATCATGCGGCAGATTCAAGACCCGCCAGGATGCATCGTCAAAGGGCGGCCGGGCCGGTTGGGTGATGTCGCCCAAATGAAAGCGCCAGCCGAAATCGAAGTTCTCCCGCACGCGCGGCGGCGCGGCGGCCGGGGAGGAAATTGTGGGTTGTGCCAACAACGCGGCGGCCAGGAGGGCCTTGCCGGCCGGCCAATGGGATCGAAGGTTCATGGCCCATATTATTCACGCCTGCCGCCAGCGCGCAAGAAGGAGATGCCCTGGCAACTCCCATGACCATTTGGATTTACATGGATATAACAGCGTGCTGGCGCCAGAAGGCCAAGACTCCCCGCCACCAGTCCGGGGATTGTTCCTCGATGTCGTTGTGGCGGGCGCCAGGAATGATCTGGAGGGTTTTGGGGCCGGAATATCCGTCGTAAAGGCGCTGGCCGAACTTTGGCGGAATCACTTCGTCGGCGGCCGCGATGATGAATTTTATCGGGCCGCGATAGTTTTTGAGGTCGCTGGCGGGGTCGAAACGGTCCCGCAATAAGAGGCCGGCGGGCAGAAAGGGCATGTGGCCCTGGGCGACGGAGGCGAGATTGTCGTAGGGTGCGAAGAGGGCGAGTCCCGCGACGCGCGCGGGATGTTTTTGGGCAAGATGCGCGACAACCCCCGCGCCCAAGGATTCGCTGACGAGATAGACCGGCAGGTTGGCGGGCAGGTCTTCGAGGGCGTCGTCGGCCGCCGCGAAAAAACTCGTTTGGTCCGGGGAACCCGCCCGGGTGCCGTAGCCGGGGTATTCCAGGATGTAAACGTCAAGCGAGGCGGCTTGGTGAATGGGCAGCGCCAGGTAAGCGCGGTCCAGCGCGCAACCCGCGTTGCCGTGGGCGATGAGCACATTGCCCCCCGGCGGGGAACTGGCGGGCAGCCTCCAGCCGATAAGCTGGCCGGATTTGTCGCGCCACGGGAGAAAAGCGGCGTTGGCGGCAGCCCGCTCCGCCGACTCCGGCGAGAGTTTTGTGGGGAAATAAATCAACCGGCGTTGGAAGAGCCCGATCCCAAGAACGATCAAGCAATAGCCGCCAACCAGCGCGCATAGGGCGAGCGCGCTCATGCGGCGCCAGGGTGATTTTGGCTTAGTCGTGAGTGCATCGCTGGACATAGTTTGTACCACTTCCAATTTGGGTTTGCACTACTCTAAAGCAATTGGCGACGGTCACAGACCGCCGCTACAGTGCAAAAGCAAACAAGAAATGGCTTACTCCTTTTTCGCCACTTTCAGTTCGAGGTGGAGTTCGCGCAGTTGCTTGGGTTCGACGGCGGCGGGGGAGCCGGTCATCAGGTCGGTGCCTTTGGCGGTCTTGGGAAAAGCGATGACGTCGCGGATGCTCGAAACGCCGCAGAGGATGGCGATGAGGCGGTCGAAACCGAGGGCGATGCCGCCGTGGGGCGGGGCGCCGTATTTGAAGGCCTCCAGCATGTAGCCAAAGCGGGCTTGGACCATCTCGGGCGGAATTTGCAGGAGTTCCTCAAAGATGGTCTTTTGCACGTCGGGTTGGTGGATGCGGATGGAGCCGCCGCCGAGTTCGACGCCGTTGACGACGATGTCGTAGTGCTGGCCGCGAACTTTCTTCGGCTCGGTTTTCAGCAGCGGAATGTCTTCGGCGACCGGAGCGGTGAAGGGATGATGGCTGGAATACCAGCGGTTTTGTTCGCGGTCGAAGCCGAGCAAGGGAAATTCCACGACCCAGAGGAAATTGAACTGGGCGGGCGGGAAGGCCAGTTTGGCCTGGGCTTTAAGAAGGTCGGCGCAATAAAGGCGGATTTTACCCAGGATCTCACAGGCGTTGAGCCATTGGTCGGCGGCGAAGAGTATCAGGTCGCCTTCCTCGATTTTCAGTTTTTCGGTGAGCGCGGCTTTTTCGGCGGGGCTAAAGAATTTGACGATGGGGGATTTCCATTCGCCCTTTTCGACTTTGATGTAGGCCAGGCCGCGCGCGCCGAAGCTTTTGGCGTAGTCGGTCATGGTTTCGATCTGGCCCTGGGTGGCGCCGGCCAGGCCCCTCGCATTGAGGGCTTTGACGACCCCGCCGGCGGCGATGGCGCCGCTGAAGATTTTGAACGCGCTGGCGCGAAATTCCCCGGTGAAATCCGCCAGCTCCATGCCGAAACGGGTGTCGGGCTTGTCGCTGCCGTAACGGTTGAGCGCCTCCTGGAAAGTCAGGCGGGGGAAGGGGGTTGGCACGTCCAAATTGAGGGCGATTTTCCAGAGGCGCTTGAGCAGGCCCTCGATCAAGGCGTAAATGTCCTCGCGCTCGATGAAGGACATTTCGACGTCAATCTGGGTGAATTCCGGCTGGCGGTCGGCGCGCAAATCTTCGTCGCGATAGCAGCGGGCGAGTTGAAAATACTTCTCCACGCCCGCCACCATGAGGATTTGCTTGAATTGCTGGGGGGATTGGGGCAGGGCGTAAAAGCTGCCGGGATGCACGCGGCTGGGAACAAGAAACTCGCGCGCGCCTTCGGGGGTGGATTTGAACAGCGTGGGGGTTTCCACTTCCAGAAATTCCTGCTCGTCAAAATAAAGGCGGGTCGCTGTGGCGATTTTGCCGCGGAGACGAAGGTTGCGGGCCATTTCCGGGCGGCGGAGATCCAGGTAGCGGTATTGCAGGCGCAGCTCCTCGTTGACGGAGCGGGCCAGTTCCGGATCGTCCACCGGGAAGGGAAGGACCTCGGCCATGTTGAGAACTTCCAGGGCGGAGGCGGCGATTTCGATTTCGCCGGTGGGGATTTTGGGGTTGTTGGTGCCGGCGGGGCGCGCGCGCACCCTGCCGGTCACGGAGATGACGCATTCGCTGCGCAAGGAGGCGGCGCGGTCGAAAAGTTCCTTGGGTAAATCGGAGGGATCAAAGACCGTCTGGGTGCGGCCCTCGCGGTCGCGCACATCAATGAAAATAAGGCCGCCGAGGTCGCGGCGGGAATGAACCCAGCCGGACAGCACGACGGTTTGCCCGACGTGAGCGGGACGCAGTTGGTTGCAGTGATGGGTGCGTCTCATTGGAATGGCGGCGTTGGATGGCGGGCCGTCCCACATCTTCCATGGCCGCCACCGTCGGCGCCGCGAAGCTAGACTTCAAAATCGAAAATGATGATGTTGTCCACCAAGGGGAGCGCCCCCGCCTTGAAGCGTTCGTGCTCGGGG
>JBEKOF010000155.1:0-10673 GCA_049522055.1 Verrucomicrobiota bacterium | reverse complement strand
GGTCCTACTACTACCAGCAACTGGACTGGCAGGCCGGAGTGGTCAACCTCATGAACCACGCGGCCTTCCGGGCCAAGAGCGACCGTGCCGGGACGACCTCTCGCACCGGCCAGGAGATCGAGAATCTCCTGGGGATGGATGGCCTCGCCTTTCACCAAATGAACCGGTTGCTGCGGTTCGATTCGCATCTGTTTCCAAAACCGACCAAGCGCGCTTCTTTCTGGCCGAACGGGCACCCCGCGTTCGTCGAACTGGACCAGAAGTTCCAAACGGAAGGGTTGCCCAGGCTCTGACCGGCAGGGTTTTGGCCGGCGGGTTGAGCATGGCCTTCGCCAGAGCAACCCGCGTCTGCTCGCCCGAGGACAGCATCCCGCACCGGCTGCCAAGCCAACGAAGAAGGGCAAGACGCGATTAGGCGCTGCGGGAAGGGCGGCCATCACGCATTTTCCACGACCTTGGTACGTGCTGCATCACGATGGGAGGGGCGCGGCCTCGCAATTTGAACTGGCCGCCGAGGAAGCTGGATTGTTCACTCGCAAAAAGTTTTTCCAACCCGCGCGCGGCACCGAATGGAAACTGCAGGAAACAGCGCGATTGACTTTAAATTTGGGAAGGAGCATTCAAAGCGGCGAATTTGGCGAGGATATGGACGTGAGTCTGACCAATAATGGCCTGTCACCGCATTCAGGATTTTATACGTTTTTTATACGTTGCCAAAGCCTACGCACGACAGCCGCACCGCACCGCACAACTCTTTCCCCTTGACTTCTCCGAGGTAAAATGTAAAATCTTCATCGTAAAAATTACTTGAGCGATCTGAATGAGCTGACTCTTAATCAATTGGTCGTGGGTTCGAATCCCTCCCGGGGCACCACCTTTCTCCTCGGTGCGGCAAAGACGTCCGACGCGCACTGCGGAAAAACCCCTTCTCAAATCCCTTCGGCCTTGGTCCGGCATTCGACCCCGGTCCCCCGGCAAATTCCGTCACGCCCTCCGAAGTCCGGGTCAAATCCCGGCGACCCGGGCCGTTTGTCCGGCCGTGCAGCCCAGCGCGGCCAGCGTGTCGGTCTGCAGCACTTCTTCGGCCAGCGGGAAGAGATCGCGCTCCTCGTGTTCGAAATGTTGGCGTACGTCTTCGATGAGTTGGCCCAGTTGTTGCCGCGCTTTGCTCAGATCCATGCTTTTGGCCACCTCCCGGATTTGTTGGTCCAGTTCGCCGTGTTCCTGGGTCAGCTCTTCCATTTGCCCGCGGGCGCCTCGCATTTGGTCCAGCGCCGGGCAAAGAAGTTCCTCTTCCTTTTGGCCGTGTTGATGCAGAAACCCCGCCATGATGGTGATCAGTATGCGAAGTTCGCCCAATGTCGCGACCCCGGGCAGCGCGGTCTCGATTTCTTTGAGAATCGGGTTAAACGCCGCGTGTTCGGTCCGTAATAGCTCGGTAATTGTCATGGCTGGCTGAATCTTAACTCGGTCCCTTTCTTTTACAAGTCGGATTTGTTTGCGCCGGGGCCGCGCGGACCGCGCGACGCTTTCCCTTTGACATTTCACGGGGGAAAACACAAACTCTTCCCCGTAAATTGGTGCTTGCGCCACAATGGCGGGCAGACTCTTAATCACTTGGTCGTGGGGTCGAATCCCTCCCGGGGCGCCACTTCTTCGCTCGGATTGGTGGATTGATTTTTAACCAATCTGCCGCAAGATTTGTCTTGCCGGAACGTATTGGGGAATGGCGGGATTTGACCGCAAGCATCACAGCAATCTGGAAAGAAGCATTATATGAAACTAAATCGAATCATCGTCTGCAATACTCGTCTCTTTGGCGCCTTGGCCGCCGGGGTCATGGCCTGGATCGTGTTGACTGCCGGTCCGGCAGCCAGCGCGCAAACAACCGCCGCCAATTTGTCCCCGGATTTACAGGAAATTGTCAAGTTGGCCCAGGCGCGCATGCCGGATGACACCATCCTGACCTTTATCAAGGGCTCCGGCAAATCTTACTCTCTCAGCGCGGACGATATGCTTTATCTCAGCGGCCAGGGTGTTTCGCAGGCGGTGATGAACGCCTTGTTGCAAACCAAAGGTGCTGCCGCGGACGCGTCCGTGTCTGGGATCGCTCCGGCGCCGGCCCCGCCCCCGGCCAACATGCCGGCCCCGGCGCCCGCCTATGCGCCAGCCCCCCTCCCGGCCCCGCCGCCGGGACTGGTGGATAATTTCGCCGCCGACGCCGGGTTGAATCCGTCGGTCTGGATGATGCAGACCCCTCTGGTGCAAAGCCTGGCCCAGTGGAATGGCTCGGTCGCCGCGCCGCCTCTGCTTGCCTTCGGTCCGGCGGGAATGCAGATGTCCGGCGTCAACGGCCCCGGCCAATTGACCGGCATTCAGTCTGTGGGCGCCTACTCGCCGCCATTCACCTTCACCGCAACCGTCTCCGGCATGGCCGAGAGAGGCATTCCTTTTGAGGTCTATCTGGTCAGCCCGGATTTGCGGCAATGGTTGAGCGTCGCCGGGCACCTCGGCGGCGCAGGCGGCCCTCGGGAGGGCATCGGCATCAGAACACCCTTCGGCGGCGCGAGGATTCCCCTAGGCGGCGGCGCTTCCCCGGACTACGGCGTTTGGGCCAACTGGACCGGCAGCGCCCAGCCCATTTCAGCCTTGGGCAACAAAATCTATCCCGCGCCCATCCCCAGGCTGCCTTATACCATTAGCATGACCGTCGGGGCCGATGGCATCGGCTCCGTCTCGTTGCAGGATTCGGCCGGCGTGTTGTTGGGCACCCTCAACGCCATGCCGGTGGGCGCCGGCCCCTTCAACGTGGTTCTGGCGGCCCGTCGCGATGGGCCCACTTTCGCCAATTGGACAGCCGTGCAATTGACTTCCCTGGCGCCCCAGCCGGTCGCGGTCGTAGCGCCCCCCGCAACGCCCAGCCTGGATTATTTCCAGGCCCATTTGACTCCTTACGGGCAATGGATTGACGTGCCGGGCATCGGGCCGGCTTGGATTCCGGCGGAAGCCAACAACCCCGACTGGCGGCCTTACATGGATGCCGGCCACTGGGAATACACCGACGCCGGTTGGTATTGGCAGTCCGATTATCCGTGGGGCGACATCGCCTTCCACTACGGGCGATGGATCAGAAACGATTTCACGGCAGCGCGCTGGGCCTGGGTGCCGGCTTATGATTGGGCGCCCTCCTGGGTCGCCTGGCGCGAGGGCGAAGATGGCATGGGGTGGGCGCCGCTGCCTTGGGGCGTGGAATTCCGCGCCGGCCTGGGCCTCTACTGGCATGGGGCAGTGGTTGTCGAAGGGGTTGACTTCGGCTTGGGTTTTGACGCGTTTATCTTTGTCGGCCCCGACCATTTTTGGGGTGGTGATTACCGCAGGTTCGCCTTCGACCGCGTCCGCTCGCGCGAATTCTTCGATCACAGCCAGTTCCACGCCGGCTACCGCATGGAAGGCGGGCGTTTGCGGGCCGAGGGCTTGGGTCGTGATCACATGGCGGCGATCACGCACCATGAAGTCGTCGCGCGCAAAGCGGAGGAGATGCGCCACGCCGAAGAGAGTCACAATTTCGCAACCCGGGCGGCGGCGCACCAGGAATTGGCGCACCCTCCATCGCCTGCCAAACCCAACCCGCCTGCTGGTGCCACAACCACCAGCCGCCCGCCGACAGGTGCCAGCCCCGCTCCCTCCACCACGCCCAGAGGCGGCGCGACGCCAGCTCGCGGCACACCATCCACCGGCTCGACGACCAACCGCCCCGCATCAACCATCCCAGGCGGCGCCCCAACCACCACCCCCAGAGGCGGCGCGACGCCGGCTCGCGGCACACCATCCACCGGCTCGGCAACCAACCGCAACACGCCAACCAGATAGGAGACTGAAAAAATGAAGAATCCAGCGTTTCGGACGGCGCTTGCGGCCATCACGGCAACAGCAGTCTGCTTCGGCGCTCCCTTGAATGTCGCCAGCGCCCAGAACACTTCCTTAATCCAGTCCGGCGCCACCCAGGCCCCGGCCTGGCCTTCGGGCGTAAGCGAAGTGATGAAAATGTTCCGCGGCGGCATTTCGGCGGACATTATGATCACTTATATCAACCACTCGCCATTGTCGTTCTACCTGGACGCCGATGCCATCATTGCCTTGCAGAAGGAAGGTGTTCCCACGCCCGTGCTCACGGCTATGATGCGGCGTTATGGCGAATTGCAGCGGCAAACGGCAATGGCAGCCGGCCCCCCTGCGCAAGTGCCGGCCCAGGCCCAGGCGCCACAGGATGCCGGCGCGCCGGTCCAAGTCGCGGCTCAAGCTCCGGCGCCGCAGTATTACTCCTACGCCCCGGCGCTGCCGGCGACCGCTTACACTTATGTCCCGGCGCCAAGTTATCCGCTTTACGATCCATACTACTATTACGATCCGTTTTATTACCCCTGGTATCCCTTCGCCGGGCCGGTGGTCTTTGGTTTTGGTTTCGGCCATTTCGGAGGCGGATACGGACACGTTGGCGGTTTTGGCGGACACGTTGGCGGCGGGGGTCATTTCGGGGGCGGAGGTCGCCGCTGAAATTCGCCGGGAACCACTATAGTGCTATATCGAAAAGTTGCGAATTTTTGGCAAAATTTTCCGAATCGTCTTTTCCAATGTCAAATGACAAATTCTCAATGAGAAATTTTCAATTGAGATTCAGCTTTTGGTTGCGGCTTGCCGCACTGCGTCCCTGTGATCCAACAGGGGCTTAGTGCCCTTCCAACTTGTGGAGTTGCTGGGTTACGCTGGCAAACTCCGGCGTGTTATGCGCGGCGTGCTTGAGGTAGAGTTTGGCGTAGTGGATCTCCGCCGCCTTGTCGTTCTGCTTTTGGGCCACTTGGACCAGGCCGTAATAAATCGCTTGCCACGGCTCTGGCATCATCTTCTCCAAGGCATGGTAATCATTCTTGGCGGCGTCTAGTCGGTTGATTTGCGCCTCGCAATAAGCGCGGTTGAGAAGCGGAACCGGTTTTGCCGGGTCCTGGCGCACCATGACGGTCAAGGTGACGATGGCGGCCTCGTAATCCTTCATGGTCATTTGGATTTCAGCCTTGCAGAGGTTCACGTTGGAAATCTCCGGCGCGTCGGTCGAGAGGGCATTGAGCAATTGCAACTGGTCATCCAGGGCCGTCAACGCTTTCCTGAACCAGATGGCGGCGTCTTGCTCCGCGCTTTTCTCCTTGTTGGGGTCCCCTTTGCTGGCGTGCAACACGCTGTAGGCCATCAGCCGGTAAATCTCCGCTATCACTGCGTCAAATCTGTCATCCTTCGGGTTTTTGGTGTGCTCCTCCGTCAGCAGTTTATCGGCGCGCGCGAAATCGTTCTTTGCGGCATAGGCCAGCGCCTCCACCCGCGCCAGCTCCAGCGGATTGGCCGACGGACGTTCCTGCGCCTCTCGCACCAGGCCCAAGGCTGCGTCCACCTGTCCCAGTCCTATATAGGTTTTGGCCAGGTCCAATTCGACCGCCGGGTCGTCGGGGGCAAAATCAAGGCAGCGCTGGAACAATCCAGCCGCCTGAACGAAGGCGCCGCGCTCCGCGAAATACCGCCCGATCTGGAGGTCCAAATCCGGCACGTCCGCCGGGCCGTAAGCATTCAGCGCAATGTCCCAATGGTTGTAGAATCGGGCCGCCACATCGGACGAACTTATCAGCGCGCCGGCAGACGGCACTCCGCGCAAATGCGCGTTGTATTGCTGGTTCACCCGGGCCACCACGTTGTTGGGATTCAGTCGCAGCGCCTCGGCGAACTGATCGTTTGCATCCTTGAGCAGCAGGGGGAGGCGGTACGCCGTGCTGGCCTTTTGCAGTTCCGTGCCCCAGTTATCCAGCGCTTGCGAATAACAGTCGGCGATCCGCCGGGCATCGGCGCTCGTTTTCGCCCATTCCGGCAGGGAAGCCAGCGTTTCCTTTTCCAGCGCCCTCCAGTACGCCTGGTTGGTGGCTATTCCCGCGGGTGTCAACACCGGCATCGCCAGCCCGTTGGTTTGGTATGGATGCAAATAGCCGCCCAACCCGTGCGGCGCCAGGCAAACCCGCTCAAAGTAGTTTCCAAAACTGGGATGCAAATAATAGACCGGCTGCCGCTGCGCCAGATGCGCCAATAGCTCGCCAATCTGCTGGCCCGTGAACTCCTCGGGAAACCGGTCTGCATTGACGATTTCCTTGCGCAAAAACGGATGGCGATCCACCAAATAGCGCAGATACTCGCCACGGGGGAGCGCCCGGCTTTCAATAAAAGTGTATCGGTCCGGCAGTCCCAGGCTCCGGCTGGCTCCGATGGCCAAATACAACAGCCCCGGATCGTCCGCCAGCACTACGGCAGCCTGGGGCGGCAGCGACTTGGCCAGCTCCTTCGCAAATTGCGTGACCGCGGGACTGTTGAAGTCCTGCATGACCGGAACGTTCTTGCAGAACAACATCGTCGGCAGCCCGATTGCCGCCACCCAAAGCAATCCTGTCACCGCCCCATTAATCACGCGCTGAATCCCGGCGGCCCGGCGCCAGGGCTCGACTGTTTCCTTCCCAAACACCAGCAAAATGTAGCCGCTGAAATAGCCCACGCTCAACGCCGCCAGATAGTAGAAACTCAGAAATGCCGGCGCTCCCGCCGCGATGCCCATGCCCATATTCCTCGGGCTGAGGCTCAGTTTTACATCGAAAAACATCAACACACTCACGGCTAAAAACAGAAAGTGCAACATGCGAAAGAAGGCCCTGGAGGTCTTTTGCGCGGTGGGGCTTAAGTCGCCGGTCGCCTTGGGCGGCGGCCAGTTGATGGCCGCAAAAAGCAGCGGAAGCAAGGCGGGCACCGCGGCGATCACCGCATAGTGCCTCGGCATCCGGGTCAGGAAAACGTGCTGCGCGGCCAACTCCTGGCGCAACAACTCCGCAAAGCTGCCGTCATTCGCCGCTGCCCCCAGAAGCGGAATCAGCCCGTAGAGCAGCAGCCCCAACACCCCCCAACCGATCATCCGCAAGACGAAACCCCCGTTGACAAACCCAATGCGTTTGATCCAGATCAGCGCCAGCAAAAAAAATGGGAAAAAGCCGATCAGCGCCCAATTGTTCGCCACTCCCACCCCATAGACAAATGCAAACAAGTTTAAACGCCCCTGGCTTTGCGAGATGCGAAACTCCAGCAGACACAGGATCAGGAAGGAGAAGACCAACAGATCTATCATCTCCCCGGTCCCTGAAACGGCGTTCTCCCAAAAGGTCAATTGCGCCGCTAGCAGCAGCACGGCCAATGCGGCCGGCAGAAAAGCCGCGCGCATGGAGAGCAAACCATACTCTCCCCTTTCCCGCAGCCGTTGCTCCTCGGTGCGGTTCTGCGATAAAAGCCTCACGGAACGGGCCAGGATGGCCAGCGTCAAGGCCGCGCAAACCGCCGTGAACCCATTCAAGCCCATCACCCGCCAACCCGCGGGCAGCAGCCGCAATGGTAAAGTCAAAACTAAAAACAGCGGATGATATTGCGGATTCGGCCGCCACGGCAGCGGACCGGGATGCCAGTCCCACCCCATGATCTGCGACGCAAAAGGAAGACTGCCAAACGTCACCCACGGGTTCAACGTCAACCCATAAAGCCCCAGCGCCGCCAGCAAGACCAGCCACCAACTCAGAATGATGGGGCGTTTGACCCCGGCCCCGATTGTTTTCTCGCTTTCCACCGTCATAGACGGCTCAAATTTGAGAGGCTTGACCCCCCTGTTGCTTTGCAGGCAAGCAAGCGCCCTCACCCACCCTCACATGCCCTCCCGGCACAAGCATCTCCTGACTCTTGATCATCCCGCGTCTCTTTAAAAAGGTTTGCCGGACTGCACCCCGACCAGGGATTCCCCCGGGTTGCCATCAGGCATCTACCGCAGTTTTATCCGATTTTCTTTCGCCATAACCATAATGTCCATACCCGTAACCGTGATAATAAGAGTAATAATAACCGTTGAGGCGGCGGTTCGGCAAAAGGTTCAAGACGATCCCTCCGATGGGGGCATTTGCCTTGTTGAGCAGTTGCACGCTGCGCTCCACCGCTTTGCGGGACGTCTTGCGGCCCTGCACCACCAGCACCACCGTCTGGACTCTGGAGGCCAGCAGCAGTGTGTCGCTCACCGGCAGAAGCGGCGCCGTGTCAATCACGATGCGGTCGAATTGAGCCAGTCCTTCGGCCAGCAATTGTCGCACGTCCGACTGCGTGAGCAATTCCAGCGGGTTGGGCACCGTACTGCCGCCAGGCATCCAAAATAACTTGGCTACCTCTTTGTTTTGCAGACATAGTTCGTCGAATTTCTTGCGTCCCAAAAAATAATCGGTCACGCCGAGCAAAACACTGCGTTTCCCGGTGAAAAACTCCTCAAGCATTGGGCGGCGCAAATCCATGTCCACCAAAAGCGTGCGCAGCCCCTGTTGCGCCAGGCTCACCGCGTAATTGACGGAGGTAAAAGTCTTCCCTTCGCTCGGCAGCGAGCTGGTAAAAAGATACGTTCTCCGGTCCTGTTCGCGTCCCAGCATCGAAAGCGTTGTGCGCAAGGTGCGAAAGACCTCCGCCCCGGGGGAATTGCGATCTTCAATCGCCACCAATTTGCTGCCTTCGACCTTGGTCTTGGGCATCTTGGGGATCGCGCCCAAAACTGGCAGCGCCAAATGAAGCTCGGCCTCATCCACCGTGCGGAACGAAGTGTTGACGCATTCCAGCACAAAACAGATTCCCAAACCGGCGGCCAGCCCGCCGAGGAGCGCCAGCGCGAAAATCAATTTGATTCTTGGCGAAGC
This sequence comes from Verrucomicrobiota bacterium, assembly GCA_049522055.1. Taxonomy (GTDB): domain Bacteria; phylum Verrucomicrobiota; class Verrucomicrobiia; order Limisphaerales; family Palsa-1400; genus JBEKOF01. The sequence goes on along the minus strand of JBEKOF010000155.1, from coordinate 1,884 downwards.
CGGCATACCGGGAACCAGGGCCGGCTGAATAACATGAATTCTTTCCGGCTTGATATGCTCCTGAACCGCGGTCTCGCCGAGCCGGTTGATGATGGCGGAAAACTGGGCTTTGGCCGAATCCACTTCCCGCGAAAGCACATTGTCACGGACGGCATTGTCGCCGAGTTGCTTGGCCTCTGTCTCCGCTTCGTGCAATTGGGCTTCCAAACCGTCCTGGGAGGTCAAGGCATCTTGATAAGCGATGCGCAGGCTTTCCTGAATGCGGCTGCGCACCTTCATCGCGGTGGCGGCCAGTTGTTGCTTCAGGCCCTCCAACTCGTTGGTGGCCCGGATATATTTGGGATGTTTCTCCCGATACCGCTGGCGAATCAACACAAAATCATTTTCGTGCTTTGCCACATCGGTGGAAACTTGCATCACGTCCGGGTCGGCGGCGACCTGCGGGTACGCCAGCAAATCCTCAATATTGGTGCTCATCTTCATCGAGTTGGTATAGGCTCCCCCGGCCTGGACGAGATTCGCCGTGCTTTGCGTCAGGCGCTTGTTTAAGTCCTGCAGCTTTGGCGCGATTATGTTCTGGTCTTCTTGCAGAGAAACCGAGCCGACTTGCTTGCGATAATCCGCCAAAGCCTGCTCGGCCTCCTCCAGTTTCTTCTTCCACCGCTCGGCCTCCTGTTGAAGATATGTGCTGGCGTTTGTCGTGGTGGTCAGTGTCACCAGCGCGTCCTGCTGCAGATAATCTTCAATCAACGTATTGGCCAGCCGGGCCGCAAGCCGGGGATCGGTGTCGCGCACCGACGTGTCAATCAGCCGCGTGTTGCGGCGGAGCAAGGACCTGACGTTGCGCGCAAATCCCGTAATCACTTCCTCGCGCGTCAAAACTTTGGATCCATTCGTCACGAATGTCCCTTCGGGCGGGAGCAGATGATATGTCTCCAGAACCTGTTGCAACAAAGCGGTGTTGCACAGTTTTTGCGCAACGGTGTTCAAAGCATCCAACTCCTGCATATCTTCGTCAACCACCTGGGCGGCGGTCGTCACATGGGCGTCCTCTTGTTCCACTTGAACCGTGGTGACGGCTTCATAGATGCGCGGCGCCCTTTGCACATAAACGGCGGCGGCGACCACCGCCAGCAAAACGCAGGATACAATCAGCCAGGCCTTATCCAGCACCAATCGGATGACGCCGTGCAAATCTATGACGGAACCAGGAACGGACGGCTCCGGGGACGGGGGCAAATCAAGCGGATCAGCGTTTGGCATAAATGTTACAAGATGAAATCAAATTGCTAAAAAGTTCTTTCACCTACGTTGATAATGTCGTCCGGCTGAATTTCAAACGCCTTTTGCTGCTTGTCTTTTGCCATTTTGCCGGCGTCCTTTTGATAAATCTTGGGAGACCCGTTCTCGACGCGGGACACACTCACGTCGGAAGGGTTTCCCAGACGCGTGTATCCCCCCGCAATGGCGATGGCCTCCAATAAATTGACCGATTCATTTTGCGGAAATTCAAAACTGCCGGGATGCTGCACCTGGCCGAGCACCGAGAAGCGGCGCTTGGCGAAATCGTCCACAATTAAATTGACTTGTGGATTGACCAGATAATCCTTGTCGTAAAGCTGCTGAATCCGCGCCGTGGCTTGCCCGATGGTCAGGCCGCCCACTTTCACCTGCCCCAGGAGCGGCAGCATCACCATGCCGTTCTTGTCAATGATTGTCTTGGTGGTCAAGTCATCTTCCTGATAGACAGTCACTAAAATCCCGTCGTTGGGACTCAAGATTTGCGCGGCGTCCAATTTGAAATTATTGGTGTCCCCGGGCTGGTTGCGCCCCGAAACCTCCCCCGCCGCCGGGGCTGGCGCGGAAACCGGCTGATTATTTGTG
>JBEKOF010000154.1:0-10715 GCA_049522055.1 Verrucomicrobiota bacterium | reverse complement strand
CCTGGAGGAGCGATTGCGGAGTGGGTTTGGAATCCATGGCCGGAAGTATATGTGTATGGCATATGCAAAAGGCAACAAAAAAAGAGCGAAAAATCAAAATTGAAGAATTCTGTCCTGCACCCTCGGGGCCAGTGGAAAAGCGGCGCTGGCGCGCCCGCACTCCAAGACCTGTCGGCATCTCCGACGCGCCGTGTGAACGCGAAGCGTCGTGGAGTGCGGCACGCCAGTTCCGCTTTGGCCGTCAAACCGCTGCTTTCGACCAATTTGAAGAGTTTTGTCTCACGCCCCCCAGCAGCCCGCCCGCTTCTTCTTTGCCTTGAACTTTATGCGCCCAAAGCGCAATTTAATCCCATGCGCAGGTTTGGATTAATCATGGGTCTCTGGCTGGGGCTGCTGGCCGCTGGCGCCAACGCCGGCACCTACACGCTGACCGATGGCAGCCGCGTATCAGGGGCTCCGATGACCTACCAGGAAGCAGGGGTGGTGTTCAAACAAGGCAGTGAGACCTACTCCGCGCTTGTCCCGTGGGGCAGATTTACCGATGAGGCCCTGAAGCAACTGATGACCGACGCCGCAACGCCGCGCGAGAAAGCGATCGTCGAACCGATGGTCGCGGACCTTCCTGCCGAGAACCCCCAATCACCCGAAATCACCATCAGCCCCGTTGAAACGCCGCCCCGGCCAACCGGGCATCTTGGCCTCCTGGCCATTTTCACCAGCCTGGAGGGATGGGTCATCCTTCTGGTTCTATACGGGGCCAACCTCCTGGCCGCCTACGAAGTGGCCGTGTTCCGCAACCAGCCGTTCCAAAGGGTCTGCGCTTACGCCGCCATCCCCTTCTTTGGAATCGCGATTCCCATTTATTTCCTGGCCATGCCTACAGTCCCACCGCCGGAGGCCGACTTGAGCCCCGCCAGCCAGCCCGAACCGCTCTCGCCCACCTTCGCCACCGCCCCGGTTTTTTCCCGGACCCCAGAAGCCCAAAGCCCCCCATCCCCCGCCTCCAGCGAGAATATCCCTCCCGCCGCGGCCGCCGCGTCGGAGCCGCCGCCCGGGGAATTGCCCCCGCCCATCATCTATCAGCGCGGCGATTTCTCTTTCAACCGCCGTTTTTTTGAGACCAAGCTCGCTGCATACTTCCGGGTGGTGCTGGGGGATGCGGAGAAGGACATGGTCCTCCAAATCAAGTCCAGCCGCGGCGATTTCATTGGCAAACGCATTTCCCGCATTACCCCCACCGATCTCTACCTCCAGGTTTTCAAGGAAGGCGCCACCGCCGACGAAATGATCCCCTTCGTGGAAATCATGGAAGTCCAAATCCGGCACAAGGACCTTGCTTGAACCAAACCGACCCACCCATTCCGCCCGCCGCCGCCATGCCTGGCGCCATGAGATTTCGCGCCATCCTCCTCCTCGGCGCCCCGGGCTCCGGCAAAGGCACCCAGGGCAAAATCCTGGGTGCCATCCCCAACTTCTATCACTTTGCCTGCGGCGACGTTTTTCGCCACCTCAAGCCCGACACCCAACTGGGCCGCGTTTTCCTTGAGTACTCCAGCCGCGGCCAGTTGGTTCCCGACGAACCGACCGTCCGGCTCTGGCGGGAACAAATCGAAGCGGACGAGCGCGCCGGTCTTTTCAATCCCGCCAGCGACACCCTTGTCCTGGACGGGATTCCGCGGAACACCGGGCAGGCGGAAATCCTCCAACAATTCCTGGAAGTCCGCCTGGTTCTCTATTTCACCTGTTCGGACATGAGCAAGTTGATCGTGCGCCTGCAAAGCCGCGCCCTGCGCGAGAACCGCCTCGATGACGCCAACGTCGAGATCATCCGGCGGCGGCTGGAAGTGTTTGAAAGCCAAACCCGGCCGCTGCTCGATTTTTACGGACTGGAACTCCTGCGCAAAATTGACGCCACGCAAACACCCGTAAAAGTCTTGAGCGACATTTTGCGCGCCATCGAAGAACTCGCGGCCTGAGGGTATTGTGAGTATTATTGAGGCGGATGGGAAAACGATCTTCCGCCCCGCGCCGCTTCCACGGGCGCATATCACTTTCTTGGGTGCTGTTGTGTCGTGGACTGGATTTCAACGATTGAAATCCATTGAGAATTGGTCATTTGTCATGTAAACACCTTCGGTATGACGCCCCGGCAACTCTCAGAGCCATTGTGGCAGTTTGCGGCCCGCATCTTGGGAAAGTCCATTGCGACGGCCAAAGCCGGCAGAAGACAGTTGTCCGGCGACGGTCTGGAGACGACTCTTGCGATAACCGATGACAAATTCTCAATGACCAATTCTCACTGCTGTCCGGTTTAAAAGCCCGGTAAACATTGCTGATTTTGAATGAACGACTCATTTGGATACAAGGAGGATTGCGAAAGTGCCTGTAAAATGGGCGTTTTCTCGAAAAGGGTCAGGCTTAAAATCTGTAGAATATTGTGAAGACTCGGGTTCAAATGAAGGCGCTTTTTGAGGATTGCCACCAGGAGGTAAACGGAGATGGCGATCCAGATTTGCGTGCGCACGGCGTTTTCCGAAACTCCATAAAAGGCTTTGATGCGAAGGTGTTGCTTGATCCATTTGAAAAAGAGCTCCACCTGCCAGCGACCGCGGTAAAGTTGGGCGATGGTCAAAGCCGGCTCGCTGAAGTTGTTGGTGAGAAAGACGAATTTGCGGCCCGTCAACGGATCGCGATAGCCAATGCGACGCAAGGTCTCCGGATATTCTTGGACGGTGTAAAACCAAGTCAAAACCACCGTTTGATCGAAGAGCAAACCGGTCCTTTTGTCCACAGGGCGAGAGTAACGACGACGGGCGCGAAAGCTTTTGCGCGCCCGGGTGACAAAGAACGCCCCGCTGCGATGCAAGCGATGGAAGCGGTCGAAATCGGTGTAAGCTTTGTCCATGATGTAAAAACAACCCGGATCGAAGGGGATTTGATCCAGAATGTTGACGTCGTGGACCCGTGCCGGAGTGAGAATGACCACGGTGGGAAAGGCTCCGCGCAAACGAAGCAGAGTGTGGAGTTTGATGCCGCCCTTGTGTCGGCGAAAGCGCGCCCAAGGGAAAAGCGACAAGCACAGGTCGATGGTGGTGGAGTCCAAGGCATAGGCGTCGCGCTGGAGTTCCAAAGCAAAAGGCTCGCCCGCATAAAGCGCACAGACTTGCTGAATGAGCACCTGGCCAAAGTCGGCAAAAATGCGCCGGTGGCGCCGCTCGTTGGCGTCGGCCAGTGTGCTGCGCGGGACGGCGTGGCCGATGCCGCTGTGATAGAGTTTTGGCCCCAAGGCGCGCAGGCAGGTTTCCACGTCGCGCAGACTTTCCCGCCAAGTCAGTTGAGCGAAAGCCATGACCAGGAACTGCTCGTAAGCCGAGAAAGCGCGCGCCCGGAGATCGCCGCTGTAACGCTGCACACATTTGTCGAACTCGTATTTGGGAAGAAAATCCATCACTTGGGCGAAAACCGTGCGTCCTTCGTTCATAGGGAAATGAATCCGCTATACGGCAGGATCGCCCCCGGAAAAAGACAATCATCCAAATGAAATCGAAAAATCGCTCAACCAGCATAAAACCACGATGAAACCGCTTCAAAATCAGCCTCAACAAAAAATTAACCGGACAGTAGTGACCAATTCTCAATTGAAAGGTCCGAAATCTTAACGCGCTTCTTCGCCGGCAGGAAACACCCAAGAAAGTGGAATGCACCCCCTTTGCACTTAAAAATCATATTCATGGGAACTGGCGAACTGGCCTGTGCCAGCCTCAAGGCCCTGGCCCAGCCAGGCGAATTTGATGTCGTCGCCGTGGTCACACAGCCCGACCGCCCCAAGGGCCGCGCCTTGAAACTCCAACCCTCCCCGGTCAAGGAAGCCGCCCTCCAGCTCGGCCTTCCCGTGCTGCAACCAGCCCGCGCGCGCGACCCCGCCTTTCTGGAGCAACTCCGCCCCTTCCGGCCCGACGTCATCGTCGTGGCCGCCTACGGGCAACTGCTCCCGGCGGCCATCTTGAATCTTCCCCCGCTGGGCTGCCTGAACGTCCACGCCTCGCTCCTGCCCAAATACCGCGGGGCCGCCCCCATCCAATGGGCGATCCTGAACGACGAATCGGAAACCGGCGTGACCATCATGAAAATAGCCCCCACGCTGGACACCGGCGACATCCTCGCCCGCCGCATCACCGAGATCACCCCCCAGGACACCGCCGCCACCTTGCACGACCGCCTGGCCGGGATGGGCGCGCAACTGCTGCTGGCCACGCTGCCCAAATGCGCCATGGGCATCCTCACCGCCCATCCGCAAGTTGAGGCCGAGGCCACCTACGCCCGCAAAATCACCAAGGAAGACGGCCGTCTGGATTGGACCCAGCCCGCCCGCAGCCTGTGGAATCGTGTCCGTGCGTTCACCCCCTGGCCCGGAGCGTTCACCTTTCCCCCGGCCGAGTCAAAACTAGGAATGATAAAAATCCGGCGCGCTTCCCCGCAAGAAACCCCCTCCGGCGCGCCCGGCGTTGTCCTCCAAGCCGGCAAGCCGGGAATCGAAGTCGGCTGCGGCCAAGGCTCCCTGCGCATCGAAGTACTGCAACTGGAAGGCGGGCGCGCCATGACCGCCGCCGAATTCCTGGCCGGACACCCCTTGCGCCCCGGCGACAAACTGGCGTGATGGCCCGCGCCGCGCTTACTGCCCGGCGGCAGCCGCCAGCGGTTTATTCATCAGGGAAATATAGTCGGCCATGATGTGCCGGGCTTCCGTCAAGATGAGATCACTGGTCACCGGGTCTTCCGGCCCGGCGTCGGCGTCTTCGGGATCGGCATTCTCATCGGGGGCGGGTTTGGGATTGGGTTTATAGAGCGTCAACTCCGGCTGATCCACGTTCTTCAAGGTCAGCTCATAGAATTTTTCGTCCGGCTTGGGGCGCGAGGCGCGTTCCTTCTTTCTGGCCTCCAGGCGGGCCTCCTTGTCGCGCTGTTCGGTCCGGCGCTCGGCTTCGTTCAGGGAGAGACTTTTGTCGTCCTGCCTTTTTCGGTACTCGTCTATGTCTTCCTGGAGATAGGCAAAATCCCTGTTTTTCTCCCGGCGTTCCAGGGAGCGTTTGAGCAGCTCCGGCAGATAGGGTTTGACCAGATTGAGGTTGGGAGGGAGATCGGCGCCGCCGACCGTGTCGGCCGGCAGCCAGTTGGGCTGTGAACTTTCCGAGAAATTGGCGTAATTCAAAATGGAGGGCAGCACGATGTCCGCCGCCACGCCGTTGCTCTCGGTGGTCAAACCGCTGGCGCGATAAAACTTTTTGATGGTCAAGTGCAACGATCCAAGATTCTGGCTTGGAGCGGCGCGCAGGCGGGGAATAAAACTGGCCAAAGGCTGCACCGTCTGCACGGTTCCCTTGCCGAAGGTCGTTTTGTCGCCCACGATCAGCGCCCGCCCGTAATCCTGCAACGCCCCCGCCAGAATTTCAGACGCCGACGCGCTCATGCGGCTGGTGAGCACGATCAGCGGCCCGTCGTATAGTGGGGCGGCGTTGGTCGAGTTTTCCGTCACGAACAGGCCGTCGGGAGACTTGGTCATCACCACCGGCCCTTTGCTCGTGAACAATCCGGTCAACCGGATCGCTTCATCCAGATAACCCCCGCCATTGGTGCGCAGATCCAATATGATGCCCTCGACCTTTTCCCTTTTCAGCCGGTAGATCAGCGCGGCCACGTCGGTGGTCACCGTTTTCTTCTCATGGGGCGGCCCTAAGGCGGATGGGTCCGAGTCCGTCTCGGCGTAAAAGGAAGGCACGTCAATGACGCCGATTCTGGGCGGGGCGTCGAAGAGCGTCGCCTTGGACTCTTCCTCCACCAGTTTGACTTTGTTGCGGATGAGCGTGATCACCTTGGGGCGCACCGAGGATTCGCGCTCAATAGTCAGCGTCACCGGAGTGCCTTCAGGACCCCGAATCTTCTCCACCACCTCTTCCAGCGGCATCCCATCCACGGGCACGGGCTCCTGGTCCTTTTGCGCCACCGCCACGATGATATCCTTGCTCTTGAGCAGGCCGGATTGTTCGGCGGGGCCGCCCGGGATCAAGGACTCAATCTGGCACCGGTCCGAATCCGTCTTGACGAGCCTGGCTCCGATGCCGATCAGGGAGAGCTGCATCTTGATCTTAAAATTATCCGCCTCCGCCCGCCCAAAATAATCCGAGTGCGGATCGTAAGCGCGGGCCAGCGCTGTCAGATACGCTTCCAGCACATGACTGTCGTTGGTCAGTCCGCAATAATTCCTGAGGATTTGGACATAACGCTTCTGCAGGGATCTGACGATTCTGGCGGTGTCATTGGTCTCCAACTCGATGACCGACTCATACTCGTTGGCGGACGCCAGGTCCGGCGGCGCGGCGCCATTATTCGTATTCGACGCCCGCTCAAATCGAATCAGGCCCAGATCCGTCCCGCCTTGGCCGAAGAAGTGGTTGGTGATTTTGAGCAAGTTGCCGCCGGGAGGAATCTGGAGATGGATGGTGGCGTTGGTGGCCTCGTTGTTGAACCCATCCAGCCGGCCAAACTCGTGACCCTGTTGATCCTGGAATTTCCCGGGCAGAAACTCGAAGCTGTAGGAATTGGTTGTCTTTCTGGCCAATGCAATCACCAGATTGCTTTGCGCATCAAAAGTCACTGGCCCGAAATAGGCCACCTTCTGCGCGAGTTTTTCATCCAGGTACTCCAAGCGCACCTCCTGCCGCCAGAGGTTGGTCGCCTCGGCCATGTCCTTGGGATTAGGCAGCTCGTGGCGGTCGGGCGTGAAACGCTCGTGGCCCGTGAATTCAAAATGCTCGTTCTGCAACACATTGGTTTCATAAGCTTCCCGTTGCGCGGCCCGCTCCAGGAACCGGGAAAATATCACGTAGGCCGGGCTGATATCGTGCTTGGCCAAGGTGTAAACCTGCAAATTGCTGCGATAGGCCTCAAACTCTTTGAGATCGGGCTGCAGGAAGAAAAGATGGAAGTAATCCAGCGTTTCGAGGTAACGATCCAGGAATCTGCCCGATATCTCCGCGTCAAACGGATGCTGTGTAAACTGATAATTGGTGATCGCCCCCGCAGTCCAGTAGGCAATGCTGGCGTCGGTTGGATCGGGGCTGAGCGCAAAGAGCGTGCTTGCCGGCGGCGGCAATGGCCGCTCCAACGTCGTGTTGAAATCTTCGGCTGCGCGGGCTGAGGGCGGCAAAGCCGCCAGAGCCAGCGCGGCCAGGCAGTGCAAATAAAATCGAGCTTTCATGCAGTCATCGCCATGCCTATCATCCGCGACCGGCAGGGGAATTTCAAACCCAAAGAGCAGCAAAACTCGAAGTTTTCCGCCTCCTCTTGGCTCCCTGGTTGCATAGCTGTACTCAAAGACGAAGGAAGATAGCAGAAAAATCAAACTTTGCCAGTGTTCAATTGTGGATTTTGTGATTTTGTTGTGTTTCGGGGGCAAATGAGAGATGCTGGGTTGCCAGTGGAAATATGCGACTGATCGGCCTTTTAAGCAATGAATCCAACGCCAGGAGATTTGGCGACTATTTGACCTCGCTGGAGATCCCTAACTGCCCGGAGCCTGAGGCGGACGGCCAGTGGGCCGTGTGGGTTCTTTCGGAAGATCAGCTTGAGGCTGGCCGCAACGCGCTGGCCGGCTTCCTCCAGAACCCCAATGATTCGAAGTATCAACACGCCTCAGCCAAGGCGACTGCGATGAGGCAACGCGAGCAGAAGGAGAAAAGCCAATATGCCAGCCGCGTGGTCACAAGCCAGACGCTCTGGCCCAGCTATGCCATTGGCCCCCTGACGATCATTTTGATTGGCATTTGCGTCGCCGTGGCGTTGCTGCTCGGTCTCCCGCCCAAAACGCCCTTGCTTTGGCTGAGCTCTAAATCGAGCTCCCTGCCGGAAATCCACCAAGGCGAGGTTTGGCGGCTCATCACCCCAATCTTCATTCACATGTCCATCTTCCATATACTGTTTAACATGCTTTGGCTCAAGGATCTCGGCTCCATGATCGAATCCCGGCAGGGGAGCTTCAAATTGTTCCTGCTCGTTTTGGTCATCGGGATTGGCTCCAATCTAGGCCAGAATCTGGTGGGCGGGCCGATGTTCGGTGGCATGTCCGGCGTTCTTTACGGTCTGTTTGGCTACATCTGGTTGCGCGGAAAATTCGATCCCGCTTCCGGCCTGCGGCTCTTGCCATCAACCGTGGTCATGATGTTGGGATGGTTTGTGCTTTGTGTCGCTGGGGTGATTCCGTACGTGGCCAATGGCGCGCACGGCTTCGGGTTGGGCATGGGGATGATTTGGGGCGCGGCGCCTCCTCTGGCGAAAAAGCTTTTGAAATCGTGAAATTTACTTTCCAATGCCTGCCAACGTTGCGTTAAAAACATCTCATTTTTATGAATGACCAATTCCGAACCGAGAGTGACTCCATGGGCCCGATGCAAATCCCCGCCGACGCCTATTATGGCGCGCAAACCGCGCGCGCCGTGGAGAATTTTCCCATCAGCAACCTGCGGTTTCCGCGCTCCTTCATCCGCGCCCTGGGTCTGATCAAGAAGCACGCCGCCTTGACCAACCAGGAGTTGGGCGGACTCAAACCGGAGCTTGCCGAGGCCATCGCGCGGGCCGCCCAGGAAGTCGCCGAGGGAAAGTGGGACGCCCAATTTGTCGTGGACATTTTTCAGACCGGCTCCGGCACCTCCACCAACATGAACGCCAATGAAGTCATCGCCAACCGCGCCATCGAACTGCTTGGCGGCAAGCGCGGCGAGAAGCGGGTGCATCCCAATGACCACGTCAACCGCGGCCAATCGAGCAACGACGTCATTCCCACCGCCATCCACATCGCGGCGCTGGAGGCGATGGAACGCCGGCTCATCCCGGCCCTGGGCGCATTGGAGCAGGCGTTGCAACGCAAGGCCGCGGAGTTTCACGATGTGCTCAAAATTGGCCGCACCCATTTGCAGGATGCCACGCCCATCCGGCTCGGCCAGGAATTCGGCGGCTACGCCAGCCAGATCCATCATGGCGTGGGGCGCTTGCGCGCGGTGGAAAAGAATCTTGGCGAATTGGCCTTGGGCGGCACGGCCGTCGGCACGGGCATCAACACTCATGCCGAATTTGCCCGCCGCACCATCGCCCGCCTGGCCGCCGAGATGAACCTGCCCTTGCTCGAGGCGGAGGATCATTTCGAAGCCCAGGGCGGGCGCGATGCCCTGGTGGAAACCAGCGCCATGCTCAAAACCGTGGCCATCAGTCTGATCAAGGTGGCCAACGACATCCGCCTCCTCGGTTCGGGTCCGCGCCTGGGGTTGGGCGAATTGAGACTCCCCGCCACCCAGCCCGGCTCCTCCATCATGCCCGGCAAAGTCAATCCGGTCATGTGCGAAATGATGTTGCAAGTTTGCGCCCAGGTTTTGGGCAACGACGCCGCCGTGACCTTCAGCGGCAGCTTTGGCAACTTCGAGCTTAACGTCATGATGCCTGTCATGGCCCACAATCTTCTCCAGTCCATCGAATTATTGGCCGCGGCCTGCGAGGTCTTTGCCAGACGGTGCGTGGCGGGGTTGGAGGCGGATCGGGAAAAATGCCGGAATAACCTGGAATTAAGTCTTTCCAATTGCACCGTCCTCGCCCCGGTCATCGGATACGACAAGGCGGCGAAAATCGCCAAGGTCGCTTTTGAAACCAATCGCACCATCCGCCAGGTCGCCCTGGAAATCTCCGGCCTGGAGCCGGCCCGCCTGGATGTGCTGCTCGACCCGGCCAAACAAACCGAACCGGGCGGGGAATGAAACCAGCCGGCCAGAAAGAAGCGCTCGCCTGCGCCGTCCACGCCGCGCGCCGGGCCGGCGCCCTGATCCGCCGCCATTGGGGTGTAAAGAAGAAAATCAATTCGCGCACCCGCCACGACATCAAGCTGCAGCTGGATGTGCAATGCGAGAAGCTGATAGACGCCATTTTGCTGGGCGCATTCCCCGGTTCGGGTGTGCTGGGCGAGGAGGGCCTGGCCGGGGCGGCGGAGCAGCCGTGGCGCTGGGTGGTGGATCCGATTGACGGCACCGTCAATTTCACTTACGGCGTCCCTCATGCCTGTGTCTCCATCGCCTTGCAGGAGCGAGTCCAGGAGGCGGAGGATTATGCCACCGTCATGGGCGTGGTCTATGATCCCTTTTGCGATGAGCTATGGACGGCCACCTGCGGCGCGCCGGCCCGGCTGAATGGCAAAATAATCCATGTCAGCGCGAGGAACAGGTTGGACGAAGCCATCGTTTCCATCGGCTTTGCCAAAGACCGGCAGAGCTTGCGGGCGAACCTGCCGGTGTTTAACGCGCTGGTCGGGCGTGTGCTCAAAATGCGCATGATGGGTTCGGCGGCCCTTTCCCTGGCCTACGTGGCCAGCGGGCGTTTTGACGTTTATCTGGAATCGGGCATTCGGATTTGGGACATCGCCGCAGCGGGATTCATCCTGGAGCGCGCCGACGGCGAGTTCTGGCGCCGGGCGTTGCCGGGCGGGGACCAATATCAAATGCTGGCCAGCAATGGTTTACTGCGCCAAAAAGTCGAGCGCGTCGCCCGCCAGGCGCGGAAGCGGGCGTGAGATCATCGGGCGTGATGGGACTGCCGATTCAATGGAACTGGCTGGCAAAAATCTCCGCCTCGGTCTCGGTGATCACTCCATCCTTGTTGGTGTCGCAACGCCGCACGGCCTC
>JBEKOF010000153.1:0-10734 GCA_049522055.1 Verrucomicrobiota bacterium | reverse complement strand
GGGACGGGGTGGCAGATTCATCCGAGGGTTTGCTTGCTGTATCTGGATTCGGCGCTGGGGATTGTCAACAAGGGGCCGGGTCTGATTTCTGTGCCGGCGGAGAATTGCGATCTATCGGCCCTGAGCATTCTGGCGGATTTTTTGGCGGGCAAACTCAAGGCGCGGGAACGTGGTGTGGCGGGGAAATCGCTGCCGCCGGCTTACCGGCGGCTGGAACCGTTGCCGGTGCATCGGCTGGATCAATATACCAGCGGGGTTTTTTGCATGGCGATGAATCCGGCGGCGCGCGGCCATTTGATCGAGCAGTTGAAGGCGCACACGATGGAGCGGGAATATGTGGCTTATGTGGAAGGACGGCCGGCCACGCCGCGCGGGACGTGGCGGCAATGGCTTGCCTTGAGCAAGGATGGGTTGCGGCAGCAGGTGCTGAGTCCGGCGCAAGCAAGAGCGGCGGGGGCGGAGGCGCGGGAGGCGATTACGCATTATGAGGTGGCGGAGGAGTTTGCGCTCGCGGGCGGGAAGGGAATGATTTCCAAATTGCGGCTGCGGCTTGAAACTGGGCGGAAGCATCAGATTCGCGCGCAGGCGGCATGCGCGGGGGTTCCGTTGATCGGGGACCGCCTGTATAATGCGAGGTGCCGGACGCGGGACGCGGCAAACCCGCCGATTGATTTTCCGCGGCAGGCCTTGCATGCGGAAGTGCTGAAGCTGGAACATCCGGAGCAGCCGGGGAGGCGGATGGTTTGGAGGGCGGAATTGCCGAAGGACTTAAGGCAGCTTGAGAATGGGTTGAGGTCCGGCAGGATTTAGCCGGCCAGGTTATGTTTCGTGACAAAAAAGTTGTGGTGGTGATGCCGGCCTATAACGCGGCCAAAACGCTCGCGCAAACTTACCGCGAGGTGATGGAGCAGGGTGTGGTGGATCAGGTGATCGTTGTGGATGACGCGAGCCGGGATGACACGGTATCGGTGGCCAAGACGCTGCCGAAGACGATGGTGTTCACGCACTCCAAGAATCTGGGCTACGGTGGGAACCAGAAGAGTTGCTACCGGCTGGCGCTGCAGGCGGGGGCGGACATCATCATCATGGTGCATCCGGATTCGCAATATACGCCGAAGCTCATCCCGGCGATGGTGTCGCTGATTGCTGCGGATCTTTATCCGTGCGTGCTAGGGAGCCGGATTCTGGGGGGGTACGCGCTGCGGGGCGGGATGCCAGTGTGGAGGTATGTGGCGAACCGGTTTTTGACGGCGGCGGAGAACCTGTTGCTGGGGGCCAAGCTATCGGAATATCACACGGGCTACCGGGCGTTTTCGCGGGAGGCGCTGGAAAGCTTGCCGCTGGCGGCGAATTCGGATGATTTTGTGTTCGACAATCAGGTGCTGGCGCAGATCCTGTGGGGCGGTTTCACGATTGCGGAGATCAGTTGTCCGACCAAGTATTTTGCGGAGGCTTCGTCAATCGGTTTTTGGCGGAGCGTGCGGTACGGGTTTGGGTGCCTGTGGACGGGGTTGCGATTCCGGCTGGCGAAAATGGGGGTGCTGGCTTCGCCGCTCTTTCCGCCGCGGGGTCCAGAGGCCGGCGGGGGGGGGTAAAAAATATTTTAAAAAACCATTGACAGAATGGGGCGACACCCTTAGGTTTCTCGCTGGTTACGGGTTTGAAACAACGAAAATCATTGGCCCCAAGGCTCTTTCGAAAGCGGGAGGGTTGGGGGTTAATGGTGTTTTGTCGTTTATGCACAAAGAGTTACGCAGAATCAGGATTGAGAGCAGATGGGAAGCAATTTGGCGGGAGATGGGGGCAATTTGGCTTATGCCCATGTAGCTCAGTCGGTAGAGCGCGTCCTTGGTAAGGACGAGGTCATCAGTTCGATCCTGATCATGGGCTCCAGATAACCTGAAAGAAGAGAACCTTTAAAGAAACAAAGTAAAACCAGGAGAGATCATGGCAAAAGTAGCGTTCCAAAGAACAAAACCGCACGTGAACATCGGCACGATTGGGCACGTGGACCACGGCAAATCCACCCTCACGGCGGCCATCGTGAAGGTGCAAAGCGCAAAAGTGGACCCTGCAACCAAGAAGCCCATGGCCACCCCGATCAGCTATGCTGATATCACCAAGGGGGGCACGGTGCGCGACTCGACAAAGACGGTGACGATCGCGGTGTCGCACGTGGAGTATGAGTCGCCGACGCGGCATTATGCGCATGTGGATTGTCCCGGCCACGCGGATTACGTAAAGAACATGATAACGGGAGCGGCCCAGATGGACGGGGCGATCCTGGTGGTGAGCGCGGCGGACGGCCCGATGCCGCAGACGCGGGAGCATATCCTGCTGGCGCGGCAGGTGGGGGTGCCGGCGATTGTGGTGTTTTTGAACAAGGTGGATTTGGTGGATGATCCGGAGTTGTTGGATTTGGTGGAGATGGAGATTCGGGATTTGCTCAACAAGTATCAATTTCCCGGGGACACGACGCCGGTGGTGCGGGGGAGTTCGACCGATGCGCTGGAGGGCAAGCCGGAGGGGCTGAAAGCGGTGGCGGACTTGCTGGACGCGGTGGACAAGTTTATTCCGCTGCCGCCGCGGGAGATTGACAAGCCGTTTTTGATGTGCATCGAGGACGTGTTCAATATTGAAGGGAGAGGGACGGTGGTGACGGGCCGGGTGGAGCGGGGAGAGTTGAACAAGATGTCGGATGTGGAGATCGTGGGATTGACGGAGACGCGCAAGACGGTGGCGACGGACATTGAGATGTTCCGCAAGCTGCTGGACAAGGCGAGCGCGGGGGACAACGTGGGGGTGCTGCTGCGGGGCATACGCAAGGACGAGGTGGAGCGGGGAATGGTGCTGGCCAAGCCGGGGACCATCACGCCGCACACCAAGTTCAAGGCGGAAGTCTATGTGCTTTCCAAAGATGAAGGAGGCCGTCATACGCCGTTTTTCACGAAGTATCGTCCGCAGTTCTATTTTCGGACGACGGACGTGACGGGGACGGTGACCCTGGCGGCCGGAGTGGAAATGGTGATGCCCGGGGACAATGTTTCGGTGGATATCGAATTGATCGCGCCGGTGGCGATGGAGAAGGGCCAGCGCTTCGCGATCCGCGAAGGCGGACGGACGATTGGGGCCGGGCGAATATCGGAAATAATTGCTTGAAGACGCGGCGGGAGCCGGCAAAGACCGCTTCCGCGAAGAATGGGCCAAAGAGGGACCTCTCGACGGCAGAGGGCGGTAGCTCAATTGGTAGAGTAGCGGTCTCCAAAACCGTCGGTTGGGGGTTCGAGTCCCTCCCGCCCTGCCACGGGAAGGAAATGGGGATGGAGAGTGGAGAAAGAGATGAAAGAAATCGAGGCGCGCGACGGAGAGGAAAGCAGCGATGGAAGGGGCGGGGCCAGGATTCGGAGGGGTGGCAGAGTGGTCTATTGCGACGGTCTTGAAAACCGTTGTGCGGGAAACCGCACCGGGGGTTCGAATCCCTCCCCCTCCGCCAAAGAAAGTTGAAATGAAAGAGATGTTGCCACTTATCATTGGGATTATGGTGCTGTCAGCGGTCTTTGTGCTCCTGGCGCGGGCGGGGTATTTTCTGAAGATTTCGGCCTATTGGGGGGAGACCATGCAGGAGATGAGGAAATGCACCTGGCCGACTTGGGACGAGTTGGTCGGCTCGACGGCGGTGGTGGTGGTGGCGGTGGGGATCATCGGGGGCTTTACGGTGGGGGTAGATTTTTTGATTTCATTCATCATCAGTCATATAGTTTAAGGATTGCGCATGCCCAAGAGCCAATGGTTTGTCATTCATACTTTGTCCGGCCAGGAGCAGAAGGTCAAAGAGAACATCGAGAAGCGGGTGAAGGCGGAGGAGATGTCGGAATACATCAAGGAAGTGCTGGTGCCGGTGGAGAAGGTGGTGGATGTGCGCGGGGGCAAGAAGACGGTGACGAGCCGCAAGCTGCATCCCGGGTATGTGTATGTGGAGATGGTGCTGCTGGATGAGGAGAACCGGATTTTGGAGAGGCCGTGGTATTTCATCCAGGACACACCAGGGAAGATAGGGATCGTGGGAGGGGACCGGCCGATGCCGGTGACGCCGGATGAGATCGCGACGATCAAGGAGCAGATTTCCGAATCGGAGGAAACGGAGAAGCCGAAGGTGAATTTTGAGATGGGGGAGACGGTGAAGATCAACGACGGCCCGTTTCTGAATTTTAGCGGGGTGATCGAGGAGATAGAGCCGGACCGGGGCAAGCTGAAGGTGACGGTGAACATATTTGGGCGCAATACGCCGGTGGAGCTGGAGTATTGGCAGGTGGAGAAGGCGTGAGGGGCGGATGAATTGAGCGAGTGAGAGATTTATATGGCAAAGAAGATAACAGGACAGATCAAGCTGCAGATTCCGGCCGGGCAGGCCAATCCGGCGCCGCCGGTGGGGCCGGCGCTGGGCCAGCAAGGGGTCAATATCATGGCCTTTTGCAAGGAGTTCAACGCCGCGACCAAGGAGCAGGCGGGGATGATCATCCCGGTGGTGATCACGGTTTTTGCGGACAAATCATTTACATTCGTCACCAAGTCGCCGCCGGCGTCGGTGCTGCTGAAGAAGGCGGCGGGGATCGCGTCGGGCTCGAAGGTGCCGAACAAGGAGAAGGTGGGGAAGGTGACGCGGAAACAGGTGTTGGAGATAGTAAGGATGAAGGCAAAGGATTTGAACGCGAACGGGGAAGAGGCGGGGTACCGGGTGATAGCGGGAACGGCCCGGAGCATGGGGATAGAAGTTGTGGAGTGAAAGAACGCGGGAGAGAGTTCGATTCGTCGAAGCTCGCCAGCACCGCACATAAACAAATGCCAAGCAAACGATATAAGAAAGCGCTCGAAATGGTGGATGGCAAGAAGGCCTATCTGCTGAAGTCAGCCGTGGAGGTATTGACAAAATTCCCGAAAGCGAAATTCAACGAAACGATTGATCTGGCGTTCAAGCTGGGGATAGATCCGCGGCAGTCAGATCAGATGGTGCGCGGCACGGTGCCGCTGCCGCACGGCAGCGGCAAGACGGTGCGGGTGCTGGTATTTGCCCGGCCCGGCGGGGCGGCTGACGCGGCGAAGGCGGCGGGGGCGGAATATGTGGGGTTCGAGGATTTGATCAAGCGGTGCAATGAAGGGTGGTCGGATTTTGACGTGGCGATAGCCACGCCGGAGGCGATGTCGGAAGTGCGCAAGCTGGGCAAAGCCCTTGGGCCGAGAGGGCTAATGCCCAACCCGAAGACGGGGACGGTGACGGAGGACACGGCCAAGGCGGTGAAGGAGGTCAAAGCGGGGCGGGTTGAATTTAAAGTGGACAAGGGAGGCAATGTGCATGTGCCGATAGGAAAGGCTTCCTTTGCGCCGGAGCAGTTGGTGGAGAACGCCCGCGCGGTGATCGAAGCGGTGGCGAAAGCGCGGCCGCACACGGCCAAGGGGGTTTTCATCAACAGTTGCACGTTGTCGGCGACCATGAGCCCGGCGGTGCGGGTGGATCTGAAGGAATTTCAACAAGCGGCCTGAGGCCGGAGGAGAAAGAAATGCGCGCGGAAAAACAAAGCATCAGCAGGGAGTATGTGAGCCGTCTGAACGCCTCGCCCTTTTTTATCGTGGTGGATTATTGCGGGCTGAAGGTTGGGCCGATCACCGAGTTGCGCAAGCGGCTGGGGAAGGCGGGGGCGGAAATGCACGTTGTCAAGAATTCGCTCTTTCGCCTGGCGGCCAAGGAGGCCGGGGTGGCGGATCTGGGAGCGACGCTGGCCGGGCAACTGGCGGTGGTGACGGGGCAGAAGGATGTTTCGGCGGCGGCCAAGGTGGTGAAGGTGTTCGGGGCGGCATTCACCAAGCCGAAGATTCGGTTTGGGTATTTGAAGAACCAGCGGCTGGAGAGCGCGGAGATCCTGGCGCTGGCGGATTTGCCTTCGATCGAGGTCATGCGCGGGCGGCTGGCGGGGGTGCTGTCGGCGCCGGCGACCCAACTGGTGGTTTTGCTCAGCACGCCCGCGAAGCAGTTGGCGCGGGTTCTCCAGGCGCGGGTGGAGAAGCAGGAAGCGCCCGCGGCGGGAGCTTGAGGATTTTAAGGATTTCATTTCCGCGCGACGAGGCGGGGATGGAGCAGCAACAATAACATAGTAAATCGCCGGCCTGGCAGGCTTGCCGGGAGAACGCATCCGCGGCCGCGGATGGCGACGAGACTGAAAAGGAAAGACGAAATATGGCAGACATAGCAAAAACAGTGGAGGAACTGAGCACCTGGTCGGTGATGGATATCGCCAGCCTGGTCAAAGAGCTTGAGACCAAATGGGGCGTGAGCGCCGCCGCCCCCGTGGCGGTGGCGGCAGCCGGCGCGCCCGCCGGAGCCGCAGCCCCGGCGGCGGAAGTCAAGACGTCGTTTGACGTGATCCTGGTGTCGGTGCCGGCGGAGAAGAAGATCTCGGCGATCAAGGCGGTGCGGGAGGTCAAAGCGGGCCTGGGCCTGGCGGATGCCAAAGCCCTAGTAGAGGGGGCGCCCAAGGCGGTGCTGGAAGGGGCCAACAAGGCGGATTCCGACGCGGCCAAGAAGAAGCTGGAGGAAGCCGGGGCCAAAGTCGAAGTCAAGTAAGATTAAACACGGACTGGAGCGGGGCGGCGGACGGGTTGCCGCGCTCCGCCCGGGCCACGGTCCACACGAGACGTCCATCAGAAGCCAACGACAAATTCAGCGCAGGGGGAGAGGAGAGAAGCCGGCGCGCGTTCCGGGTTGCCGGGGCGCGGCGGAGTCGTCGTTTATATTGAACCAGGAGCTTGCCAGCGCCAGCCAATGACCAGAGATTGAAAATGCCATCACGATTGACAGAACGCGTACATTTTGGGAAGATCAAGGAGGTCATCGCCCCGCCGAATTTGATCGAGTTGCAGACGAATTCCTACCGGGAATTTCTGCAAACCGAGCAACCGCCCTCCAAGAGGAAGAACGCCGGGCTGCAAGCGGTGTTCACGGAGGTTTTTCCGATTGAGAGTTATGACGGCAAGTGCGTGCTGGAATTCCAGAGCTATGAGATCGGGGAGCCCAAGCACGACTGGCTGGAATGCCTGCGGGAGGGCATCACTTACGGGGCGCCGCTGCACGTGACTTTTTTGCTCAAGGAGGAGAAGGCGGCGAAGGAGGAGAAGGTGTTCATGGGGGAATTGCCGTTGATGACGCCGCAGGGGACGTTCGTAATCAACGGGGCGGAGCGGGTGATCGTCAGCCAGCTGCACCGATCGCCGGGCCTGGCGTTTGAAGCCAGCCAGCATCCCAACGGGAAGATGCTGCATTCCTTCCGCATCATCCCGGATCGCGGCTCGTGGTATGAGGCGCAATTTGACACGAGTGATTTGCTGTATGTGTATCTGGACCGGAAGAAGAGGCGGCGGAAGTTTTTGACGACGACGTTTTTTCGAGCGCTGGGCTACGGCGCCGACGCGGACATACTCAAGCTGTTTTATGATATCGAGGAATTGAGCGTGAAGGACGCGGAGAAGCTGGAAGACATCCAGAACAAGGTGCTGATCGAGGACGCGATGGATGCGGACAAGGGGATCGTGGTGGCCCGGGCGTTCGAGCCGCTGTCCAAGGCGGTGGTGAGGCAAATCGCCGAATTGGGGGTAAACAAGATCCGGGTGGTGGATACGACGTCGGATGACGGGATTGTGATCAAATGCCTGAAGAAGGACCCGACGAAGAATGAGGAGGAGGCGCTGAAGGATATTTACCGGCGGCTGCGTCCGGGGGACCCGCCGACGGCGGCCAACGCGCGCGCGCTGATCAAGCGGTTGTTTTTTGACGCCAAGCGGTATGATTTGGGCCGGGTGGGCCGCTACAAGATCAACCAGAAACTGGGGATCAAGGGGGGGGACTCGCGGATTTTGACCAAGGAGGATTTGGTGGCGGCGACGAAGTATTTGCTGCGACTCAAGAAGGGGGAAGGCTCGCTGGACGACATAGACCATCTGGGCAGCCGGCGCATCCGCACGGTGGGGGAGTTGCTGGCCAACCAGTGCCGGGTGGGCCTGGCTCGGACGGAGCGGCTGGTGAAGGAGCGGATGACGCTGTTTGACCAGAGTTTGGAGAGCATGTCGCCGCAGAAATTGATCAACCCGAAGGCGTTGTCGGCGGTGATCCGGGATTTCTTTGGCCGAAGCCAGCTATCGCAGTTTATGGACCAGATCAATCCGCTGGCGGAGCTGACGCACAAGCGGCGCTTGTCGGCGCTTGGGCCTGGGGGATTGTCGCGGGACCGGGCCGGGTTCGAGGTGCGGGACGTGCATCCGTCGCACTATGGACGGATATGCCCGGTGGAAACGCCGGAAGGGCCGAATATCGGATTGATAGCCTCGCTGGCGACGTTCGCGCAGGTGAACGATTTTGGATTTCTGGAAACCCCGTATCGCCGGGTGGAGAAGGGGCGGGTGACTAATCATCTGGACTATCTGACGGCGGACCGGGAGGAGAATTTCATCGTGGCGCAGGCCAACGCGGCGATAGACGAGAAGGGGAATTTTCTGACGGAGCGAGTGACCTGCCGGAGCAAGAGCGACTTTGTGGACGTGGAGCCGACGAAAGTGGATTATATGGACGTGTCGCCCAAACAATTGGTGTCGGTGGCGGCGAGCTTGATACCGTTTCTGGAGCACGACGACGCGAACCGGGCGTTGATGGGATCGAACATGCAGCGGCAGGCGGTGCCGCTGCTGATCACCGAATCGCCCTTTGTGGCGACGGGTTTGGAGGAGCGGGTGGCGCGGGATTCGCGGGCAGTGCTCGTGGCGGAGGAGGCGGGGAAGGTGGCATCGGTGACAGGGAACATGGTGGTGGTGACGGCGGACGGCAAGATGCCGGAATCGAAGAAGAAGTTGCGGCACGATCCCGCCAGCGGGGTGTGGGTGTATCCGATCCGCAAATTTATGCGCTCCAACGCGGCGACGTGCATCAACCAGAAAATCCTGGTGGCCAAAGGGGACACGATCAAGAAGGGGCAGGTGATCGCCGACGGGCCTTGCACACAGGGGGGGGAACTGGCGCTGGGCCGGAATGTGCTCTGCGCGTTCATGCCGTGGAACGGGTATAATTTCGAGGACGCGATCCTGATCAGCGAGCGCATCGTGAAGGATGATGTGTTTACTTCCATTCATATTGACGAGTTTGAAGTAGGGGCGCGGGACACGAAGCTGGGGCCGGAAGAGATCACGCGGGATATCCCGAACCTGGGGGATGAGGCGTTGAAAAACCTTGGACCCGACGGGGTGATCCGGATTGGGGCGGAGGTCAAGCCTGGGGACATTCTGGTGGGCAAGATCACGCCCAAGAGCGAGACGGAGCTGGCGCCGGAGGAACGATTGTTGCGGGCGATATTTGGCGAAAAGGCGGCGGATGTGAAAGACACGTCGTTGAAGGTGCCATCGGGAACGTATGGGATAGTGATGGATGTGAAGGTGTCGTCCAAGAAGGAACGGGAGGCGGAGGTGAAGGCGGTGCCCGAGACCAAACGGCATTCCAAGGAGGTGCAGGACGAGCACCGGGTCAAGACGGACGAGTTGCGGGAACAATTGACGGAGGCGCTGAGCAACATTCTGCTGGGGGAGAAGATTCCGCTGGATGTGGTCAATTCGGAGACTGGGGAGATCATCATCCCGGCCAACCGGAAGATCACCAAGACGTTGTTGCGCAAGCTGGCGCAGGTGTATGACCGGGTGGAAATTGATCCTTCGCCGATTCGCAACAAGATCAACGAGATTATCGGAAGCTTCAAAAAGAAATTTGACGATCTGCAAATGCAGCACGACGAGGAAGTAGAACGGTCGGAGGCTGGGGAAGAGGTGGACAGCGGGGTGATCAAGTCGGTGAAGGTGTACATTGCTTCCAAGCGGAAACTCTCGGTGGGGGACAAGATGGCGGGGCGGCACGGCAACAAGGGAGTGGTGGCCAAGATTGTGCCGGAGGAGGACATGCCGTTTCTGTCCGACGGGACGTCGGTGGACATCGTGCTCAACCCGCTGGGGGTGCCCTCGCGCATGAACGTGGGCCAGGTGCTGGAGACACACCTGGGCTGGGCGGCCAAGCTGCTGGGGCTGAAATTTGCGACGCCGGTATTCGACGGGATCAAGGAAAAGGAGATTCGGGATTATCTCAAGGAGGCCAAGCTGCCCGAGCACGGGAAGACGCTTCTGGTTGACGGGCGGACGGGGGAGGTTTTTGACCAGGAAATTGTGGTGGGCTACATCTATATGATGAAGCTGGGCCACCTGGTGGCGGACAAGATCCATGCGCGGGCCGTGGGGCCGTATTCGCTGGTGACCCAGCAGCCGCTGGGAGGCAAGGCGCAATACGGAGGCCAGCGGTTTGGGGAAATGGAAGTGTGGGCGATGGAGGCCTACGGCGCGGCTTACAGCCTGCAGGAATTGCTCACGGTCAAGTCTGACGACGTGCAGGGCCGGACGCGCATATATGAAAGCATTGTCAAGGGGGACAACTGCCTAGAAGCGGGGGTGCCGGAATCCTTCAATGTGCTGGTCAAGGAGATGCAGTCGCTGGCCATGGACGTGAAGGTGGGATATGCAAACCCGGTGGAACAGGCGGCGGCGGCGCAAGCCCAGACCTTGAGCAGTTTGAAGTGAGGGGAAAGAGTTTGCGCGATTTGCGCCAGATTTAAATTCACATGAATACGCCAAAAGAAACAGCCCGCGAATTGCTGGGCCTGG
>JBEKOF010000152.1:0-10736 GCA_049522055.1 Verrucomicrobiota bacterium | reverse complement strand
TCGGACAAACAGGTGGCCGAAAAAGTGCGGGGCGAGCGGTTACGGGAGAACGAGCATGAGCGGGCCGGGTTCATCCCGCCAAAGGCCACCAGGGATGCGGCGCAACGGAAGCTGTCGGAGCATCTACAGGACTTCCTGGGAGATATGCGGCGGCGCGGGAAGTCGGAAAAATACTTGGCAAACATCGAATTCCGCGTTGGCCGACTGATTACCGATTGCGGCTGGCACACGGCAAAGGACGCAACGGCGGATTCATTCCAAGCCTGGTTGCGGGGGCACCCTGAATTGAAGGATAAGACGGCGAATGATTACCTGGAAGCGGCGCGATGCTTTTTCAACTGGATGGTGAAGATCGGTCGCGCCGGGTCAAATCTCCTGTTGGCGGTTGAAAAGGTCAGAACGAAGGGCGGGAAGGCGGATGAGGTGCGGGCATTCAGTGATGACGAAATGTTGCGACTGCTGGCGGTGGCTGGCGAGCGGCGGGTGGTTTATCTGATGGCGGTCGATACGGGCCTACGGAGATCGGAACTGGGGGCGCTCAAGTGGGTGATGTGCATCTGGATGCGGTGACACCGTTTGTCCAGGTGCGGGCGTCCACAACCAAGAATGGCAAACCTGCGGACATGCGCCTGCTTCCTGAATTGGCGGCGGCGCTGGGGGATCTCAAAACCAGCGGGACACATGAGGAAGAACTTGTTTTTACGCGCATTCCACGAATCGAGCGGTTTTACAGGGATTTGAAAAAGGCCGGGATTCCGCTCCAGGATGCCCTCGGACGGAAGGCGCTGTTTCATTCGCTGCGCCACACCTTCGGCACCAATTTGGCGCGGGGCGGGGTGGCAAGCCGGGTGGCAATGGCTCTGATGCGGCACAGCGACCGGCGGCTGACGGATAAAATTTACACGGATGAAAATCTGCTCGGCACCTGGGTGGCGTTTGACAGTCTGCCCAACTACGGGGAACAAGCCTCACAAGGAGCCTCACAGATTTTAGTCGCGGCGGGTCAAACCGTGGCGCAGCCTGTCACAACGAGCGCCGGGCCGGAAGTGGTCAAACCCCTTGTAAACGTTGGCGATTGTCACGTTTTGACGCTTCCTGTCACAACGGGTCACAATGGGGGGAATGGCGGGAGTGGCGGGGCTCGAACCCGTAACCTCTGCCGTGACAGGGCAGCGCTCTAACCAATTGAGCTACACCCCCGAAAGGGGAACATGGAGGTTAGTGAAATACTCCCTCCCCGTCAATGGCGGACAAAGGAAAAAGTTCGGGCAGCAGACGCCAAGGAGGTGGGGGTGGGGAACCCCGCTGAAGAAACGTACCGCTACCCGAACCAAATCCATACTCCACCTTAGAACTTTGTGGAGATTTGTCAACGGTTAAAAAAGCCCAAAATGGCCGGGCCACTTTTCCTTCCCGCCCCGGCTCCCAAGCCTCACGGCAAATTGTAGGGGTTTCCCTTACATCGCCTCGGCCGGGCTTGGCGGTGGACGCCTTGATTGTTGACATTTATTTCGCGAGGCGGAAAGGGCTTCGGGGAAATTGGTCATTGACCGCCTGGCCGGCGGGGAGGCAATTTCCGGCAGCCGCCCGGTTTCAATGGGCGGGTGAAAGAATTGGATCGCGACTGATGAAGCCACCGATTGACCTGACGAAGCTGAAAGTTTTTCCGCTCGCCCAGCGAGCCAGCGAGGCGCGGCTGGAGGATGTTTTGGCTGAGCCGGATTCGCCGCCTCCGGCCTGCGCTCCCGCCAATCAGGCGCTGATCGGCCAATGCGCGCGGCAAATCGTCCGGGCCAGAAAGCTGCAAGCCACGGTCCTGCTGATTTTTGGGGCGCACTTGATCAAGAATGGGGCGGGCGGGATTTTGATCCGGCTGATGGAGAAGGGCTGGATCACTCATCTGGCCACCAATGGGGCGGGGGTGATTCACGATTGGGAATTCGCCTTCCAGGGACTTTCCACCGAAAGCGTGAGAAAGAATGTGGCCACCGGGACTTTTGGGGCGTGGGAGGAGACGGGGCGCAACATTCATCTGGCCTTGCTGGGCGGGGCGCTGGAGGGGCTGGGATTTGGGGGCGCGGTTGGGAAATTTGTTTTGGAGGATGGGATCACGCTTCCATCGGCGGAATCGCTTGAGGGGGCGCTTGGCATGGAACCCAGCCACCCGCTCGCCCCGGCGCGGGCGGATTTGCTGCAAGCCATGAGGGTCCATCGGCTGGCCTCGGGCCGGCATGAGGTGCGGCATCCCTGGAAAGATAGCTCGGTGCTGGCGCAAAGCTTCCGCCGGGACATAGCGCTGACGGTTCACCCCGGCGTGGGCTACGACATCATTTCCAACCATCCCATGTTCAACGGGGCGGCGATTGGCCGGGCGGCGGAAATGGATTTACGGCGATTCGGCGCGGCGGTGGAGGGGCTGGACGAGGGCGTCGTGCTTTCCGTCGGCTCGGCGGTGATGGGGCCTCAAGTGTTTGAAAAGAGCCTCAGTTGTGTCAACAATTTGCGCCTCCAGTCCGGGCGCCCCACGGTGCGCGGGCACACGATATATGTGGTGGATTTGCAGGACGGCGGGCGGTGGGATTGGTCGCAAGGGGAACCGCCCAAGGACAATCCGGCGTATTATTTGCGATTTTGCAAGAGTTACGCGCGGATGGGGGGCGAGATGCGTTATCTGCAATGCGACAATGTGGCGTTTGTCCACCACTTGCTGCACGAGCTGGAAAGGGGCGGATGAGGGGCGCGGTCACTTTTGCCAAAGCGCCTTGTCGCGACGCTGGGGATGGCCCAAAGTCCATCGCAAATTAGCCAGGTAGAGCATCGGACAGCGCGACAGGGATGATCCCGGCCGCCGCCCGCACCCCGGCGCCGGCCCGCCGAGAGGGGGAACGCCCTCCTGGGGCGGGATGGCAAGGCGTTTCATGGCGGCCAAGGAGTCCATCGCTAATGGGGTATCGGCAGAAGGCGGGAAAACTTGACGGGCCGGGAAAAGGGGCCGCCCGACGGCCGATTCCCTCCGCAAGCCTCCTCAATGATCGCCGGATTCCGCCGATAAGGTATGTAGCGGGCGCCCACAAGATTGTGCAGTCGGAGAGCAAAGCCGCGCAGAATTGTGGGGCGGCCACGCCAGGATAAAAGTCAAATAGAAAACAATGAATGCCATCGCCGAAGCCCCAAGCCAGGAAGCGACGGAGTTTTCCAAGCTGACACCGCTTCAGAAACTCGCCGGTTTTCTGTTGATTTTGGACCCGGACAACGCGGCCCACATCATGGAACAACTGGATGAATCGGAATTGGAGGCGGTTTCCACAGAAATGGCCAAGTTTTCCGCCATCTCGCAGGAGATGCAGAGCGAGATTTTGCAAGAGTTCTCGCCGGTGGCGGTGCAGGCGGTGACCGCGGTGGCGGGCGGGGTGGACCGGGTGAAATCCATTCTGGAGAAGGCGGTGGGGATGTTCCGCGCATCGGATATTCTGGGGCGGGTATCCCCGCAGCGGCCGTCGGTGGCGGCGATGCAGGAAGTGGTGGAAATGGAACCGCGCGCGCTTTACAACGCGTTGCGCAACGAACAACTGCAAACCATCGCCTTGGTGGCCAGCTACCTGCCGGCGGAAAAGGCCTCGCAACTGCTGAACCTGGTGCGGCCGGATCAGCTTGAACAAGTGATCGAACGGCTGGCCACCCTGGCGCCCACATCCATGGAAGTGGTTGAAAGCGTCGCCGAGTCGCTTCGTTCCAAGCTGGCGGGGAGCCACAGCCGGCCTCTGAGCCACACCGGGGGCATCAAGGTCGCCGCGGAGGTGCTGAACGCGCTTCCCAAAAACGTGACCGATTCGATACTGGTTTCCCTCAAAGAGCGCAACGCGGAATTGGGCGATGCGGTGTTGAAAAAAATGCTGGTCTTCGAGGAACTGGAGCGGCTGGATGGAAAGACCCTGCAGAAGATTCTGCAGGAAGTTGATTTCCGCTCTCTGGCCATCGCTCTGAAGACCGCGTCCGGCGGGCTGAAAAGCAAACTGCTCTCGTGCATCTCCAAACGCGCCGCGGACAATGTGCGGGAGGAAATCAGCTTCCTGGATTCGCTGAAAGTCAGCCAGATCGAGGCCGCGCAAATGGAAATCATTGAGATTGTCAGGCGGATGGAAAACGAAGGGACCATTGATTTGGAGGATTTACGCCGCAAGAATTAACCCGATCCACCCACCCCCCGCCAATTATGGAAGCCGCCCCGCCAAAAACCACGCCGACCAGCTCAGCCTCGCAGACCATGTCGCAATCGGAGGTGGAGCGGCTTCTGGCCATGGTGGGCGGGGGCGACACGGTGAGCGCGGAAGTCAATGCGCCGCAGGGCGAAGCCGGCGGCGGGCCGTTGATGATTTCGCACCACGAGTTTCCGCAACTCTCGTCGTTCTCGGCCGACCAATTGCGAATATTGCGCCTCCGTTGCGAGGCATTCATCACTTCCCTGACGGCGCGGCTGTCGAGTCACCTGCGCATGGAATGCACCGTGCAGTTGACGAAGCTGGAAACCGTGCGCTACCAGCAGTTGGTCAACGCGCTCTCCAGTCCGACGCATCTGACGTTGTTCCAACTGCAACCGATGGCGGGCGTCTGCCTGCTGGACATTCCTCCGCGGCTGGCGTTGGCGATCGTGGACCGGGAACTGGGGGGACCGGCGGTGTGCGAGGAGGAACCGCGCGACTTGACGCAGATTGAGGCCAAACTGACGGCCAAAGTGGTGACCGTCCTGCTTGGGGAATGGTGCAACACCTGGGCCGACACGCTCCAACTTCGGCCAGCGCTCATCCGCAATGAGACCTCCGGTCGCTTCCTGCAAACCTCCTCCTCAGAAACCATGATGTTGAGCATCGGACTGGAAACCAAGTTTGCCCAGTCGGTGGGGCAGGTGCAGATCGCATTTCCGCAGTGCATCCTGGATCCCCTGATGCAAAAGCTCAGCGCGGACCTCCAAAGCGTGGACAAAGCCGCCTCGGCCCAGCCGGCGGCGGGCGCGCAGTGGAATCCGGCATTTAACGATGTCCCCATCCAGGTCACGGCGCGTTGGCACGCCATGGAACTGACCGCCCGGCAACTGGCGGAGTTGAAACCGGGCGACGTGGTGCCTTTGCGGCAGGAGGGCGCGCGTCAAGTCGAACTTTCGCTGGACTCGACGCCCAAATTCGCCGGCATATTGGGGTCCTCCGGCCAGAGGCTGGCCATAAAAATACTGGAGGCGCTCTAAGCTTGACAGTAGTTCAGGGGGGCGGATTGGCGCCTTTGCGGCCGCGGTTGGCGATCAGGCGCTTGGCCAGGCGGATGGCGGCGCGCATGCTCGACGGGTCGGCTTTGCCCTGGCCCGCGATGTCGTAGGCGGTGCCATGGTCCGGGGAGGTCCGAATAAAGGGCAAGCCCAGCGTCCAATTGACGCCATTCTCAAACGCGACCATTTTTAATGGAATCAATCCCTGGTCGTGGTACATGGCGACCACGACCTCGTAATCGCCGCGGTAGGCATAGTAAAACAGCGTGTCGGCGCTCAGGGGGCCGGTGACATCAATGTTGCGTTTGCGGGCGTTTTCCACGGCGGGTCGGATGATGGTGATTTCCTCGTCGCCTAGTTTTCCTCCTTCGCCGGCGTGAGGGTTGAGGCCGCAGACGGCGATGCGGCTGTGGGGCAGGGCCAAATCACGGCAAGCTCCGGCGGCCAGTTCGATGGCTTTTTCCACTGCTTCGATTCGCAATTGGACGGCGACAAGTTTGAGGGGAAGGTGGGTGGTGGCCAGGGCCACGCGGAGCCAGCGGTTGCGATCGTCCTGGCCGAGCAACATCATGGCGGTGCGCTCGTCGCCAGCCAGGCTGGAAAGGAATTCGGTCTGGCCAATGAACAGCCGGCCGGTCCGCAGCACCGCCTCTTTGCTCAAGGGCGCGGTGACCAGGGCGTCCATTTCCTGGCGCATACAGCGGGTGGCTCCGTCTGTCAGTGCTGCGAGGGCGGCTTGGGCGGCGGCGGGAGAACCGGGCGCCAGGCCCTCCGCAAGAGGTTGGCCCAGCGGGTTGTGCAGAAAAAACCGGCCTTTGGCGTCATTGCCGGAATATTTTTTGAGTCCGAGATTCAGGCCCAGTTGCTCATTGAGGCGCAGCGTGGATGGGGCGTCGCCGATCAATAGATAGCGGGTGTCGTCGCAGGGGGCTTCGGCGGCCAGGGCCTTGAGAGTGACTTCGGGGCCGATCCCTGTCGGGTCGCCCAGAGAGATGGAAATCCAGCCGGTCATTGGCTCAATGCGATGGGGTTGAGGCAGTGGGAAAGGCGGGAGGGCCGGTGGATTTGGCGCCTCCTCGCCTTAAAAGAATTCGATTTTCGATTTGGCCTCCAGACGCTTGATCCACTGATCTACCAGGCGTTTGCTCTCTTTGTCCTTGAGGGTCTGTTCAATTCCGGGCGCGACTTCGGACAACGGTCTGACCCGGGCCGGGCGAGTTTCCTCCACCATGAGCAGATAGCAGGTGGTGTCGCCGGTGCGGCTGTCGGGCAATTCAATGACCTGACTGTGCTGCCCAGCCTTGAGGGAGAAAGCGGCGTCGGAGAGGGCGGCCACAAGTTCCTTGCGCTCCACCCACCCCATGTCGCCGCCCTCGGCGCGGGAGAAGGAAGAATAAACGGAGGCCATTTCGGTGAACGGAGTGCCGCTGTCAATTTTTTGAAGGATCTCCGCGGCGACCTGTTTGGCGGCGCCCGGGGGTCCGTTGGGAGGCTGGGTAATGACGATCCGGTGCAGCTTGACCTGGTCGCCGGCTTTAAATTCATCCTGATGCTCGTTGTAGTAGGTTTGAATCTTGAGCGGGGAAATGAGGACCTTGCGGATGTCGGTATTGTGGTAGGCCATGTAGTTGATGATGAACTGCTCGCGTTGGTCCTTGCGGTAACTCTCGTAGGTCTTTCCTTGGGCAAAAAGTGTTTTGATCAAGGTGGAGCGCTCGCCGGCATAATTCTCCTTGATGTCTTTTTTGATCTGGTCCTCCACCACGCTCTCCAGGATGTTGGTCGCGTAGCCGGCCTTGTTGAAATCGTCGAGGATCAATTTGCGCTGGATCAATGCCTCCAATTCATTGGTCTGCAACTCCCGGGCCTTGGCGTAAAATGTCTGGTCATCCTGAATGCTCTCCCGGAGGCGGCGGCGGGTCGGAGCGATGGCCTCCCGGACCTGGAGGGAAGTGATGACGGAGCCGTTGACGACGACGGCGATGCTGTCAAAGTCGTCCGCGCTTGTGGAGCGGGCGGCGGCCAGAAACGCGCCGGCGGCCAAAACACAGAACAATCTCATGGCTTTCATCAACCAAAGGCGAGTTTAAGCGAGGCCTTGGCGCAGTTCAAGAGACAAGTTTGCCCTCTGGACACCAGACCCTTGCCGGACTAGCATTCGCCCCGGATGAAACCGGCTAAAAAGGCCGAATTCAGTTTATGAATAGCGCAGCACAAACCGGCTCCCCGCCCAAGCGCCCCTTCCTGGGACGCATGGCGCGCGGCGGATTGATCGGGCTGGCGGTTTTGGCGGTCCTGACCGTGATTTTCTACGCGGAAGCAAACTGGCGGGGCAAACGCGCCTGGGCCGCCAGAAAAAGCGCGCTGGCATCCCAACAGGAAGTTGTGGACTGGGCCGCTTATATTCCACCGGCGGCGCCCGACGACCAAGATTTTTTCAAGGCGCCCAAAATGCAGGAGTGGTTCGTGGGCAATGGCAGCAATGAACTCTCCAGGCGGCTTTCTTTGGATTCGTTCGCGGAACTGGCCCGGGAGCGTGGCAACAGCAACGCTCCGGTGCTGGTCGCCGAGTGGCTTATCCGGCTGGCCCAGGATGGCGCGACGAATTTGGAGGATTCGCGGCTGGTCAGCTATGACACCTTCAAATTTGATGGAATCTCGTTGAGCAACGCCCTCCAGCAGCTTGCCCACAGGGCCGGTCTGAAGGTCCAGATTACTCCACAGGCCGGTTTGTCCCCGGCGTCGGCGGTGACCGGGGTTTGGTCGAATGTGACGGCACAGGCCGCATTGCTGGCTTTGGTGTGCAATAATAACCTCCACTGGGTGGATGACCCCAATGGCGGCGCGGCGCTCATCAAGATGGCTGATTTGAATGCCCAGGCTGCCGGGCCGGATTCGGTGAGTATTGTGCTGGGGATGCTCCAAAAGGCCGTGGCCCCGGTCGGCCAGGCAGCCGAAGGTTTCGCGCTCGGCTCCGACCTGTTCCTGCAATTAGGGCCGATGCGGTTGTCCGTCCCGCCTGATGGCATTCCGGCCAAAGCGCAAATGGCCCGGCTTTTTCCCGGCGGAGGGGCTTTGCGCGTCGAACCGGCCGGCAATACGGTTCGTGTGCTATTGGGGCGCGCGCCCATCGCCGCGGCGGATTATTTGAAATGGAGCGACCAGTTTTCACCGCAGTTTGACTTGATTCGTGAGGCGGTCAAACGCCCCCAATCGCGGATGGAAGGCGATTATGAGCATTTTAACCGGATGCCGGGGATTGATTTTGCGGCAGTTGGAGCGGTGGCGCAGACGCTGGCGGATCGCGCCGCGTGTTTTCTGATCCTCAAGCAGCCGGACCAGGCCCTGGCCGATTTAACCCTGCTCGATGATCTCCTGGACTCTCTGGCCAGGCCCGGCGCCAAGCCCGTGACGCTGGCGTGGGCTTCGGGGATCACCGCGTTGAGGGGATTGCACGCCGAAACGATTGCGTTTGGTTTGCGATTGCAGGCCTGGGGTGAGCCGCAGTTGACGGTGCTGCAAGATCAACTCAGCCATGTGGATATCTTTACGCTGGTTTGGAGCGCGATGGAATCCGAACGGGCGTGGGAATGCCAATTCCTGGCAACGGCCCCGCGTTCGGAGGTGGCACAAGCGCTGGGACTGGGGGGCGGCTCCAGGACTCTTTTGGAAAAAATGAGGAATCGCAGATATCTGGTCTTCAAATTCATGCCGGCGGGATGGGTCTATCAGAACATCGAGCGCATGGCCACCCTGAGCCAGGGGGCGATTAACTCGGTGGATCGCACCCTGGGCATCGTTCGTCCGCATCAGGTGGAGGAGGCCCGGCAGCAAATGCTGACCAATTTCACTCAGCGTTCCCCTCTTTCCATGCTGGCAAAGCTGACGACGCCGCAATCAGTGGCGGCGTTGCCCGCGGCCGCGCGCGTCCAGGCGCTGGTCAATGAGACGCTGGTGGTTTGCGCATTGGAACGCTTCCGCCTGGGGCGCGGGTTGTATCCCGACAGCCTCGACGTACTTGCCCCGCAGTTCATCCCCGTACTGCCGGTGGACCCCATCAACGGGGGGCCGTTGCTCTACCGCCACATCGGACAGGGGAATTTCGTTCTTTATTCCGTTGGCTGGGACGAAAAGGACAACGGCGGCGTGCCGACCGACGCCGGGGGAAACGGGGACTGGGTCTGGGGAGGCCGCTAATCCAGGCGGACAAAACCATTTATGCTAAGCTCTCACGAAATTTTCGGCTTCATGTCGCCGCCCCTGGCGGCGCACATCCTGGAACACGCGCACGAGAACAACCGGGAGCTCTACCGCGCGGCCCTCTGCGCCGTGGCCGAGGCGCGCAAGCTCCGTCCGGCTTTTTACGAGCGCACCCCGCGGGCCGCGCGCCACGCCGAAATGGCGTCCATGCTCAGCCGCCCGCGCCTGGAATTGATCGCGGCCAACTTGCTGCGCGACTGGCTGATGCGGGAGAAGCTACCGATGCTCAAGGACTTTTTGGACAAGCTGGGCGTGGCGCACAAGGATGGCGCGGTGGACGATCTCCCGGCGACGATGGACCAGGCCGCGCTCAAAGCGGCGGTGGATCTGCTGCTGTCGAAATATCCGGCCGAGGAAGTCTCCGTCTATTTGAACGCCTTTTACGCCATAAACGACGTGCGCTGGCCGAACCTGGATGTGATGCTCAAGGAAGACCCCGGCCTCCAGTTTGGGGGATAATCCTGTGGAGTTTTCGGCGCGGCCATCGCGCTTGCGACCTATGGTTTCTCCGGCCGCGCGAAACGGCCGTGTCGCAGGAAGGAGAGCACTTGCCGCGCGGTATCCGCGCGCCACATGATCCAGGTGTGGCTGCCATGGACGACCAGAAAATCGGCCATGCCTTCCAGTTTGGCGCTTTGCACGGAGACTAATCCGTCGCTCGGTCCGTGGAACAGAAGACAATTCCAAGGAATGTCGGGGCCGTCGGCGGCGATTACGCCGGGTTGGAAATCAGCCGGCCCCAGCCGCGCCGGCAAGTCCGCGGCGGCGGTGCCCAATTGGCATCCCAGCGGACCGAGAATGAACCGGCCCAGCCAACACTTTTTCAAATAATCCGCCAGTTCACTGCCGTGATTAGGCGGGGCCAGCATGACCACACGCCCAAGATTGGTGAGGGCATGCCCCGCCAAAAAGTCGCGCAGCACAATGCCGCCCAGCGAGTGGGTGACAAAATGAATTTGGCCGGGGATGGTTTGGTTTTGGGAGTGAATTGCCTGATCCAGGCGCTCCGATGCTCTTGGCAGGGCGTCGGAGCCGCGCGACGGATAGCGGAGGTTGGTGACCTGATAGCCGGCACGCTCCAGGGTCCATTGCAGCCAGATCATGCTCAGGGGAGAGCGTCCCAAGCCGTGGATCAGGATGACCCTGTCCCGCGGCGCGGCCGGAGGCGGCGGCTTTTTTTGGGCGGGCAGCGGCGCGGCCGCGGCGGATTTGGAAAGAA
>JBEKOF010000151.1:0-13003 GCA_049522055.1 Verrucomicrobiota bacterium | reverse complement strand
TGTGACAGATTTGACTTCGCCCTGGCAATAGGCTCTTCGGGACTACATGGCAAAAACGCGGCCCCCTCCAAAATCAACTGCGGCAAATCAACGGCTTACAAAAACCGCCTCTGCAAAATTAGCGAATCGCCCCCCTGACTGACGAACTTGGGCTAAGCTCTGCTACAACCAAAGCCAGGACCTGGCCAAGCCCCGCCATTGTCGGAAACAGAATAGTGCTTATGTCATGGGCTTCGCAGGCGGAAGAACAGGCTTCCGGCGGCTGGCGTGAGGGTGATGCTGTTGGTGCCGTTGGCGCAAGTAATAGAAGAGCCGCTGGTGGCCCAACCCGCCGGGGCCGCAACATTGCTGTTCTGCTGCAACGTGCAGGCGGCGGTGTTCGGCCAGGAGACAACGACACTGCTGCCGGAGCGCGTGATGCTTAACGCGGGCATCCCCGCCGTTTGCACCACGGCAATCAGGCTCCAGAAACCGCCCGTCAGCGCATAATTGCCGCCGCTCATGGTGGCGCCGGCATCGTGCTGGCCGATGGTGCCGGTGATGCTGTATTGGCCGTTGGTGCTGGTCCCGCCGCCGCCGGCAATTTTGAACCAGTCTATTGAATAGTCCTGCGCCCACGCCTGAAGGCAGAAGGCAGAAGTGAGCAGACAAAGGATAAGGATTTGCTTTTTCATGGCTGCGTTCCTTTCTGATTTGCCGTGCATTGAAGGACCAAGGCCTTGAGTTGCTTGAGCTGCTCTTTTAAGTCCGCGTTTTCGGCGCGGGTTTCTTCCAGTTTCTGGTTCAGGCCCTGGATGGCGGCCAAGGCTACGCCCTCGGCGTCCACGGTGGTGATGCCCGTGTCGCTTTCGCCCACGCCAAAGGCGGCCTTGAAGTCCTGGGCCATGGGGCCGATGTGACGGATGGCGGCATCCTGGCTCTTGTAGCGCCAGGTGGTCACTGGCAGCGCGACCACCTTGTCCAGCACGCTCCGGGCATTAACCGGCTCCAGATCGGATTTGGCGTTGCGGTCCGAGAGCATGGTCCAACTGCCGCTGCCGGAGGCAAGGGTCGCGCCGTTTGTTGTGCTCGTGTAGAAGGTGAAACCGCCATTGGCGCGGGCGATGAATTGATTGGCCGCCGTGGTGGCAAGAGGATGACCGTAATCGCAGTTCCAAACGAATGAACCATCGTTGGTCGCTTGGGCGGCTTGGCCGGCGGCGAAGCTGCCCTGTCCGCCGGCAATGTTCCAAGCGCCGCCGGGGACGGTGGCGTACCAATTGGTGGCCGAATTGTCATGGCCGCCGCCCACGGTGCTGCGCGAGCCGCTGGCCATGTTTTGCGTGCCTCCGGCAACGAGCGAAGACGGCCCGCTGGCCGTGTTGCTAAGGAAGGTGCTGCCGTCGTAACCGCCGCCGCCAATGAAGGCTCCCGCGCCGCTGGCGGAGTTTTGGGCGCCGCCGCCCAGCGTGGCATTGGTGCCGCCAGCGGTGTTCTGGCTGCCGCCGCCCAGGAAGGAATTGCAGGCATTGCTCTGGATGGAATGGCCGTCGCCGCCGCCCAGGAAGGACGAACCGGCAGACATTTGGATGGAATTGCCCTCGCCGCCGCCGAGGAAGGAACCGTAAGCATTCAGCTGGATGGAATTACCACCGCCGCCGCCCAGGAAGGAATCGTAAACGACCCACTGGATGGAATTACCATCGCCGCCGCCCAGGAAGGAATCGTAAGTATACGGCTGGATGGAATTACCATAGCCGCCGCCGAGGAAGCAACCGAAAGAATCCACCTGGATGGAATTGCCCTGGCCGCCGCCGAGGAAGGAATAGGCGGCGCCCCCCCTGGATGGAATTGGTCTCGCCGCCGCCGAGGAAGGAATCGTGAGCACCCGTTTGGATGGAATTATCCCCGCCGCCGCCGAGGAAGGACTGGTAAGCATTCGTCTGGATGGAATTGCCATTGCAGCCGCCCAGGAAGGCGCTGATGGTGCCGACAGAATTCAAGGGCTGCCACTGGCCGTTGCCAACGTATTGCAATTCAATGGCGCTATTCTGGCCTCCGGCGAAATTGCTTACTACGACCGGACTCATTGCAACAATGTCAACTTCACCGTTGTCGATTTTAACGCTGGGCAGTTCTGTGCCAATCCCTATCGCCGATGGGGCGATATAAGAACCACCGCCGCCGCCGGAATAATCGGGAGACATGGATCCATCCCCGCCTCCTCCTCCGCTGTAACCGCCACCACCGCCGCGCTGCCGCCGGCGCCGCCGGCTATAAAACTAGATCCACCGCCGCAATTCAAGCTGCTGTTGCCGTTGCCCAGAAACCCGCCGCCGCCGCCGCCAGCGACACCGCCGCCGCCGCCGCCGCAGCAGCCCTCGATGTCAGAGCCGACACCGCCAGCGCCGCCCACCAGCAGAGTGAGTGTCGTCAGCCCTGAGAAGGAAAATTCGCCTTCCATCTCGGCCCCTTGTCCGCCGTTGCTGACGCCGCCGATGCCGCCTTGAGCGCCGTAGGCTGTGATGTCGTATGTGCCTGGGGGCAGAGTGATATTTGTTTCGTAACCGGTAAACAGGTATTGGTTGGTGGAAAGTTGCCAAGTAAGAGTCTGCCATCCGCCACTGCCGACGCCCGACACGCTCACGATGTCGCCCAAGTTGGGCGCAGCCGGCAGGGTGATGGACACGAGCGCGGCGTTGCTGGCGATGTAGCCGGTGTTGGGCTGCGCCTGCTGGCTGGTGCCGTAACCGTTCACCCACGGAATGCTTCCGGGCACGCCGGTCAAGCCCGCGCCGTTGCCGCTGAAGGTGCCGTTCAAGCTGATGCCGGCGGCATTGTTCGTCACCACCGCGCCGGGCAATTGGGCCAGCGGCACCAAGCCGCTCAACTGGCTGGCGGGAATCGGCCCGCTCAATCGCGCGCTGGGCAAATTGCCCAGCAGGTTGCTCGCGTTGTTGGCCATGACCGCGTAGGGCGCCGGCAAAACCGGCTGGAGCGGCGCGAGCGTGGTGAAACTGCCGCCGCCATTGGTTCGCACCCCAATCTCCAGCCAGCGGCTCGCGCCGCTGAATACGCCGGGGCCGAAGTCGAGCGTGACGGTGAACAGGCCGTTGTTGACGGCGGTGGCGGTGTTGGTCAGCGGTCCGGCAATGGCGACATCGCCGGGGTTGGTGTCGAACAACGTGAACGTCAGGTCGTAACTGCCGTTGGCGGGCGCGCCGCCGCTGTACAATTGCCCCTGATAGCTAAAGGCCGTGCCTTGGGCCAGGAGGGTGGAGGGTTGAAGGTTGACAAAGGCCAGCGCCAGCAGCGCCAGCCATGGCAGGATTCGATGCTTTGTTTTCATAATGTTCTCTGGGAACTCCTTTTTGGATTCAGGGCGGGGTATGGTGATGGTGAAGACGGACGAGGTGGAAAGCGAAAAAGGCGGTGACAACACGCTCCAGGCCTACAAAGACTGCCCGCGAACGCCGCAGAAAAGCGAAGTTCTAATGGCAAAAGCCAAGCTCTTCAACGTCTGACCCCGCTTTGGCCTGCGCACCCGCGTTGCCTTTGACTCCAATGCTCATCGTTTGGGAGGCGACATGGTTTTGTCCCCGTCCGGCTTTCGCCCCACAAGCCGGACAGTGCGTGTCACAATCTCAGAATTGCAGCCAATGAGTCAGTTACGGGAGCATTTTGGGGAATTGCCGGGATTTTGCAAGGCTTTTTGCTCTACAGAGGCAATGTTGGATTAAGTGGGTGGCTTATTTGCAAGGCAGAGGACAACGCCAAAAAGCGCTGATTTTGTACCTAGTCAGCGAATGCAGACCAAGTCCTCCACGCCTGGCAGTTGCGGACCAAGTCCGTCAGGCCGGGCAGCAGCAGACCAGGTTGCGGTCGCCGTGGACGTTGTCCACGCGGGCGACGGCGGGCCAGAATTTGTGCGTGCGCGTCCAGGGGGCGGGATAGGCCGCCTGCTCGCGCGAATAGGGGCGGTCCCATGGGTCGCGGATGAGCGATTCGGCGGTGTGCGGCGCGTTTTTGAGGAGGTTGTTTTGCGGGTCGGCGGCGCCGGATTCGATGGCCGCAATCTCGGCGTGGATGGCAATGAGCGCGTCGCAGAAACGGTCCAGTTCCTCCAGGGATTCGCTTTCGGTCGGCTCGATCATGAGCGTGCCGGACACGGGGAAAGAAACCGTCGGGGCGTGAAAGCCGTAATCCATCAGGCGCTTGGCCACATCCTCCACGGTCACGCTTTTGAACTGGCGCAAGTCCACGATGCATTCGTGGGCGACGAATCCGTTTTGGCCTTTGTAGAGCACGGGAAAATAGGGCTGCAAACGGCGGGCGATGTGGTTGGCGTTGAGAATGGCGAGTTTTGAGGCCTGGGCCAGCCCGCGCGCGCCCATGAGCGAAATATAGGCCCACGGAATGGTCAGAACCCCGGCGCTGCCCCAGGGCGCGGCGGAGACGGCGCCGATGGGGTCCTCGCCGCCCAGATTGACGACGGGGTGGCCCGGCAAAAACGCGGCCAGATGTTCGGCCACGCAAATCGGCCCCATGCCCGGCCCGCCCCCGCCGTGGGGAATGCAGAAGGTCTTGTGGAGGTTGAGATGGCAAAGGTCGGCGCCGATGTCCGCCGGACGGCACAGGCCGACTTGGGCGTTCATGTTCGCGCCGTCCATATAGACCTGCCCGCCGCAGTCGTGGACCATTTTGCAAATCTCAGCGATCCTCTCCTCGAAGACGCCGTGCGTGGAGGGATAGGTGACCATCAGGGCGGCCAGGTCCTCCCGATGCGCCTGGCACTTGGCGCGCAAGTCGGGCAGGTCCACATTGCCCAGCGTGTCGCAGGCCACGGAGACAATTTTCAAACCCGCCATGGCGGCGCTGGCGGGATTGGTGCCGTGGGCGGAGGCCGGGATCAGGCAGACCTGGCGATGCGCCTGGCCGCGCGCGGCATGATATTTACGTATGACAAGCAGGCCGGCGTATTCGCCTTGCGCGCCGGAATTGGGCTGAAGGGAGACGCCGGCAAAACCGGTGATCTCCGCCAGCCACTGTTCCAACTGGCGAAAAATCTCCTGCCAGCCGCGGGTCTGGCTCAAGGGGGCAAAGGGATGGAGCCGGGCGAATTGCGGCCAGGAAACGGGCAGCATTTCCGCCGTTCCGTTGAGTTTCATGGTGCAGGAGCCGAGCGGGATCATGGACGTGGTCAACGAGAGGTCGCGCGCCTCCAGGCCGCGGATGTAGCGCAGCACTTGCGTTTCGGAATGGAAGCGGTTGAAGACGGCTTGCCGCAAAAAGCCGCTGGCGCGCGCCAGGGGAGCGGGGTAATCGGACGAAAGCTCGGCGGCCACTTCGGCCAGCGAAAAAGGGGGCGCCTTGCCGCCGTTGAAGACGGCCAGGATGCCGGCCACATCCTTCTCGGAGGTGGTTTCATCGAGCGAAATTCCCACCGCGCCGGCGTCGAACACCCGGAAATTCATGCGGCGCGCTTGCGCCATTTGCGCCAGGGCGGCGGCCGGCTTGTCGCCGAGGCTGACCCTGAGGGTGTCAAAATAATGCCCGCCGCCGGGAGGTCCGGCCTGGAATCCAAGCCGGGCCAGGCCTTCGGCGAGCAGCCTTGTCAACAAACGGATTCGCCGGGCGATAGCCTTCAGCCCCTCCGGCCCGTGATAGACGGCATAGAGGGACGCCATGTTGGCCAGCAGGGCCTGGGCGGTGCAGACGTTGCTGGTGGCCTTTTCGCGCCGGATGTGTTGTTCGCGGGTTTGCAGCGCCAGCCGCAGGGCGGGGCGGCCTTGCGCGTCCCGGGACTCGCCGACCAGGCGTCCGGGGATTAATCGCTTGAGCGCCTCGCGCGTCGCAAAATACGCGGCGTGCGGCCCGCCATAGCCGAGCGGGACGCCGAAACGCTGCGCGCTGCCCAGGGCAATGTCCGCCCCAAATTCTCCCGGCGGCCGCAACAGCGTCAGCGCCAGCAAATCCGCCGCCACCGCCAGCAGCGCGCCGGCGGCGGCCGCCTGGCGGGCGAAATCCTCGTAATCAAAAATCGCGCCGTCGGTGGCCGGGTATTGCACCAGCGCGCCACAAACCCGGTCGCTGAACTGGAAGGTTTGGTGGTCGCCGGCCAGGATTTCGATGCCCAGCGGCAGGGCGCGTGTCCGCACGACTTCGATGGTCTGGGGATGGCAGGTTTGCGACACGAAAAAGGCGGCGCGCCCCGGTTTGGCGTGATGGCACAACAGCATGGCTTCCGCCGCGGCGGTGGCTTCATCCAGAAGCGAAGCGTTGGCGATGGGCAGCCCGGTCAATTCGCAGGTCAGCGTCTGGAAGTTCCAGAGCGCCTCCAGCCGGCCCTGGGAAATCTCCGCCTGATAGGGCGTGTATTGGGTGTACCAGCCGGGGTTCTCCAGGATGTTGCGCTGCAGGACGGGCGGGGTGAAGCAGTCCGAATACCCCATGCCGATGAACGAGCGGAAAACCTGGTTTTGGCCGGCGATGTCGCGCAATTCGGCCAGCACATCTTGTTCGCCGCGGCCTGCGGGCAGCCGGAGCGGCTCCGGCAGGCGAATCCGCGGCGGCACCACCTTGGCGATAAAGGAATCCAGGTCCGCGAAACCAAGCCCGCCGAGCATCTTGGCGGTTTCCTCCGCGCTGGGACCGATATGGCGATGGACGAACGAATCCCCGGAGCCAACGGAAAATGAGGCGCCGCCCGCGGCGGCGGCGGCCTGCGGCTCCGGCGCGGGGGCCGGGCCGGGCAAAAAGGATGACGATTCCAACATCCGGCGAAAATAGAACGAGTGTCCCGCAAATCAAGCGAGTTCTTGAAAGAACTGATCGCCCCGGTCGGGCCTGCGTTGCCTTCGATGCGCGCGTCCAATTTTTTTTACTGGCAAATTTGCGGGGAACCGGTCATGCTCTGTGCCGTATGAAACCCAAAAACGTCCATTGTATTCCTATCCGTCTGGGGGGGCCTCTCGCGATCCTCGGAGCCTTCGCCATGACATGGTGTTCGTGTTCGTCTCCCAGCCAAACCAACGGGGCCCCTGAAGCTGGCGGCCCGGCGGAGCGGATTGAAGGCTTCAAAGACACGCCGATGCTTCCCGGGGGCAAATGGCACATGCACGATCCGGATCGTCCCCAGCCGCCGGTCGTCACGCCGGGGGCGGCCTTCAGCCAGGGCGCTCCGGCGCCCTCGGACGCGGAGATGCTCTTTGACGGCAAGGACCTCTCGAAATGGCAAAGCGAAAACGGCCGCAACGCAGCTTGGAAGGTGCAGGACGGATATATGGAAGTGACCGGCCGCGATGGCATCCGCACGCGCGGCAAGTGGGCCGATTTCCAGTTGCATGTGGAATTTGCCGAGCCGAATCCACCGGGGAACCTGCACGGCCAGTCCCGCGGCAACAGCGGCATTCTCATCAACAACATGTACGAGGTCCAGATCGTGGATTCCTACCAGGACAAGACTTATCCCGACGGCCAGGCGGGCGCGGTTTACGGGCAGATGCCACCGCTGGTCAACCCCTCCAAGCCGCCCGGCGAATGGCAAACCTACGACATTATCTGGGAATCCCCGCGCTGGGACGCCACCAATGGACTGATTCAGAAGGCCTGTGTGACGGTGCTCTTCAACGGCGTGGTGGTGCAGCACCGGACCGAGTTGATCGGCAGCACCGACGGCATTGGCGGCGGGGTGGCCTGGCGGGCCCAGTCCTTCTACCACCCCCATCCGCCGGAGGCGTTCATCGAGCTGCAGAGCCACAACAGCAACCCGGTTCGTTTCCGCAACATCTGGGTCCGCGATCTTCACGTGGCGGAGCGCCAGTGACGGGAATGAAATATATTTGACTTGCCTGGCGCCTACTGTGCCGGCCGCGCGTAAATCTCCACTTCGGTGTATTCGTTGAGCGCGCTGTCGGTGCTGCCCCTGGAGTAAAGCCTCACGTAGCGGGCCTTGACCCCTTTGGCGTCAATGAGCTTGCCCTGGTTGGTTTCGAAATACTCGCGGTCCGTGCCCGCGCCGCGCTGGCAGGCGTTCTCGGTGTCGTTGTTGAAAATGGTGCGCAGATTGACGGACATGGCCGCGTCGTCGGCCACCTGGACGATGACCCCGTGATACACCTTGGGCTGGTCATGCGCGTGCCAGATGGCGACAGCGAAAATCTCCTGGGGCGCGCCCAGGTCGAACTGCACCCATTGGGTGCCTTTGCGCAGCAGGACAATGCTGGCGTCAATGGCCTCCTTGTCGCCGTCCGTCAGCTTGGCCAGCGCGGCGGGCGTGGCGTTGGGGTCGCTGCAAGTGATTTGGCTCGCCGGCGCCACATTCTTCACGTCCTTGGGAACCAGCAGCGGCGGGCGCGGGGTTTTGGAAGGCGCTTCGACATTGGAGCCGATGGGAATGTCTTTGGGGGTGCCCACATACGCCGGTTCGGGCAGCTTGAGTTTAAGGGGGACCAAATCGTTCGTGCCCGCGCCGGCAGGCGGGGCTTGGGCGCGCAGGGTCGGCGGCGCCGTCAAGCCGGCGCTCACGGCGATGAGCGCAAGGGCCGTCCGCCATTTCCCGGGCGGAAAGAAGCTCAATTTCATAAAGCAGGTTGAGGCTTGGAGGGCAGCGGAATGACCTGTGATTGCAGGCCCAGCCTGGAACACACGAAATAAACCACGGCGCCGACGAGGAACGCGGCAACGGGGGCGGCCGGGACCGCATAAATGTGCAAGATGGGCAGGATGCCCACCACGAAGCCCGCCAGCCAGGCCAGCCAGCCAGCCGGGTTGAAGCCCGCGCGCGGACCGGGCCAGTTGCCCCCGGCCAGCAAGTAGTCCACCATCATCGCGCCGCAAATGGGACCGAAGGAGGCGCCGATGATCGTGAAAACGATGATCGCCTTGCCAGCCAGACCGGTAATCGCCAGCACAATGCTCACCACCGTGCCGATGCCAACGGAAACAAACGGATTCACCTTAGGCAAAGTGGTCTTGAAACTGTTGGCGGCTATAAACGCCGAGAAGCACGCCGCCGGAAAGGCCGACAGCGCCAGCAGGAACATCATCACCCCCGCGCTCCTGTGCCTTAGGACGGTGATCAAATCGGGCGTCTGGAGAATAATCAGGCTCGGCGGATTGGTTTTGGGCGCCGCCGCCACCGCGGCCCTGCTGAACTCGGGCGAGCCGTAAGTGCCGGCCACCACCAGCAGCGAAATGCCCGCCGTCACAACGATAGCCAGCGCCACGCCAACCAGGCCGCCCATCTGCACGTCATTTTTGTCCCGGCTATTGGTCCCAAAATCCACTCCGGCCGCCCCCGCCGTGGCAAAGAAGCCCACCACGAAGGTCATCATAAACGCCAGCACGCCGAAGGTGCTCAGCGCTGCCGGGGCGTCCGGCACAAGGCTTTTGTGCAGAACGATCAACATCTGCGGGTCAAAATCCCCGATGGTGCCCGCCGTTTTCGCCAGGAGGATCAGCAGGATCGCCAATGGAATCAGCGGCAGGTAAGTGGCCACCTTGGCCACATACTGGATCCCCTTTAGGCCGACGAAGCCGGCCAGCAAACCCCAGGCCACCATAATGATCTGGGACGGCACGTTGACCTGCGCCAGCGCCAGGCAGGAAGCCAGCAGCTTCGACGAAAAAAAGATGTTGACGCCGACCCAGCCGAATTGCAGCACGCCCATCAGGAACCCCGGCATCAAAAAACCGCCCTGCGAGCCAAAGGTCGAAGTGCCCACGATATAAAGCGGCAGGCCGGTTTTCATCCCCAACAGCC
Source organism: Verrucomicrobiota bacterium (assembly GCA_049522055.1). Classification (GTDB taxonomy): domain Bacteria; phylum Verrucomicrobiota; class Verrucomicrobiia; order Limisphaerales; family Palsa-1400; genus JBEKOF01. The sequence continues at coordinate 3,261 of JBEKOF010000151.1, read as the reverse complement.
CCGGAACCAAGTAAAAAAGGAAATGACAGACCAACGCCGCCAGCACCAGGCTCAGCAGCGCCCAACCCACCCCGCGCGAGAGCAGGCCGCCCGCGTTCGGCGCATTGACCGCGTCCTGCCAGAAGACAAACCAGAGAAAGATGCCCGCATAGGTCGGCGCCGTATTGGCGTACCAGGGCGCCCGCTTCCCCGGGGGGTTGGGCGTCGCGCTGGTGATGTAAGACGGGAGTTGGGCCGCCGCTGGTTTGTCTTGATTATTCATAACTCGGTGACGGGTTTAATGGGTGATGATAATTGGGTTGTTGATTTTGGACGATACAGGACGCAGCCGGATGAAGTGGCGGCCCGCGCCTGCGCGCCGGCGGGGAAAAGACGGTTTTCGTGTTGCACGATGCGCGATGAGTTAACCGGCGAAAGTGTAGTCGTAAGGCTTGCGCATCTCGCGGGCCAAATACGCGGACGCTTCCTTGGCGCCTTCCCCGGTGAATTGCTCCTTCGCCGGGTCCCAATCCAGCTTCTTGCCCGTGCGCAGCGCGATGATGATCAGATGGCCGATGACCGCCGAACAATGGCCGTCTTCCACTTTGGAGATGGGGTCTTTGCGCGAACGTACGCAGTCGAAAAAGTTGCCCATGTGGTCGCCGCTGACTTCCAAATGGATCGCGTTGTCAGGCAAAGGAGTGTTCAGGATGTCGTCATTGCTCGCGGAAAGGTCGGCCCGGTTGACCCAAATCCAGCCGTCGGCGCCGATGAATTTTATCCCGTTGCGCTGGCCATCCTTCTTGAGGATCGTGCCAAATGGATCGTCGTCCAAAGTGGTCTTGATGATTTGCGTCACGCCGTTGGCCCAGGTCAGCGTCGCTTCGTATTCGCTGGGGGTCGTGTAGCCGCCGGGGATGGGGCCGGTGATCACTTTGGCTTCGATGGCCTGCGGGCCATCCTGTCCGATGGCCCAGCGGGCGATGTCGTTGTGGTGTGCGCCCCAATCGGTCACCGGGCCGCCGGCGTAATCCCACCACCAGCGGAAGGTGCTGAAGCAGCGCTCCTTCATATACTCCACCTGGGGGGCCTGACCGAGCCAATAGTCGAAATTGAATCCTTCCGGCACCGGCGCGGTTTGGAACGGGCCGGCGCGCAGGCCGGCGGGGACAAAGACCTCCACCTGCTTGAGTTTGCCGATGCGCCCGTTGCGGACCAGTTCGCACGCTTTGTGGAAGCGCTGGCTGCTGCGCTGCTGGGTGCCGGTTTGGAAGACCACCTTGTTGTCGCGCACCGCCTTAATGACCCGCCGGCCTTCGTCCACGGTCAGGGTGAGCGGTTTTTCGCCATAAATGTCCTTCTTGGCCCTGGCCGCCGCCATGTTGATGTGCGTGTGCCAATGGTCCGGCGTGGCCATGACGATGATCTGAACGTCGCTCCGATCCAGGACTTTGCGGAAGTCGGTGAATTTGTCGGGCGCTTTGCCGTTCGCGCCGAGCCTGCTCGCGGCTCTATCCACGTGGCCCTGGTCCACGTCGCATACGGCGACGATGTTCCCATGGCGTCGGGCCGCGCTGGCGTCACCGCTTCCCTGGCTGCCACAGCCGATCAGGGCGATGCCGGGCTGGTCGTTGGCGCTGCGCGGGGCGGGGGTGACTTCCTGGGCGGCGGCCAGTTCGCTTTTGATCATCCACAACGGCAGGCCGGTGGCGGCGGCGGTGGCGGTGCATTTGGAGAGAAAAGACCGGCGTGTGATATAAAATCGTTCTGTCATGGTTTTAGTCAAACCGACACGCCCAAAATGGGCAAGCCCAAAAACGATGCGGAAAACAAAATGATTGTTCAGAAGCCCGGCGAGAGCAGCGGGATAATTTGGCGTCCGTGGCGGCGGTAGCGGGTGATTTGTTCCAGCACCCATTCGTGCCAGGCATCCTGCGTCGAGTAAAATGCCACCAACGGTCCGGTGTCCACGAGCGTTTCGATCATTTTCCAAAACCGGCAAAATGCCTTGGATTGGTGGACACGTCCCGAGGGCCGTGGAAGAATCCGCCCAACGCCGCCAGGCGCTCCCGGCAATTATTCGCCTGCCCGCTTTTTTGACGATGCTCTTCCAGCGCCTGGCGAACCAAATCGGACTGCGAGCAGCCCAAGGCGTCTGCCTAGCGGTCCAGCCAGACGGCCAGCGGCTCCGGCACTCTTACCGAAAGCGTTTTCATGCCGCCAATGGATTACATCCGCGGCAGATTTGCAAGACAATCGCCATTCCCGGCAAGCTCCGGCAGCTTGTAGGAACGAGCTACGGAGAGACGGGGGTTAGTCCTACCCGCCCGGCCAAACTGGATTGGCGCGCGTCGAAGGTGCAAAACTCCTTTGCGCCGATGAGCCTGGCGGCGGCGACATGCAAAACGTCCAGCGTGCGGCAACCCACAATCGGCGTTTGGTTGAGGGCCGCCGCTTCTGCCTCCACGATCACGCGATGCCAAAGCCCGCCACGAGCCACCAGCAATCCGGCGGCACAATCGCCTTCCACTTCTTGCCAGGCGGCTTGAACCTCCTGGAGGGTCAGCCGTTGTTGAAACAAGGCCAGACTCAGCCCGTTGCGCAATTCGAGACGAGGAAAGGCGGTGAAAAGCAACGGGGCGGGATTGGCCTGACGCCACGCATCGGCCCTGGTCGAATTCGCGTCCGTTGCGTAGAGCGAAAACAGGAAGCTGGTATCAGCGTAAGTCTTCAAAAGCGTTCTTCCGCGCGAGAAGCCAGGACCATGTTCGGCAGAACCTTGCTGCCGAAAATTTGGCGGCGGCGGGCGGAATAATCAGGCAGCGGCGGAGTCTGTTGGCCGTTGTCGCCGGAGCTTGCGCTTTGAGGGTGGCTGAGAGTGCCTTCCTGCAAGTCATCCAACAGCCAACGGGCGATTTCCCACCGCTCTTGCGGCGGCAATTGCCCCAGCGCCATCTCAATTTCCAAAACACTGTTCATGGAGTCAAACATACCTGAACCGCCCTGCTTTTGCGAGAGGGATTTTGGCAATCCACGAATACGCGATGGAGGCGCAGGTTAAAAACGATCCTTGAACATTCGCCGCGCTCACATTATTCTGTCAACCATGAGTGCCAAATTGGTTGACGCAACGGGTTTATCCCGGATTTCCGACCTCACGCAGCGCGTTCTGGACGGCGGGGAAATCACCCGCCAGGAGGCCGCCGGGCTTTTCAGCCTCGAAAGCTCCGCGGATATTTTCGATCTCATGGCCGGCGCCAACCGCGTGCGCGAACATTTCAA
>JBEKOF010000150.1:0-10846 GCA_049522055.1 Verrucomicrobiota bacterium | reverse complement strand
TCATTGGTTGGTGACAGGGGACAAAAAGCCGAAAGGCAATGGAGACAATTCTGCCGGATGGTGATTAGGTCGAAGTGGTGCGAGGGTGACAGGGGACAAAAAGCCGAAAGGCAATGGAGACTTCCGACTTTTTTTACCAACTGCCACCCTCGAAATCTGTGTGACGGGGGGACAGAACGCCGAAAGGCAATGGAGACCGAAAAAGCACCCTGAAGTCGTTCCACGAATCGTCAAAGAGTGACGGGGGGACAGAACGCCGAAAGGCAATGGAGACGCCGACCGCCCCCAATACCGCGCCAGCCCGCGCCCGTGACGGGGGGACAGAACGCCGAAAGGCAATGGAGACCCGCGACCCAATAAAGTATTGACAGGATTGACAGGATTAAGTGACGGGGGGACAGAACGCCGAAAGGCAATGGAGACCAACCAGGCCCGGATCGGCCTTCAACCGGATTCTCAGGTGACGGGGGGACAGAACGCCGAAAGGCAATGGAGACGAGAACCAAACCCCAAAGCGTCACCATCCAAACATTTAGGTGACGGGGGGACAGAACGCCGAAAGGCAATGGAGACCCCTTGTCTGGAAACGAGGCGATGAAATCAGAAACGTGACGGGGGGACAGAACGCCGAAAGGCAATGGAGACTATATATATGCGGCTCGCGGATCAAAGTGGTTCACGCGCAGGTGACAGGGGACAAAAAGCCGAAAGGCAATGGAGACTAGGGAGATCAGTAACATCTTGGAGCCGTTGTTTCGGATGATGGGGTCGCGAACATCGGTTACATGACGCCGACCGACAAGCTGGCCGCGCGTGAGCAAGAAATCTTCGCCGCGCGGGAGCCCAAACTGGAGGGCGCCCGCCAGCAGCGCCTGAGCAAGCGCCGGGCCGCCACGGCCATCGCCGTTGCGGTGAAGGAAAAACCGCAAAACGCTGACTTGACAACTCAAACCGCGGCTGCCAGAGTGGCCGCGTCCCGTGAACCAGAAGCGGGCCCTGCTGAACAGCAATCAGGACGTAACGTGTCAACAAACGAGCGATGGGAGAGTTGTCCCGCGCTGGATTCCATCCGCGAGCGGGCCGACGCGCTGATGGAGGCAACCAGCGCGTTGCCGCCGCGGGTGACCGCCCGAAGACTTGCCATCTGGCTTGGCTTTTCCAAAACACCCGTGCTGCGCTGGATTAAGAACCAGAACCTTATAGCAATCAGGCAGGCGAGACGACTATTCGTTCCTAAAGAGGAGATTTATACACTCATTGACGCAGCCAACTTCGCATTGCCGTATGAGCGGCACCGGCGCATGCCTTTTGGCAAGTTGCGCAAGTCTAGGCAGAAAATAGAATTGCCCAAGCAAAAGACGTTCACTCCGAAGGAAATAGCCGCTGTTTTCTCTTGCAGCGCAACGACGGTGAAACGAGCGGTTTTTTGCGGCAAATTGCAACTCCGGCGCCGACCATGGAATCGTTGGGCGGTCAAAGCGGAGGATTTGCGTGGGAGCCCCGTGTTTGGAAGGCTGATCCGCATGCCGCCGGCGCGCCCGCAACCTCTTGTCGTCAGGCTGCCGACTGGAGAATTCTTTTCGACGGCGAAAACGGCTAAAATCCTCCAAGTCAGCCAGCAGACGGTGCGCAATCTGATTCGCCGGCGACAACTGGAGGCTGAGAGTCTTGGCCCTCGCAAGGTGATGGTAAAACGGGCATCGCTGCGGTCATTTTTGAAGACTCGGCCGCAATGAGAATAGTTGGGCGAAAAAATCGTCGTTTTTTTTCAAAAAACCCTTGACAAGCTATTTTCCGCCATTTTGGTTGCAAGGCCATTGCAAGACGCTTGCAGAGCCATTGCAGAGCTTTCTGGAAAATCCCATTTGTACCCAAGTTGTTGTAAATGTCTCACTTGAGACAATACGATAAAAAATTACTACTTTTGCTAAAGTTTGTGGCATGAAAAATTTAAATTCAGATTCCGACAACGCCAACGGCAAAAATGGCAAATCCGGACCGGAAAATATCGGTGAGGCTATTAACAAAACAACATCCCCGGAACAAATTGCCGCCAACCGGGCCAACGCCCAGAAATCCACCGGGCCGAAAACGCCGGAGGGCCGGGCAGTCTCCAAAATGAACGCGCTCAAGCACGGCATTTTCTCCAAGGAGGTCCTGGTGAGCGGCTTGAATATCAAGGAGAGCCGCCGGGAATTGGAAGAGCTTTATGAGCGGTTATGGCAGCAGTATGGTCCCATCGGCCCGGTGGAGGAAATACTGGTGGACCAGATAGTCACCGCGCAATGGCGGCTGCGCCGTGTGCTGAGGGCGGAATCGGGCGAAATAGCCCTGAGCGTGGACGAGGGAGCATGGCAGCGCAGCCGGCCGCAAATGCAATTGCGATGGGCGCTTTGGGACTCTTCAGGAGATGCCAGCACGAGCATGGAGGAGTCGGTGTGGGGAATTCGTTTCCTTCAAACCTTCATCGGCGAAATCCGAAGCCGGGTGGAGACGGAGGGAGAATTGACCGAGGCCGCAATCAAAGATTTAGTCAACGGTTTTGGGGGAAAGCCAAACCATCTGACGCGGTCCCTGGAAAAACTCCTTGTGAAATTGAAGGCGAATGAGGACGGTTTGGATGCGCCGACGCTGCGTGAGCGGAATAAAAAACAAGCACTGGCCTTCCTGGACAGACAATTGGGTATGCTTGGATGGCAGAAGATGAACTGCGAAAAGCGGGAAGCGGCAGAGGAGGAGGCGCGGCAGGCGGCGGCGGTGCTTCCATCGCTGCCGGTGCTGGACAAAATTATGCGGTACGAGACCACGTTGCAGCGGCAGTTGTACCGCGCCTTGGCGCAATTGGAGCGGATGCAGCGAATGCGGCAGGGTGAAGCCGTTCCCGCCCCGATGATGATGGAGGTGTCGGAAAGGGCGTGAGGGCCAAGAAAGGTATTTTTGCAAAACGAACCCAAATTAAAAAAGTCCGAAGTAGTTCAACTTGAGGCACTTATGTAATTTTTGATGGTTCCAAGATGCGTTAAAACGAACCCATTTCGGTTCATTTTTGGCCGGTCCAAATGGAACAAAATGGCTTCAATGAGTGGATTTGAATCAAAACCGGTTCGCTTGAATTCGCCTGTGTCCGGCTATGTTCCCAAAGGCCCGGCCATGACTTTTCAATTCTTTTGAGGCACCACAGCCGGTATTTTTTGCTCTGCGGCTTGATACGGGTGTCGCTCTCAAGCCCCCTCTTGAACAACTCGACCGCTTCGCTGAAAAGGGGAGGAGAGACTTTGTTTCGCCCCTCCAATCGCTCCTTGAGGAAATCCGCCAGTCTGAGTTTGGCCGTCGTCCAGACGGTAGTTTCGAGACTTTCTCGAATCAACTTGCCGCTGAGTTTTATTCTGCCATAGTAATTTCCATTGCTGACGTATTGAAGCAGATGCGGCACTCGTGGAAATGAGTGCCACTTGCCATCCTTGGACAAGTTTTCCTCTCGCTTCCGTTTGTTTGGCTGAGCATTTTGTTTTCGATTCACGGCCCAAAGTTACGGGATACAAAGCTGGGATATAAAGCAAAAAAAGAAATAATGCTCTGTTGTAAGTGGTTGATAATAAATGGTGGCCGATGTGGCGGAATTGGCAGACGCGCTAGACTCAAAATTGCACTTTTCACGATTTCTCCCCCTCACTCTCCATCACTCACCACTGCCATGAACACCTTGATTTTATTGGCTGAAATGCATTTTCAACGCTTTCGATTAATGCCCGCGCAGGTCTCCAAAATGGAGGCAACTCTAGCACAAATACTAGCACAGACCGGAAAGCGCTTTACCTCTGAGAAAAGTCTTGTGCGTCTGGAATCACGAATTTATTTCCACATTGATTTCGGTCTCATCTTCATGCACTGTTCATGAACATGAATCGTGAGTTTACGGCAGTAATCAAACAGGACGGCCCTTGGTGGATTGGCTGGGTGGAGGAAATCCCCGGCGTCAATTGTCAGGGCAGGACCCGCGCCGAGCTCCAGAAAAACTTGCGCTCCGCTTTAAAGGAGGCGTTGGAGTTTAATCGCGACGACGCTCTGGCCGCCGCGCAGGAAGGATACCAGGAGGAAGCCATCCTTCTGTGAAACGGCGGGAACTCATCCGCCATCTTACCGCCCACGGATGCGTTTTAATCCGCGAAGGCAGCGACCACTCATGGTGGGGCAATCCGGCTTCAAATCGGCGCTCTGCGGTGCCCCGGCACTCTGAGATCAACAAGTTTCTTGCGCGAAAAATTTGCCGCGATCTTGGCATACCAGTGCCGTGACAAGATTTTCCCCATGTTCCCGTGTCGTCATCCGGCTTGCTCAAGGCATGAAGGCCAAGCCGACTGCCAACACGCGAACACTCCGCCCCGACAAGTGCCTGGTCGTGTCGTCATTGTCCCCTGGATTGCGCCCCGCCGCTCTCGCAACACAGGTGCCAATGCCGCCACCGCCAGGAACAGCTTGCGCAGTTCGCAAGGGATTTTGGCTTTTCATATCCCTGTCGTGGTGGCACGCTCCACGCATGAATGGACGTGCGCCATCGGAAACAATCGCCGCCACGAGCGACGGCCCGCCAAATCTATTCCGGCAAGAGGGATGCAGTGCCGACTATGTCATAACACTTTCGCCAGGGAACGTTCGTTACATTCCCAACAAAGAATTCCTATCAGCGGATATTGAGAACGTCATTTCACAGGTGCAACAATTAGCGCGGGAAGAAAAACTTGAATCTAGCGGGATCTCGTGCAGTTACTTTGCCTCTGTCTATTACGACCAACTTTTTGAAGGGGAACTGTGGGAGTCCCGGCTTCGGCTGTATCATGCTGTTGGTCGAATGGCATCGAACCATGGAGCGCCACACGGATTGTATTATTCGTTTCATACCTATCTTCGCCTTGGCAATCTGTGTGCCGTGGACGAGTGCCTCGAATCCTGGGTCAAGAAAGCACACAATAACAAGATCATCACTGATTCATATCGTGCTTCCTCAGAGTATTTGGTTGTCGAAACTGAACCAATGGAAAGCTACGTCACAAGGAGACCATACGGTGGATATGATGAATATTGTTATCTCGTCAAAGAAGCGGCATTACCCTGTGTATTCCGCAAAACTGATTTTGTAAAGAGGAAGCTCCTTGAACTCGCCCAGAGGACAGAACAACGGACAGCGAACGAGAGCCTAGAAGCACTGAGCAAGAGCCGTTTTGATTCATTCGTATATATTATGGAGGACCGCCGTAACGGAACCTTCAAGATCGGGCGCAGCAAGACTCCCGGCAAGCGCGAGCGCACGCTACAATCAGAAGTCCCCGAAATTGTTTTGCGCTTTTCCGTACCGGCTGCCGATGACCACGAAAGACGACTGCATGACCGTTTTGATCCAAAACGCCTGCGTGGTGAGTGGTTCAACCTGACTGAGGATGAATTGCTTTGGATTGTCTCCTTTCTCAAGAAAAACGGGGATGTCTCTCGCATATCAGCCGATTACGAGTGGCTCGGAAGAATAGCCCTTAACGCATCCTCTAAAGTCGGAGGCGAGTAAACAACCGGCTTTCCCAGAGACACTCTCTGGGTGCGAACCTCTATGGAACAACCTCATCAAACGGACGTTGGTAAAATAATTGTCGAGGCAGCCTGTAGTCCTGACTCGAAAGACCTCGCCGCGAAGTTGATTGATCTCGATCTTGATATATTAACAAATACAGGCGTTTTGATCGAAATGCCGTACCTCAAGACCTTTATGGCCGTGTTCAAAACGTACGCAACAATTCGTGACCGATTGTTCCTTCAGAAGGTCGGGAGGTTCATCTTGGGTTGCCCTAGGTTCACCGAAGCCGAGCGCGAAGAATTCGCACGAAACCATCTCAATGATCCGAAAGAAGCCAAGAGACTTTCTGATACCGTGGTTCTCATCCTCGACAAGCTTGATGATTTGGAAAAACCATATATGGTTGCGAAAGTCTTCGCAGCACTCGTTGAGCGCAAGATTGACCTGGAAACTTTCCGCCGACTGCTCTCTGCCATCGACATCGGATTCCTGGAGGATTTGGAAGCCTTGAGCCAAGACCGTGACGCCGGCCTTAAGACGGGGATCATGCGAAGTCTCCTTCGTACGGGTTTGGTGGAAATAGCCGAGGAAAGAGACCCGATGAAAGTTGGCCAACTTCTTCCTAAGAGTCTTGGTCTTGCCTACAAGACAAACGAACTTGGAAGATTGTTCATCGCCTGCCTTAATTCGCCAACCACCCAAAAATCCAGATAAATCTCGCACATGGGCGACCAATGTTGCGTTTGCTTCCGATGGCAAAACTCAAGAACCGGCGCCTTGAACAAAACTGGAGTCAAGCCTGGCAATTTCGATCATACCTTTTTAGCGGCGACCCATTTTCCCGCCTGTAATTGATGGTGCCGAGCGAAGTATTCAACAGGCAACCATTTTCCGTCTAGCAACTGATAAATGGCAAAAGGCTTTTCCGTCTTTTTATCTACATTCTTGTGCCATTCAGTAGTCTGTGTTTCTAAGTAGTTTTTAGCATCATCATAGGTATTAAATGAAGCTCCTTTCCCAGCCTTATGCTTTGTCCAAACCAGAATAGGGCACTCTGCCGAAATGGGACTTTCGTCCAATACACCGAAATAGAAGTTTTGGCTCATGCGCGAACTGTGCCACAGACAGCCAATTCTGGCAAGCCTTTGTCCAGCCACAACGGTGAAATCAAAACGGGTTCCCGGTCGCTTCAATCAAATCGCCTTGCAAATCTGCTTCCGTCACTGGCCCCACATCAATGTTGTCCGCTTCCGCTGGCTGCGATTCCTGCCAGCGCCTTTCCGCCGACACGTCACACGCCAGGTCCGTGAATTTCCGCAACAACGCTGACTGCGCCGCGATCATCTTCTTTTTCCCCGCCTCATCCAGGAACGGCATCGGGTCCTTGGCAAACTCCCGCAACATCAGCGCCGCCACTCCGTTTTCAAACTCCCCCTTATCAAACACCAACGGCATCGGGATGGCCGCGATAATGGCACCCAGGTAATAATGCCAGCGTGAACCGAAATAGTCCGCAAAGTCGCCATACTCCTGAAAATGCAACATGGACGCCGCCAGCTTGAGCCGGGTCTGGTAAATCATGTTGCCCAGGTTGTGGGGGGCGAACAGCATGGTGAATCCTTGGCTCAGGCTGCGGGAATATCGGACCAGCCGGTTTTTGCGCCCGGACGGGACCAGTCCAAATGACTTGGACAAATAGCCGGCCACATACCGAGCCAGCGCCTCTCCGGTTTTCTTGATCGGCAGCAGTTCCGCCCGCCCGAAACGATACTTGCAGCAGGTTTCCCGCAACAACCTCCATTCCGCCGCCAGCGCCTCATTGCGGAATTGCTTCCCGCGCCGCAACCAGTAGGGCAGCTTGTAGTTGGTGAGAGTTTCAATGTCAGTGCCGGTGCGAATGTCCACTTTGGTTGCCACCACCACATGGAGATGCCACACACCGTCTCTGTGCGGCTCCAAAACACAAATCCAATCCTCATACCGCTTGGTAACGACGTTGGACGCGAACGAATGCCAACGCGCCTGGACGAAATCCAGGTCTTTGGCCCGCTCCCGCAATTCCCGCGTGGCTTCCGATCCTCTGCCGCTGCCTGGCACACCAAAGGACAAGGTGAGCAGTCCGACCCGATTGACACCGTGCTTTTTAACCATCCCCTCCACAACGCCAATGAGCCGGTGGCGACTTTTCTTGCGATAAGGCGAGAGCGGTTCAGTTTTCTTTTTCTCCTTCTCAATGCAGCTATTGCTATTATGACAAGGAAGGGCGGGGGCGGGCGGCGCTGCGCGCCGCTCCGCCCCCGCCCCTTCCGGATCGCCAGTTGATGCCACGCTTGACCGCAGAACCGGCGAGCAATGGTGCTCGCTGTCCGGTTCAGCTCGATTTACCTCGCCAACGGCACCTTGCGACTCTCCATGCCCCATGTAGGGCGCTTCCCCAGGCAGGCTCACGCGTGAACCTCCTTGCGCGATGGAACCTTGTGCGGCTGGGCGAACTCCCCGGCGCTGGCCCGGCGCTGGAATTCCTCGATGGCTTTGCGGGTCAGGTATTGCCGCCCGGCGATGTTGACCGTTTCGAGCCAGCCCTTTTTGCGCCAGCGCCAGGCCGTGCAGGCCGTCACGCCGACTTGCGCCAGCCAGTGGGAAAGGCTGATGATCGCTCCGGGGGGATTCCCCGTATTCGGCGGCGGTGAAATTGTAGCTGCATCCGACATGGATGCAAACTACGATAACTACATACTAATGTCAATGTTTATTTCTTGCCCGGTGGAGAGGGGTCCTTGGCTCCGTCGAACGCCGCCCGCCATTGCTCCTTGATGCTCGGTTCATTCCAAGGTCGCCCGGACTGGCGTTCGAGCTTGACGAAGGACTCCAATTCGTTTGCGGAGAGCCACTTCTTTCCCAGCAGATCAATCGGATGCAAAGTGCCTTCATTCACAAGATCATGGACCCGTTGCTTGCTGACTCCCAGGACGGCCGCAGCAGTGGCAAACGGCAGGAGACCGCCTTCCCGGCTGGTTATGGCCCGAAGATTGCGAAAAACGTCCAGGACGCCTTTCTTCACTTTGCGCTGGGGCAGATCAACGGTTGTCCCGGCGGATGCGTTATCGGCTTTCGTCGTCATGGCAGAAGCGTACTTTATCCATTTAAAAAGGTCAAGTGTTAATTCCCAACACCACGTCAGCGCCGGGTTATCCTCGACTGTCTGCCGCCACAGGCTCAAGCACCACTGGCCCGAAATTCACCCGTTGCGCCTGTCTTTGGGCGTGTTCGTTCGACAGATGCCCGTACACCTTGCCGATCAAAACGCCGCCGTCCTGATGACCGGCCCATCGGGCAATCGTCATGAAATCAATTCCAGACATCACACAATGACTGATGAAGTAGTGCCGCAGGTCATGAAACCCGAACTTTGGCACGCCCGCCTTTGCCCGGACCAGTCGCATTGACTCCACATAACTTCTGGCAGGCACATCCCTCTCGCCACGTTGCGATGACGGAAACAGCCATTGCGTATCCGGGGCACGGCGCGTGAGCATGTCTTTCAAATGCGCTTCCAATCCGGCGTTGAAGTCCACCACCCGCGCCTTCCGGTTTTTCGCCATCCCGTCAGAGCCAATCGTCAGTTGCTTCCGCTCCCAATCCACATCCGACCATTTCAGCCGGAGCGTTTCATTGCGCCGAGCGCCACACGCGGCCATCAATTTCACATAATCGGCAAACTCCACCCCGTTCTTGAAAGCCTTGTCATTCACCGCCACTTCACACAATTGCTCAATGTCTTCCCTGGCAAGCAGACCCCGCCGCCGCGCCGTCCATTTCAACGGGCGCAGGTTCAATGTCGGCAGGGTGGTAATCCAGCCATCGTCAATCGCCCGTTTCATCACGTTACGGAAGCAGATGACTTCCAGGTTGACCGTGCGACCAGTCACCCCGGCCCCTTGGCGTTTGGCAATGTAGCCGTTGACGAGCGCCCGCGTGATACGGTCCAACCGGACATGGCCCAGATGTTCTTCCCAATGGTTTATCGCAATCCGTTCAGTGTAGAGCGTGCTTTCCCGCTTGGCGTCCTTCACTTTCTTGTAATAGTCGAAATACTGCGCCGCGTAATCCGCGAATTTGGGAGTGCGTTTGAGCACCGGCAGCGCCCCTTTGCGGCGTTGTGTGAGCAGGTCCTGATACTTGGCGACCGCCTGTGCGTCAGAGGCAGCGCCCTCCAGGGGCACCCGCTTAACCTGCTTGACGCCGCTGTTTGGGTCTTCAACGGTGATCTGCGCGTAATAACGCCCATTCCGCTCCCACAAGCCGCGAATTGCGTGCTTGCGCTGATCCAGCACCTTCTTGTAAGTTGGCGCTGAATGTTGTCGCTTGATGCTAACCTTGTTTGTGGCCGGATTGAACGGCATTGCTTTCGCTTGCATGTCATCAATCTAGCACAAAAAGTAGCACAACGTCAAGTTCAATCGGCACTTATATTCGTAAGTGCTTGTTAGTCATGGTGGCCGATGTGGCGGAATTGGCAGACGCGCTAGACTCAAAATCTAGTACCCGAAAGGGTGTGTGGGTTCGACCCCCTCCGTCGGCACCATCCCAGAAGGTGGTTTTTGCCTCTTTTTAGGAGGCAGCCGGGTTGCCCTCAGTTTCCGCGATTATTGGGCGCCCTGGAAGGGGCGGCTGGATGGAGGATGTTGTTGTCAGCCATCCAATCGGCCAGCCGCTGAGGCCACTCTCTGACGGACGTGAATTTGGAGCGGCTACCCATGGAGAAAGCATGGGCGCCCTGGGCGAAGATGTGAACCTCCACCGGAATTTTTGCGGCGCGATACAGGCTCAAGAGTTTGAAGACCGAATCGGTGTGGTTGTCATCATCGGCCACGAGGAGGAAGGCGGGCGGCGCGGTCCGGGGAAGGGCTTGAGGAATGCCTCCCCCGCCGGGATATATTTCGATGACAAAATCCGGGCGCGCGCTGACTTGATCAATGGGGTCGGGCGCGTTGTCGAGGCCCTGCGTGTCGCCGAAAGCGGTCATGGAAACCACTTCGCCGCCCGCGGAAAAGCCCATCATGCCGATGCGATTGGTGTCCAGGCCCCATTCGATTGCGCGGCTGCGCACCACGCGCATCGCGCGCAGGCCGTCCTGGCGCGGGTGGGCCATGGTATAGACGGAATTGGTCACGCGCGGCAGACGGTATTTGAGGACAAAGGCCGCCAGGCCGTTGCTGTTGAGAAACCTGGCGGCCTCGGTGCCTTCGTCAACAAAGCTCAACTGGAAGAAGCCGCCGCCGG
>JBEKOF010000149.1:0-10850 GCA_049522055.1 Verrucomicrobiota bacterium | reverse complement strand
TGATCTTGGCTTTGGCAGCCGTTTTGGTGGATGATGATTTTTGGGTATTGGTATTATTGTGTTTCATACAATCTTGGTGTAACGCTTGGGCGCTCACCTGCCAATACCCATGTCATCTACCTCGCGACAGCCTTATTCAGGAACGGAAACGCCGCATCGGAAGGACTCAAGGAAAAATCAGTTGAACCTCTGGAAAATAGGTTTTGACGCGATCAGGGTCGCGCGTGACGAGCTTCATTCCATCGGCTTTGGCATGAGACCCTATCAGGAAGTCCGGGAGAGGAACACGGTTTTCGGTGCTACGTCCGTCCTTCTTCAATCGGTCCAAATAAAGGGCAAAGGCTTTGGCGGCTGGAATCGCGGCTGAAATTGGCAAGGGCACCAGCTTCAGACCAAAGCCTTCGAGCAATGCGGGGACGGCATCCGGATTTTCCGCGCGAACGGACGCCTCGCTGACGACGATGGTGTTCACAACCCCTCCTTCGCCGCCTTCCTGGACCGCAGCGGCAATCTGGCGCTTGGCCCAATCGTGAAAAGGGCTGTCGAGGTCGCGGGCATCAATGACCACGCTGCTGTCAAAGAGGATCACCGGGTTTCCTTTTTGATTTCATCCCAGCTTTTGGTAAAGCGAAGGGGGCTGCTCTCGATGGCGGCCATGGCCTCGGCATAGGTTGGTCTGCGACGGGGCAACGCAACTTTCCGAAGCAAAACCTCGTTATCGCCGAGGACTTCGGGCTCGTAATAGTCGCCGGGCCGGAGCACGGATACCTGAATCCGATGCGCGTCATCTACTTTTACTGCGTTCATGGGGGGAATATTCCACTAAAGAGAGAAGGTTTTCAAGCCCGGCCTTTCCAACAAGTCAAACCCGGCGCGAGAGCGTGCGGGGCGGGAAGGGTCCCAATAACCATCTCTTCCAAAGCCATGATGAGCCGGTGGCGTCTTTTCTTGCGATAGGGCGCGAGCGGTTCAGTTTTTCTACTTGTGCCCGGACAAAAATGCAAGACGCACGGTAGTGTCTCAATTTGAAAAATGGTAACGACTTGGGCAGGATTTTTTGGGGAGCGCGCAGCCCGCATCAGTGCGGGCTGCGCGCTCCCCAAAGTCAGCGCGCGTTGATCAGGGTTGTCAAGGCCTGGCCTGGCAGGGTGAAATGGGCGGATCCATTTTGCACAGCGACCGGGTCCAGCTTCTCCATCCCCCGCTTCTCATCGGTCACATAGAGGCTCATCTGGGCGACCCAGGCCGGCAATCCGGCCAGGGTCGCCAGGCGGCTCGCGCCGTTGTTGACCAGGTGGACGGTAAAGAGGCTCCGGGCCGGGTCCGCCGCGGCCGCCGGGAGGACCAGGGCGCTGCTGGATTGGGCGGGCAGCCAAGCCGAGCCGGCGGGCGCAAGGTTAAATTGCTTGAGGTTGTAGAACCGCTGCGTCGGCTGCAACGCCCCGCCGGCATCCTGCTTGAGCACGGAATAATTCTCGGTCAACTGCCATTCCAGGATCGCTTCCGGCTGGCAGATGCGCATGATGCGGACGTATTCGGCGGCCTCGTCCAGCGCGTACCAGGCTTCGCGAAAGACGTTGGGATAGCTGGAGGCTTGGGCGTCGTTCCCGCCTTCGGCGTCGAAGAGCGGCAGGCCGAGTTTGTTGGCGGCGTCGGCCCACTTTTGGTACTGAGCATCGGTCGCGCCGCGCCAGGAATGAAAGGAGACCGCGCCGATGTATTGGACAGCTTCGGGATCGTTGAGGGCGGGCTGGATGAAACCGGCCGGCACGGCGTCGCTGGTGTCGCCCAAAAGCATGCGGGTTTTCAGGCCGGCGGCCTTGAAATAAGCGCCGAGCATTTTGATGGCTTCGGCGTGCTCTTGAGGACTTTGATGAACATCAATGCCGAGGTCGGATTCGTTGAAGCTGAAGTAGCGCGGTTCGGCGCCGTAATGGTCGCGCAGGAAAAGCAGATAGGAGCCGATGGACTTGCAGATGGCATCCCATTTGGCCGGGTCCAAATGCTGCCCGCGCTCTGTGCCGCCGAAGCGGCTGACCCGCGGATCGTTGGCCACCACGGCCCAGGACGGCGGAGACCAGCAACTGATGATCATCGGGATGTTGAGCTTTGCCAGCTTCTGGGCGATCTCCATCGCCGAGGTGATGGAATTCATCCCGCCGCCGCCGCGTCCGCCGCGCCCGCCGCCCGCCGCCGGCGGCGCCGCTGCCGCGTTCGTATCCGCCAATAGCGGGGGCGGCGAATTTTCCTCCGGCTGCCAGACGTTCCAGGGCAACGCCACGCGCCCGAAGGCGACCCGCATGTTGTCAAGAATGTACTGGATGTGCTGCGGATCGCGCGGACCCTGGATGCGGTAGTTGCCGCCCATGCCCGCAAAAGTCCGGCCGGGCCTGGAAGGATCAACCGTTACCGTCACCGGGCCGGCCTCGACATCGCCCGAAGCCTTGAGCGTAAAGTGCGATTCATAGGTTTGGCCCGCGGTGGTGTTGCTGACAACAATCGGGAAGTAGATCTCAATATCGTCCGGGGCGACGTTGGGGTTTTTGCTGATTCGGGCTTGCTGCACCACGACAGGCAGATGGTTGTCAAGGCTCACTTTGACTTGTTGGCCCGAGGCCGATGTGGCATTCGTGCGCGAAACTTCGACCACTGGCTTCGCAAAATTCACTTCGACTTGCTGGTGGTTTTTCCCAGAGAGACGAAAAGCCGTGGAGGACGCCGACATATACCGGCCCTCGCGGCCGGGTGTTTTCAGCGGCAAAAGACGGTAATCCCCGTTGGTGAGGAGTTCGAGGGCGCCGTCGGCAAAATCTTTGGCGGGAAAGTCCAGGAAGTAATAAATGCCGCCGACAGTCTGATCCGTCGTTGAGCTGATCTTCAGACTGACCTCGCACACGCCGGGCGCGGAGTCCGTATAAGTGATCGTGTAGCTAAAGCCGCTGCCTCCGCCGCGGCCGCCGGGTCCTCCGCGCCGCCCAAGGCCGCCGGCCGGGTTGGTTGCGCCGGTGCTGTTGGTCACGGCGGCGGCGTTGGTCGGGGCGGGCGGGGTTGCGCCGCCTCGCGCGGCGGCGACGCCGTATTGCAAGCTTTCCCCAACCGTCACCGAGTTGGCGTTGCGCAGGTACTGGCTGGTGCGAAGCGGGCCTTCCCGCTGCGAGAAGGTGACTTGGGAAAAATCGGGATTGAAAATGCCCACTTCCGTGGTAAAGGCCACAAGCTGGCCTCCCACGCGGATTCCACGCAGGTTCCCCCATCCGCTGACTTCCGCCTGGCCGGCGACACGGTTGCAACACAGGCAGACCAACAGCCAAAAGGCGGTACTGAGAGTGACTCTTTTCATGGGAAGCTGGGTTGGAAGTTTAGAGCGGTTTAAGGAAAAGTGTAGCGGAGCATTCATGGGGAATGTGTTCGGCGAGGCGCCGAACACGGCAGGCGAGGGTGCCTGCGCTCCCCGTGCATCAGAATTATGCAAAGAACTTTCATGGCAACAGACTAGGTTGGAAGTTTAGGGACAAACGGCTGTCCTATAGATCTGCATCAGAGATTGCCGGCGGGAGCGCCGATGACCAGGGCCGGCGTGTTGGGGGCGATGCTCGATCCATCGCTGAAGATCCGGCTCTGCACGACCGGATTCCACCCGTCCACCACCACCAACGGATTCTCCCCGCCCAGATCCTTGGAGGCGGCTTCCACTTTGATGGTTCTGCTTTCCCCCGGCAGCAGGGACACATAGTTGTCGTCGTAAAAGACCGGCAGCACGCGCTCATTGGCGGTTTGTTTGCGCAGTTGGATGTGAGTCATCAGGGCCACCACTTTGGAGGGGTTGGAGAGCGTGACGTCCAGGAGGCATTTGCCGCCGGCATCGTGGCGCTGGATCTTCCCCTCAATCGGGGCGGGCGGCAGATCGTTCAGCGCGGTCAGGTTGGTGGCATTGTTACCGCGCCAATAGAAATTGTCCGAAAGCATCCGCCCCTGGCCGTCGCGCAATTCGGTCTTGACGAAATGCACGGCGGAGAGGCCGGCCGGAAACTCAATGGCGCCAAGGTTGGTGGCGCAACTGGGCTTGGCGGAGACCGGCGTTGTCTTGTCGTACGCCACCGAGCCGTCCAGGTTGATGACGCGGACGCGAGCGTGCAAGCCCTCCAGAGGTTTGGGCGTCTGGTTGATGACCATGAGATCGAAGGTGGCTTGATTCATCATTACATGGACCTGTTCGCAGGCCTTCCTGGTCCCGAAAAACGAGGCGAACGGCTCCAGGTCATAACTGTAAATCTGCCAGGTGGTGCTGGGCTGGGCGGGGTTGCTCATCCAGGTCAAGACCGCCGTGCTGCCGGCGAACAATTTGGCGTCGCGTCCTTCATAGAGGGCGCGGTAGGCTTCGTAGTTGGCCATTTGGGCCTCATGCTCGAATTTGGCGAGGGAGAAGTTGGGGCCAGACATGTCGCCGTAACGGGCGCCAATGATGTTGACGTAGTTATTGCCGTTGTCCGCGCCGCGGGCCAGGTCGTGTTCGGCCCAATCGTCGTTGGGAAACGTTTCGGTGTCCTTCTCCGGCATCCAGGCCAGAATGCACTCCCGCGTGGGAATGGAGACGCAGCCCAACTCGGTCTTGAAGACTTCGGCGCCGCGTCCGGAGGTATTGTAGTTGTAGAAGGCGGCCGGCGCGCGCCAGGAATAAGGCCCGCCCGAACGGACGCCCCGCCCTTCGTTGGAGTTGGCATGGTACATCCGCGACGGCTCCAGTTCCTTCATGATGTTGGAAATGCCCGCCGCCAGCGCAGGCGGCGCCGGATCGCTCTCGTTGCGACCGCACCACAGGGCGATGCTGGGGTGGTTGCGAAAGCGGAGCACTTTTTCGCGGACGTTGGCCAGATAGAGGTCCACGTCGGTCGCCGCCGGGCCATCGGTGCGGTTGGCCTCGAAAAACTCGTCCCAGACCATGATGCCATAACGGTCGCAGAGATCATAAAAATCTTCGCTGGTGCTCTGGCCGACCCAGTTGCGGATCATCACGTAATGGGCTTCCTTGTGGAAGCGCAATTGGGCTTCGAGGCGCTGGCGCGGAATGCGTTTCATCCCCTCGTCCATCCCCCAGCATCCGCCCTTGCAGAAGACGCGGACTCCGTTGACGGAGAGGGTGAGAAACTCCGAGTCGGGCACGGAGTACTCGATTTTGCGAATGCCAAAGTTGAACACATTCAAATCGGAAATCGCGCCGCCGACCTCGAAGGTGAGGCGCATCGTATATAAATCAGGCTCGCCATAGCCGTTGGGCCACCAGAGCCGCGGGTGGAGGACGCGCAACTGCGGCGTGTCCTGCGGCGTCAATTTGACCAGCTTGGATTCCTTGGGCGCCAGCGAGACCGGCGTCTGGAAGCTGGCGTCGCCGAAAGAGCCGCGCAACACGCCGGTTTGTGGAGAGTCGGTGAGGTTTCGCACGGTGGTTTCCAAATACAAATCCGCCGAGTCGGTGCGCGGCAGGGGCAAATCGGAGGTGACCAGCGGGTTTTCCAGCACCACCGGGCCGCTGGAAGTCAGGGTGACCTTCTGCCAAATGCCCATGTTCCGGTCGCGAATGGCGGGAATCCAATCCCAGCCCACCGAGGCGACAAAAGTGGGACCGTCCTGGGTCAAATCGCCGCCATTGGGACCGAGACCCAGGGCGACGGTTTGTTCCTGCGGATTGCCCGGATGCGGGGGAGGCAAAATGCGCACGGCCACCGCGGACGTCTCGCCGGGCCTGACGACCAAGTCCGTCACATCAAAATCGCCGCGCGCGAATGCGCCCTTGATGTCGCCCGCCTTTTGGCCGTTGACAAAGACCTCGGCCATGTAGTTGATGCCGTGGAAATTGAGCCAGGTCCGCTTGCCGGCATTCCCGGCCGGGACGGTGAATTGGACGCGGTACCAGTAGGAAGTACGGCACAGAGTTTCGGGAATGATGTCGGGACGGTTGTTCTCGCCCCAGAGCGGTTCGGCATAGACCTTGTTATTGACCAATGTGGTGAGGATCGTCCCCGGCACGGTGGCGGGATACCAATTCCTGGGCGCGTAGCCGGGTTGGGAGATGGCTTCGCCGCTGGTCTCGGCAACCTTGGCCGCCTCTTGCATCTGCCAGCCTGATCCGAGTGTCATTTCGTCCAGGCCCCCGGCAGGCGCGGCCGAGGCGGCGACGCCACCGCCTTTTGGAGCCATGCAACCGGCCAGAAGTCCGGCCAGCAAAGGGGCGGCCAAAAGAGCCGGGATGCCTCGCCAGGAAGATAATTCTTGAATGCGGGTGGGATAAATGTGAGCAATCGAATTCATAAACAGAGTCATTTTGGGGTCGCGGCGCGCCCGATGCGATGGCCGATGGCGCCATAGAACGCCACGTAGGCATAAGCAATCATCGGAACGATGAAAGAGATTTGCAGGTTCCTGGTCACATCCGCGATCCTGCCTTGCGTGGGCGGAAGGATGGCACCGCCCAGGATTGCCATCACCAAGAGCGAGGAGGCCTGGCTCTTGTAAATGCCCACGCCTTCAATCGCGAGGGAGAAAGTGTTGGACCAGCCAATGGAGGAAAAAAGCCCGACAGCCACCACGCACCACATGGCCGCCGTGCCGCCGACCAGCACCGCGGTCGCCAGCAACGCCACGACCGTCGAGGAGAATATCAGCAGCGTGCGGCCCGGCAGTCCTTTGCTGATCTGGAACAATCCCCAGCACAGCACCAGGAAAATTGGATACATCCGCACCACTGCCCAGCCGAGAATCGCCCAATACAGGAGAAAGCCCGCAATGGGGATGGCCGCCAAGAGCAGTTGCTTGGTCTGCGGCTTGAGTTCACTCATTTCCACCGATCCCATGAAACGTCCAATCATCATGCCACCCCAAAAAAGGGATACATAGTTTTTGGCCTCGACCTGCTTCATTCCCGCCACCGAAGGCTGCCCCAAAAAGTTGATGATCGTGCTTCCCACCGAAACTTCTCCGCCGACATACATGAAGATGCAGATGATGCCCAGGACCACATGCGGAAATCGCAGCGCCCCGGCGCTTCCGGCGATCTTGCCTTCGCCGATATGCGGGAGATGAATGCAGGAAAAAACGCCGGCCAGCAGGGCGAACACGATGCAGAACGCAAGGTAGGGAACCTTGACGGATTCGGCGCCATGGGCACCGGTCTTGGAAAAGTACTGAAAGATCAGATAGCCGCCGATCAGCGGCCCGATGAATGTTCCCAGCGAATTGAAGCCTTGCGCGAGATTTAACCGGCTGGAGGCCGTCCTTTCCGGCCCCAGAATCGTCACATAGGGATTGGCCGCGATTTGCAGCATGGCGAACCCCAACCCCACGACAAAAAGGGCGACCAGGAACAACGGATAGGAATGAATCGAAGCCGCGGGCCAGAAGATCGCGCTGCCAACCGCGGAGATCAGCAACCCCATCACCACCCCGTTCTTGTAACCCATGCGGGCCAGTGGATCCCCACTCAAGACCGAAGTGACAAAATAGATCAGCGAGCCGGTAAAATATGCCCCGAAGAAGGCGAATTGCACCAACATTGCCTGATAGTAGCCCAGGCTGAATGCATCCTTGAACCGGGGAATCAAAATGTCGTTGAACACCGTCATGAAGCCCCACATGAAAAACAGCACGGTCATGATCGCGAACGGCCCGCGATAGCTGCGGCCCGGCGCCTCGGCGGCGGCGGCGGCGCTGGTGGATGCGGAGGCTGAGTCCATAATTTTTTCTTTGCTCTGCGACGGCGCGCTGAGAACGACCCGGCGCTCCATGACACTTGATCCCTTCCCGGCCAGAGCGTCCAAGCCGGCTTAATTGGCCCCAAACCTGCGAGTTTCCGCGTGTCATTGCAAGTAAAACTTATTATCGTGGGCAAATATGAGCGCTCGCATCTTTTTTTGGTCCATCACATCTGCCCTGGCGGGATTTCTTTTTGGTTTCGACACGGTGGTCATCTCGGGCGCGGAACAAAAAATTCAGACGTTGTGGGCGCTGGGGGCCGGGATGCACGGGATGGCGATGGGTTCGGCCCTCTACGGCACCGTCGTGGGCGCGCTGTTGGGCGGCTGGCCCACGGACCGGTTCGGACGCAGGGCCACGCTGCTGTGCATCGGGGTTCTTTACTTCGTGGGCGCCGTCTGGTCGGGCCTGGCCACCAATGTGTGGTCTTTCATCCTGGCGCGCGCCATCGGGGGTCTGGGCATTGGCATTTCCACCGTCGCGGCTCCGCTTTACATCTCGGAAATTGCGCCCCCCCGGTACCGAGGGCGGCTGGCCGGCCTGTTTCAGTTCAACATCGTCTTCGGCATCATGGTCGCCTACCTGTCCAACTGGCTGCTGGCCGGGATTGGGGAGAATGCCTGGCGCTGGATGCTGGGCGTGGCCGCGTTCCCTTCGCTCCTCTATGCCGTGCTGTGTCTGTTCCTTCCCGAAAGCCCGCGTTGGCTCCTCTGCAAGAAGAACGACCTTGCCGCGGGCGCAAAAGTCCTCCAACTCATCACACCCGGCGCCTCCCAATCCGAGATTCAAGCCGAGGCGGCGGCGATCATGTCCGCCCCTTCTGAACAAACCTCCGCGGCGCGTTTCTGGACGCGGCGGCTGCGGGTTCCGATCCTGCTTGCCATACTCATCGCCTTCTTCAACCAGATGTCTGGGATTAACGCGGTGCTTTACTTCGCGCCCCGCATTTTCCAGATGACAGGATTGGGGGCCAAGGCGGCGATGCTTCAATCAGTGGGCATCGGCGTGACCAATCTGGTTTTCACCTTTGTCGGCCTTTGGCTGATTGATCGGCTGGGCCGCCGCACTTTGCTGTGGATTGGCTCTGTTGGCTATATTCTTTCACTGGGTCTGGTGGCCTGGGCATTCTTTACAGCGCATTACCGCATTGTGCCAACTTGCATTTTTGCATTCATTGCAGCGCACGCCGTTGGCCAGGGGGCAGTGATCTGGGTGTTCATCTCCGAGATATTTCCCAACCGCCATCGCGCGGAAGGCCAGGCACTGGGCTGTTTCACGCACTGGATGTTCGCCGCGTTGCTGACGACCTTTTTCCCGAAAATGGTCTCGGCATTTCCGCCGGGCTGCATCTTTTCATTTTTTTGCGGCATGATGGTTCTGCAGCTACTGTGGGTCCAATTCATGGTTCCGGAGACAAAGGGCGTGCCGCTGGAGCAAATGCAGGAACAACTGGGCATCGCGTGAGGTTGGGCATGAGCTTCAAAATAGTGGGCATCGGCGAGGTGCTGTGGGACTTGTTCCCGGCGGGACCTCAGTTGGGCGGCGCCACGGCCAACTTTGCCTGGCACGCTCAGGCACTGGGGGCGCGCGCCCGGGCGGTCACGCGGGTCGGCAATGACGATCTGGGCCATGCGATTCTCAGGCTCTTCCAGGCACAGGGTTTGCCCGTGGACACCATGCAAGTGGATGACCAGGCCCCCACGGGGACCGTCACAGTCGCGCTTTCCGGCAATGGGCTTCCCAGTTATGTCATCCAGGAAAATGTGGCGTGGGATCGCTTGGCGGTCACGCCGGCGGCGCTTAAGGCCGTTGGCGAAGCGGACGCGATTTGTTTCGGCAGCCTCGCCCAACGCAGCGAGCCGTCTCGCGCTTCCATTCAAAGGCTGGTGGCCGCCGCCCCGGCGGGTGCCCTGCGGCTCCTGGACATCAATTTGCGGCAGCACTACTTTTCCCGCGAACTGGTCGAACAATCCCTCCGGCTGGCCAACGTGCTCAAGGCCAACGACGGCGAGCTGGCGATGCTTGCGGAGTTATTGGCCCTCCATGGTTCGACCCGGCGCCAGATCGAACATCTGGCCCAACATTATTCCTTGCAATTGGTCGCATTGACGCGCGGAGCCGCGGGCAGCCTGCTTTACCAGGCAGGCCGCTGGTCTGATTGCCCGGCGGCGCCCGCTAAAACTGTGGACACCGTGGGCGCGGGCGATGCCTTCGCCGCCGCATTGGTTCTGGGCCTTCTGCGAAAAATGGAGCTGGACGGGATTAATGCCCTGGCCGGAGCAGTCGCGCGCCACGTCTGTTCCTGCGCCGGAGCCACCCCGCCCCTGCCGCGAGAATTCTCCCAATGGGCTTGAAGGTCGTTTGCGGGATGCAACGATGCGCCTTTACGCGGACAAAGCGCCTTTGATTTTTAGCGTGACGGCGTATTGGCACGGCGGCTGGTCCGGCAGCTTGACGTGAAGCCCCTGCGCGTCCTGGGTCCACTCCAGCTTGCCTCCGTAACCCAGGAGCGAGACCTCGGCGACTTTGCGCCCGTCCAACTGCGGCGAACTGGTCGCAAGGCTTTTGATCACCGTGGCGCGGGTTTCGGGCCAGACCATGAGGAAGGCGTAGAGGGAATCCCCTTTCATCGTAAAACGCATGTCCTCGGAGGTGTAAGCCCGGACATCGCGCGCGCCGCCAAACTGCCCCCGCTCCTGCGGGCCGGTGACCGACGGGCCTTCTCCATAAACTTTCCAGGGGCGGGTGGCATGGATGCCCTCGCTGTTGACGTCCATCCAAGCGGTAAAATCGGAAAGGAATTTGAGTTCGTCATCATCGGGAACCCCCCGGCCGGGCAGGGGAATGCTCAGTTGGAGGTTGCCGTTCTTGCTGACGATATCAATCAGCATCTGGGAGACCTGTTTGGCCGTCCTGTAGCGGTGCTGCTCGAAAACGCTGCGCTCATAATGCCAGGAGCCGATGCATGTGTCCGTTTGCCAGGGCAGGATTTCGCCGCCGTTGGTCACGCCCCGTTCGACGTCGAGCACGAGGGCGCGGCGTTGCTCGGCGTTGAGGCCTTTGCCAGTCAGCACCGCCTCCAGCTTGCCGTTGCGCGCCAGGTT
>JBEKOF010000148.1:0-12099 GCA_049522055.1 Verrucomicrobiota bacterium | reverse complement strand
ATCGGAACCTCCGGTTACAGCCTCACGCTTACGTCCGGGGGCGTGACCAACAATTCGACCAGCGCGGAGATTCTAAACGTGCCGGTGTTCTTGACGACGGTGGGGCAGACATTGGATGCGGCCGCGGGCAATCTGACTTTCGGTCAGACTTTGGACAACGGCGGCAATCTGCTGACGATTACCGATGGCGGATTTAACACTGCTGTGAATGGGACGATTTCCGGCAGCGGTGGCCTGGCCAAGAGCGGAACCGGGACTTTGACCCTCGGCGGCGCGAATACTTATATCGGAGCCACGATAGTCAGCAACGGCATGGTGACGCTAAATGGCGCTGGCTCAATCAGCACGAGCACGAGCCAGGTGATCATTGGCAACGCCGCCGGCAACGCAATCTTAAACATTGCCGGCGGCTCGGTGACGGCCGACGACGCCTTCAATCCCGCCGTCGCCGTCGGCAGCGTGTCGGGAGCGAACGGATTTCTGTTCATGAGTTCGGGCAGCTTGGATTGCGGCGCGGGCGAATTCCATATCGGCCAGGCGGCGGGCGCTTATGGCGCATTTGATTTGAGCGGCGGCACGGTCACGATCGGGGACGTCAGCGCCGGGGACGCCTATTTTGTCGTCGGCGGCGCCTATGGAAACAGCGCGTCTCAAGGCGTTTTCAACATGAGCGGCGGAACGGTCAACGATAATGCCCAGGAGTTTTCCATCGCCAATATCGCCGGCGGAGTTGGCGTGGCGAATGTGAGTGGTGGCACACTGAATGGCAGCCACGGCATTCATGTGGGCGACCGTGGCACCGCCACCTTGAATGTGTCCGGTTCTGCAGTGGTCAACTTAACCGGTGGCACGCTGCAATTTGGCCTCAGCGGCAACACCACCGTTGGCACCGTCAACCTGTTGGGCGGGACGGTCACGGCGAACTCGGTTGGGGTGGCTGGCACCAGCACCTCCCGGCTGAATTTCAACGGAGGCACATTGGGGGCTGCGACTTCGAGCGCGACCTTCTTGCAAGGATTGACAGCCGCCACGATCTACGGCGGCGGCGCCGTCATTGATGACGGCGGCAATGCCATCACCATCGCGCAGCCTCTGCTTGCTCCCGCCGGGAATGGTATCAGCAGCATCCCGGTGGCAACCGGCGGCGCGGGCTATCTGGATACACCCGTCGTCACCATTGCGAATGTTTCCGGTGGCGCTGTTATCAGTATCAGCATTCTCAGTCCCGGCACCGGCTATACTTCAGCGCCCACAGTGACACTCTTTGGCGGCGGTTACAGCAGCGCGGCGACGCTCGGCACGATTGCCATCGCCCCGAACACGGGCGGCGGCCTGACCAAGCAAAACTCCGGCATATTGACCTTGGCGGGCGCGAATACTTATGCCGGCAGCACGACGGTCAACGGCGGCACATTGGAAATAGTGCAGGCCGTGATCGCCACCAACTCCACTGTTACGGTAGCCTCGGGCGCGGTGCTGCAATTGGATTTCGCAGCGACAAACGTGGTGACCAACCTGGTATTGAATGGTGTGAGCCAGGCTCCCGGTGTCTATAACAGCACCACCAGCTCACCTTATATCACCGGCACGGGAAATCTGCTGGTGCAATTGCCGGCCCCGCCGGTGTTGAGCCTGACCTTCACTGCGGAGCCGGTGATTTCGGGGACAACCCTGACGTTTTCCGCGACCAACACCGGGGCGGGGACGGTCTATCTGCTGACGAGCACAAACGTCGCGACTCCCATCAGCGCCTGGACGCCGATTGGCACCAACGTATTAAGTGGCAGCGGGAGCTTCAGCATCATCCTGCCCAATGCGCTAAACCCGGCCTTCCAACAGCAATTCTATCTGCTTAGCACGACGAATAATTAATCGATCCCTGACACGAGACCTTCTCAGTTGCTGTTGCAAAAATGAAAAACATACTTCGCTGCTCCATTCTCCTGGGGATAACCGCCATGATGCCGTGCGGGCACGGGCAAATCCTCACCAATCCCATTCCCGAGAACGCCGTGCCCCCGGTGATTGTCAACACCAAAGCCGAGCCGGTGACACCCGGAATGTTCAAGCCGACGTGGGAGTCTCTCCGGCAGTACCAGGTGCCGGAATGGTTTCGAAACGCGAAGTTTGGCATCTGGGCCTGTTTCGGGCCGCAAAACGTGCCGGAACAGGGCGACTGGTACGCGCGCAATATGTATGTCGAGGGGGGGGCGCAAAATAAATTTCATGTGGGCCGTTACGGCCCGCCCTCGGAATTTGGTTTCAAGGACGTGATTCACTCCTGGAAGGCGGAAAGCTTTGACGCGGAAAAGCTCGTCGCGCTCTATAAGAAGACCGGCGCGCAGTATTTCTTCGCCATGGCCAACCATCACGACAACTTCGACCTCTACGACAGCCAGTACCAGCCTTGGAACTCGGTGAAACTCGGCCCCCACAAAGATATTGTTGGGGACTTTGCCAGGGCGGCGCGTGAACAGGGCCTGCCTTTCGGTGTGAGCGTCCATGCGGCGCACGCCTGGAGTTTTTACGAGATCACTCAAAGCGCCGACAAAACCGGCCCGTTGGCCGGGGTGCCGTACGATGGGAAATTGACCCGGGCCAACGGCAAAGGCAAATGGTGGGAAGGTCTGGATCCACAGGATCTTTACGAACAAAATCACACACCCGGGCTGAACTTCACGAATGCCAATGCGATTCATGGCCAGTGGAACTGGGAAAACGGGGCGAGCATCCCGGACCAGGCTTACTGCGATAAGTTCTACAACCGCACGCTTGACCTCATTCATAAATACAAACCGGATCTGATCTATTTCGACGACGACGCCCTGCCACTGTGGCCGGTCAGCGACGCCGGTTTGAAGATCGCCGCCGATTTCTACAATTTCAACATGCGGCAGCACGACGGCAAACTCGAAGCCATCCTGCTCGGCAAAATGCTCAGCGAGGGCCAGCGCCAGTGCCTTGTCTGGGACATCGAGCGTGGCGCGGCCAACCGCATCGAGCCGATGCCCTGGCAGACGGACACCTGTATCGGGAACTGGCATTACCAGCGTTCGCTCTACGTGAATAACCGCTACAAAACTGCAAAAACTGTCATCCAAATGCTGTGTGACGTTGTCAGCAAAAACGGCAACCTGCTGCTTAATATCCCGGTGCGCGGCAATGGCTCCATTGATGACAAGGAAGAAGCCGTTTTGCATGATATCGGGGCCTGGATGGACGTGAACAAGGAATGTATCTTCGACACGCGCCCGTGGAAAGTTTTCGGAGAAGGCCCCGCTTCCGATGCCCCGGCCCTCTCGGCGCAAGGCTTTAACGAAGGCAAGGGCAAGCCTTTCACCGCCGATGACGTGCGCTTTACGTCCAAGGCTGGGACGCTTTATGCCATTGTGCTTGGTGCGCCCATGAAGGCCATACAAATCAGATCACTGGGCGCGGCGGCGAAGTTGCTGGACGGCCCCATCAGCAACATCACACTGCTCGGCAGTGGTGAAGAAGTGCAGTGGTCGCAAGCCGCGGAGGCGCTCGACATCAAGGCGCCTGGAAAGACGCCGAACGACCTCGCCGTCGTTTACAAGATAGCGTACCTAAGCCAACCACCTTAGAGATCGTATCGTCGCCGGTGCAAGTTAGACGTTAAAGGGATTCCTCCTCTTGGCGAGCCTTGCCTTGGCTTTTGCCGCCACGGCTTGCACCGCTTTCTCTCCCATCATTGTCGGCAAATCTTCTGCCAGGATTTCCAAAATAAGCTGCTTGAGTTCTGCCCGGCTCAACTTCTCAGCCGCCTTGCTCCGCTTTGTCTCAGCGAGGAATTCGCCTTCCCGGTCTGGCTTGTCACCCCCGGCAGCTTCCACATACGCAGCTTTCCGGTCTGGACGCGCTTTCAGGTCTTGACCCCACGCTTTGCACTCGCTCACCGCGACATAAACGTAAGGGCGCTCTTTGAGCTTCTTTTGATACCCGAACATGGACCGCTCCGCTTTCACGACATGGAAACAGAACGCCGTCAAGTTGCCCTCTTTCAATCTTTTGTAAACCCCGGCCCGCGACACCGGCGCATACATGGCGACCCCGCCAGGCGAAATGAAACCATCGTCAGGGAAATGTTGACAGATGGGTTGACGGGCAGTGAAATTGAAAACGTGTTTGTGGATGCGTTGTTCAAGGCATTCGAGGCCGGGAAGGAGCCGACCGACTTGACCGTCGCTGAAGTGCTGATGGAGTTCGTGCCTCTGTCCAAGTTGATGGCGGAGCAAATGACCGGCCTGCGCAATTGGGTGAAAGGCAGGGCGCGATCAGCCACTTCATTGCAGGAGGTGGAAGGGGGTCTCAGGAGAATCGCCGCCTGATATGGCGGGAAAGGAGTCCGCCTGCGGGCGGGCTCTTTTTTAGGGGTCCGGTGTGTTTCCCGTCCACAGACAATCCGTTTACCTTCCACCACCAATCAGTTCACGAACCTCTTGAAACAGGGCGTTGCGATCCGGCTTGGACACATCATCGGTAAGCCCCCACGCTCCGTACCGGCTATAGGCACCCGAGAGCGTGAATTGCATCGCCAGATTGCCTCCCAAATCCCAGAAGCAGTCGGCGAAGTTCCGTTTGTAGAGATCCCGCTGCCGCGGGTCACGAATGGCTCTGATTCGGTTCGCAATATTCACCC
Organism: Verrucomicrobiota bacterium; assembly: GCA_049522055.1. Lineage (GTDB taxonomy): Bacteria > Verrucomicrobiota > Verrucomicrobiia > Limisphaerales > Palsa-1400 > JBEKOF01. Next base: position 7,439 of record JBEKOF010000148.1, on the reverse strand, counting down.
GGCTCCCGCCGCCGATGTCCGGGCCGCTCTCATACGCGCAGAAGCCGCCCGGCAGATCGAATTGTTTGGCCAGCGCGATCATCGCCATTCGGTCCGCTTTGGTCTGGTCAATTCCCGTTAGCATGTTGCTGATCAGTTGATCCACCGAATAATTCTCGGTGCCTGCCTCCCCGGACGCGCCTTTGCCGCCATAGTAGGCAGGCATGGAGATCGCATAGATATAATTCTTTGGTTCCCCGTCAACCGCCTTCAGATAATCCAGCATCCCGGCCAATCGTCCCCCGATAAAGAAGCCCTGGGGATCTGGCGTCACCCCCGCGAGCACACCCCGGATGCGTCGGTTCACCTCTGCCTTCCCGAAGAAATTGGCGAAAATATCGACGGCGTCTTTAACTTTCTGAGCATGGCGCCGCTGGCCCCAGACCCCCTCATTGTTGACGTGATCATAGTTGTACTGACCATTTCCCTCCTGGACCTCTTCTTTGGCTCTGGCCTTGTTCCAAGCATATTGCAGGAAGCCGAAGTTCCACACTTCGTTGGCGTGCTCAATGTAGATGTTGAGGTTTGGCTTGAGAGTGGCTTTGATGAGAGCCGCAAGGCTGCGGATATAGTCGTCATCCACGGAGGCGGGGATGTTGATCCACATGTCCATGTCCGCCTGGTTGCAAAGCTCGATCACATACTCCCAGGGCCAGCCGTCCTTCTTGTTGAGCGGTTCGATGGATTCCACGGCCGCGTCGCTGGGAAGCTTGCGATTGCCCCAGGACTGCGTCTTGGTGTGGTCCTTCCCCCATTCGACATTGCCGTTGATCCCCAGCACCCCCATAAAGCGAACCGTTGAAAACGCGGCGCTCCTCAAACACGCCAGATAATCGGTCGTAAAGACCTGCGTCGTGTCGGCGGCATAGCCGGGGCGAATGATTCTAAAATCAATGATTCCACTGTTCGTTGGACTTGGGGACGACCGTCGAGTGTCTCTGAATTCCAGAACGACCAGACCGTGATTTGCCGCTGGTTTCGGGATGACGAGATCGAATGTTGTTCTGTTTGCTGGCGCGTCGTAAACCTGGTTTCGGATTGAAAACGGCCCGCCCGCCGCCACCAGTCGTGCCTCGCCCGCGAATGATCCTTTGCAGGTGCCGCTGCGATCCACCCGGTAGGCTTCAGGATCATCAATCTCACCCGCCCATTCTGCACATGGCCGGGAGTCCATGATCCAATGGCAGTCGGTTTTGGGCCACCCATGCTCGTCCACGTCCTCACGTGAGAGCTTCGCCCAGCCGCCATGTCCATCCGGTTTTTCCCAGCGGTAATTCTGCTTGACCAGATCGACAAACGCGTCGTCCGATGCCTCCGCGCCAAGCCGCCCTGGAAATGGTGGCGAGGCAATCGTTGCGGAGTCGCACACGGTCAGCAACACCGCGACCAGACAAGAACTTAAAAATCTACTCAGCACATTCGAAGGCTCACCCATGTAAACTCACCTCAGAGCTTTCCCGCCTGTCAGTGATCCTGAACCTTACAGCCTCGTCTTCCCCTCCGCCCGCGCCTTCCTCCATCTGGCCCGGGCCGCCGCTGCAAGTTTGGCCCTCACTGCCGGACTGCTGCGCCGATCCTTCTTCTTGGCCGCTTTGACTTTCGCCCAGCTGGCCTTGGTGGCAGCAATAATGGCCGCCCTCCCGGCCGCACTCAATCGCCGTTTGCCCTTCCCCTTCCCTTTGACCCTGGCCCAACGTGCCCTGGCCGCAGCGGCAATCGCTGCCCGGCCTGCGCGAGACATGCGCCGTTTCTTCGGGGCTTCCACGGTGGCCTTGATTGGAATTTCACCACCGCCCACGATTGAATCCATTTGATTTTGCAGTTTTTCGATCTGCTCCATGATCGCGATGATCTCTCTGAGTTGGATCGTCGTTAGATATTTGAGATTGGTCATGGCGTATTTGGTAATGCCGGGAGGGTTGTGGGTCAAGAAGGGAGATAAGAGCCCAACTGCTCGGCTTGAGCGATTCAACAATCCAAGGGGAGAAGCGCAAGCTGGCCTCGGCCCTAGCCGAGTTCATGGGTGCCAACATCATAGCCGAATCCACCCGGCAGCCGATGTGGCACAACAATATCATGGCCGGCCGGGAGAGGCAGGCAGTCGGGGCCGCCCGGCTGTGAGCGGGCAGGGCATTGAATCCGCATGGGCGGATTCTTTTTATGTATCAGTTAACTTTCCAATCTAATGCCGGAGCCGTTTGCCTGGTTCCGACAACTGGCTCCATCTTCAATCGCATGTGCGGCAACAACTTGGGTATGTTGGAAGGGCCACTGTCAGTGAAAGTGTCAGTGAATTGATGCGCGGCACAACAAGCCCGGCCCCAAAGGGCCGGCTCCGGGACTGATTCGAGCCATCGTGGAACTTAAGCAGCGCAATCCACGCTGCGGATGCCCTCGGATTGCGCAACAGTTGGCCAAAACTTTCGGCATTGAGATCGACAAGGACGTCGTCCGGAGGATTCTGGCGGCCCATTACCGGCCCGATCATGGCGTGGGCGGTCCGACGTGGCTCACGTTGCTAGGCCAGCCTTCGGAGCATGGACTTGTCTCGGCTGGAATCTGTCGTAAGGGTTTGCACTGCAAAAGAATTCACAGGACTCCTTACAGACAGATTTCGCTGCCGGGACTATCTTCGCTGCAGTCAGCAAAACACCTCACAGAGAAGTTGAGCTGATACGGCGGCGGTAGTTTCATTTATGAAGCGATTGGCTTTTCTGGTTTGGGCTTTGGCGGCAGGCGATATATGCGCCTTGCCCGCGCCGGCATCCCCGTCTCTGCAAGGAATTAAGACCGTGTTTGTGATTGCGCTGGAAAACCATGACTGGACGCAGGCTTGCCCGGATTGCGCCCCGCAGCAGCTTCTGGGCAATCCCGCCGCGCCTTACCTCAACAGCCTGGTGACTTCCGGCAACTCGAACGCGGCGCAGGTCTCCTACGCCACGGCGTATTACAGCGTCGCTCCAGGGGAGCATCCCTCCGAACCGAATTATATCTGGTCGGAAGCCGGGACGGAGTTCGGGGTTTTCACGTCCAACGATCCGAGCACCAACTCGGGCAACCTGTTCAGCACGACGAACCACCTCTGTGGCGAGCTAAACGGCGCGGGCATTGCTTGGAACGATTATCAGGAAGACCTGGAATACGCCATGGCTGCGAACGTGAGCAGCGCGGGAGCGCGTCCGAGTGGCTCCAACATCTACAACGGGAGCACGGAATATTCTTATGCCGTGAAGCACAACCCGATGGAATTCTTTACCGACACGCAGAATCAGAACGTTTATCCTCTGGAGCAGCTATGGACAGACCTCACCAACAATGCGGTCGGCCGATACAATTGGGTTACGCCAGACGCATTCAACGAGATGCACAGCTATTTGCCCAATGGCTTTGTTTATGGCGGCGTCCAATACACTGGTAATCAGGCTGCCATCGCCCAAGGGGACAACTGCCTGGCCGCCATCATTCCGCAAATCATGGCTTCGTCCGCGTATCAGGATCACGGCGTCATCATCCTCTGGATGGATGAAACCGAAAGCACCGATGATACGAACACCTCCCTTCCCGAAATCATCATCTCGCCGCTGGCCAAAGGCAACGCCTACGCCAGCCGCGTGCCCATGAGCCATTCCTCGGATCTCAAAACGATGGACGAAATTTTCGGGCTGCCTTTCCAGACCGAGGCGGTGGCCGCCGCCAATGACTTGAGCGACATGTTCCAGGTGACAAGGAACGCCGGACCGGGTGCCAGCGCCGGCTTCAACGTCGGCGGACAGAGGATGCCTGGCACGGGAGGCTTCCAGTTGACCTTCTCCGGCCAGCCGGGCCAGACCTATCGAGTTCTGGCCTCATCCGACCTGACCGCGCCGATGTCGGCGTGGACGGTTGCCGGCAGCGGCGCCTTCGGCGGCACCAACGCCACTTTCACCGACAGCGGCGCGACCAATTATCCCAGCCGATTCTACATCATTACGTCGCCGTAATTTAAGTTGTCATGACGGGCGGTGGTGTGGTCACAATGCGGGCCAGCGCCAGCGCCTTTTATCGTCGTGGCAGAGCAATCAAAAAACAATCGTCCACCGGCCTGCGGAGATTTTGAGCGTCTCCTGCGGGCGCTTATTGAACGGTCGGTCAGATATCGGTCCGCCGCCGTCTTGATTGCAGCGGTGATCGTTTTTGGGGGAATCTGGTCCGCTTCCCGTCTCTCGTTGGATGTTACCCCCGATATCAGCAACCTGCAGGTGCAGGTGCTCACCTCTGTTCCCAATCTGTCCCCCGAAGAAATCGAATCTTCTGTGACCCGTCCGATTGAGCTGGAGATGTTCGGGCTTCCAGGTCTGGAACAAGTCCGCTCCCTGACGCGCTTTGGCGTCTCGCAGGTCTGCCTGATTCTTTCCGATGGCGGCGATCTTTATCGGGCCAGGCAAATGGTGGCCGAGCGACTGGCCCGCGCGGTGGATAAACTGCCCCGCGGGCTTTCCCCGAAACTGGCCCCGCCCAGTTCGGGCCTCGGCGAAGTCTTCACTTATGCGCTGGCTTACAAGACCAACAGCCCCCAGGCCGCCGACTCCGTGGAGGCGCGGCTGCGGCGATTGAAACTGATGCAGGAATTTGTGGTCAAACCCTGTCTGACATCCGTCCGGGGTGTTGCGGAAGTGAACACCACGGGTGGTTACGACCAGCAAATGGTGGTCGAAGTGGACCCCGCCAAGGTGGCTCCGCTGGGTTTGGACCTTGACGACATCGCAAACATCGTGGAACGCAATGCCACCATCGGGGGCGGCGCGCTGGTCGAACGGGACGGAAACCAGTTCATCATTCGATCGCGGTCGCGGGCGCAAACCATCACCCAATTGACCAACCTCGGCATCAAGCTGCCTTGGGCGCAGAGAGGCCTGCCGTTGAGCAGCGTGGCCAAGGTCAGCCTCGGCTCGAATATCCGGCTCGGCGCCGCCACGCTCAACGGCCAGGAAGCCGTGCTGGGCACGGCCATGATGCTGGCGGGCGAAAACGCGCGGGCGGTCGCGCGCTCCTTTCGTCTGGCCCTGGCCGAAGCGCAGAGCCGGCTGCCGTCGGACCTGGAGCTGCGGCCGCTCTATGACCGGGCCGAACTGGTGGATGTGGTCATTGGCACCGTGGAACGCAATCTCGCCCTGGCTGGCGGATTGGTGCTGGGCGTCTTGCTCTTCTTCCTTCGCAGTTGGCGGGCGGCGCTGATCGTCACCTGCCTCTTGCTCCTGTCCTTTCTGCTGGGCCTTGGCGGCATGGTGGCTTTTAGCATCATGGGCAGCCTGCTGACCCTGGGGGCCATGGATTTCGGTGTGGTGATGGACGATGCCATCGTGATGGTTGAGAACGTCGTCCGCAACTTGGCCCCCCTTTCCGGCGCGGACACGCCCGAAGCCAGAGAATCGCGTTTTGCCGCCATCATTGAGGCCTGCTGCCAGGTGCGCAAACCGATGCTGGTGGGCATGCTCGTGATCATCGGCGCTTACCTCCCGATCCTCACCCTGGGTGGAGTGGAAGGACGAATGTTCCGGCCTCTGGCCCAATCTGTGATTTTGCTCCTGCTCAGTTCCCTGCTGCTCACTCTAACACTCGTTCCGGCGCTCTGTGCCCTGGGACTGGCATCGGGTCGCACGATGGAAGAGCCGGGGTTCCTGCATCTGCTCCGTTCGGCCTATGAACGGCTCTTCCAGGCCAGCCGCCGCTTTCGGTGCTGGTGGGTGGTCCTGGCCGTGCTGCTGGCTGGAGGCGCCGGTTATCTTTCCACCCGCCTGGGCGCCAATTTCCTCCCTTACTTGGACGAAGGCTGGCTGGTGGTCGAAGTCCAACACCATCCGGGAATCAGCCTGGCAAAGTCTCTGGAAATGGAACTCCAAACCGAACGCGCCATCCGCGCGGAGGTGCCGGAGGTCAAAGACCTCTTCTCACGCATCGGCATGTCGGAGATAGCGACCGACCCGCAAGGGGCGAATCAAAACGACATCTACCTCAGCTTCCAACCGCGGCCGCTGTGGCGGCAAATCAACGGGCGCAGCGTCTCCAAAACCGAGTTGGGGCAAATCGTCAAGTCGGTGATCCAACGCGGTGTGCCCGGCCAGGAGTTGGAGTTAAACCAACCCATCGCCGTGCGCTTCGACGAACTGCTCGAAGGCGTGCGGACCGATCTGGCGATCAAGCTTTTCGGACCAGACTACGATCAGTTGGACATGCTGGCGGGCAGGATCGCCCAGGTCGTCAAGCAAATCCGGGGCGCAGGCGAGGTGGTTATTGACCAGCCCGGACGCGCCGGCCTGATGGAATTCCTCCCCAATCCGGACCAAATGCTCCGCAATATGGCCGCCGGGGACCAGGTCAACAACGCGATCTCCATCGGCCTGGCCGGGCGCCAAGTGGGGCGCATTGATGAGGGCGCCATCTTCTATCCGCTGGTCGTGCGCATCCCCGAATCCGCCCGCACCAATCCGGCGGCGTTGGATATTCTGCCGCTGCGCGTCGCCGAAGGTTCGCTGGTGCTTGGGTTGGGCAGCTTGGGAAAATGGGAACAGAAGCAGACGGTCGTCGCCATCACTCGCGAGCAAGCCAGCCGCCGGGAGGCTATCATGGTCACGGTGGAAAGCGCGGACGCGGTTGGATTTGTGGACCGTGCCCGCGCCGCGATTCAAAATCAGGTCAAGCTGCCGGAAGGCTGCCGCCTCGAATTCAGCGGCGCATACCAGAACTGGCAGTCCGGCAGCCGGCGACTGTTGGCCTCCGGCGGGGCGTTCGTCCTCCTCAGTCTGGCCCTGGTCTTTGCCGCCCTCAAAAATTGGAGGCAAACAGTCCTGGTCGCCTTTGGCCTTCCGTTCGCCATGCTGGGCGGGGTTTACGGTCTGTGGTGGCGCGGCCTGCCGCTGACGATGCCCGCCGCCGTTGGCTTCATCACTCTGGGCGGCTTGAGCATTCTCAATGGCATGGTCCTGATCACTTATTTCAACGATCTTCGCGCTCAGGGAGTGGACAAAGCCCAGGCCGCATTGCGCGGCGCAAAAACCCGGTTGCGCCCGGTGCTCATGACCGCTCTGGTCGCCAGCGTCGGCTTCGTCCCCATGGCCCTGTCAACCAGTCAAGGCGCCGAACTGCAAAGGCCTTTCGCCACCGTCGTGATTTTTGGCATACTCACATCCACTGCCTTGACTCTGCTGATCATTCCACTCTTGTTGGCCGGAGGGGAGGGACTCCAAACCGGGCTGGGGCGTTAGCCATCGTAAGGCTCCAAGAGGAGATGGCCGGTTCAGCGCGCCATCAGGCGGAAGAATTGCGCCGCGGAGTTGGTGGCTGGCAGAGTCAATAATAATGTTCCATCGCCGCCGGCGGCGGCGTTTGTCACCAGGCTCCAAGTGACGGGCGGGGTGATATTG
>JBEKOF010000147.1:0-10930 GCA_049522055.1 Verrucomicrobiota bacterium | reverse complement strand
CTCGTTTTACCTTGCTGTCGAAGACCTAAAATAGTATCAAGACCCGGAGACCCAAACATGAGTCCCAAACGACCGGCTTACTCAGACCCCGCCGGTGTCTTTTTCCCGTGAGTCAACGGGAAGGGAATCGCCCGGGGGTATTCCGGATGTTGGAATCCACAGGACAAATGGGTTGCGGCGGGTTAAGGTGTCGCGGCAATGGCGACACCGAATTTCCTCCGCGGCCAACCGGACGGCACGCTGCTGTGCGTGAAACTCCAGCCGCGCGCCCGGGCCAATGAGATCGCGGGGCCGGCGGGCGGCGAGTTGAAAATCAAAGTCACCGCGCCGCCGGTGGACGCCGCCGCCAACGAAGGGCTGCTGAAGCTGCTGGCCGAGAAACTGGATTGCGCCCGGAATCGGGTGGCACTTGTTCGCGGCCATAAATCGCGGCACAAGGTCATCAAACTGCACGGTTTCACGCCGGAAGAGGCGCTGCAAAAGCTGTGGCCAGACAGGCCCGATGCGCCACAGTTCGTCGCGTGATTATTGCCAGGGAACGAGTTGCCGCGCCCGCATCCATGGAGCGCAGGCGGCGCGGCGTCAGAATGGTCCGCCCATCGGGTGACCGGACATGGTTGCGGAGATCGCCGTGGCAGGCATGGCTGGCGCCGCGGCAATCTCATTGCGGAGGAATCCGGCAAATACGGCCACCAGGATGAGGACCGAAAGAATGATCCGATACCAGCCAAAGGCGACAAAGGTGTGGGTCTGAACGTAGCCCAAAAACCATTTCACGACGATGAACGAAACCACGGCAGCCACCACCGACGCCGTGATGACCATCGGCCAGTTTTCATGCACCGCCGCCACAGGGTGATGGAGGGCCTTGAACAAAAGCAACGCGCTGGCCGCAAGCATCGTGGGGATGCTGACCAGGAAGGAGAATTCGGTGGCCAGGGGGCGGCTCAACCCTAAGATCAGCGAAAAGAGAATGGTGGTGCCAGAGCGGGAACTGCCTGGGAAGACAGCGGCAATGAGTTGCCCGATGCCGACGGCCACGGCGACGCTCCAGGTGACCGTGGTGGCAGGCTCGCGGCCCTTGCTGGCGAGCCAGCTTTCGACCACCAGGAAGAGCACGCCGCCGACGAGCAGGGCGATGGCCACAGGCAAAAGGGTTTCAGGCAGCTTGAGACCCTTCTTGTTGAGGATGTATCCCGGGCCGCCGGTGATGGCGCAGGCGACGATGATTTTCAGGAGATAGTCGCGCACCACCGGATCGCCCAGCCGGAAGATGAATTGATGGAAACGCTCGTGGAAAAGGGGGATGACCGCCAGGACGGCGCCAGCCTGGATGACCACGTTGAAGAGATCCGACTGCTTGGGAATAAAATGTTCCGCGATGAGAAGGTGGCCGGTCGAGGAAATGGGAAGGAACTCGGTGAGTCCCTCCACAACGCCCAGGACAACAGCAATGAATGAATCGGTCATGATTTTTTTGTGTGGCCGGAGGCGGGAGCGGTCAGTTTTTTTTCTTGAAGATGGAGCCGAGGAAGGATTGGGCTTCGATCTCGCGCTGTTTGACTTTGAGCTGGCCGAGGATGGACTGAAAGCCGACGTAGATTTTGTGCCACTGGTTTTCCAGGGCGCGCAACGAGCCTTCGTTGCTATCGCCCAGGTAACGGAGGGAAGGGGCGCCGGCGATCAAGGCATGGACATCCTCGCGGGAGGGCGATTGGCATTGGATGGCGGCGGTGATCAGTTCGAGTTCCTGGACGATGATGGATTTGATCTCCAGAAACTGGTTTTCGTCCTCGGCGGAGAATTTTTTGCCGCGGGCCAGGTTGATGAAATAATTAATCTGCTTCCAGCATTCCAGGAAGTTTTCAAGCTGGGTGATGAGCTGGTCCAGTTTTTTGTTTTGCATAGATAGAAATCCGTCAGGTTGGGGAAACGGCCTGGAGGGTCCTGGGGGAAAGGAAAATGATGGCGCCGCCGCGCATTTGGCGGGCGGTGATTTTGAAGGCCGCATATTGGATTTTCATTTCAGAGAATTGCAGATGGGCGGCGGCGGCGGCCTTGAAAACGCCCAAAATCTGCTGGCCGATCTCGCGAATCTGGGCATCGGGGACCCATTGGGGCACGGTGGAACTGACGACCTCGCCGTAGGGATCCACGGTGAAGGTGCCGCTGGGCAGACGGTGGAGGCCGGATTTTGGGGTGAGTTTGGTCAGGAAGCCCATTTGTCAAAAACGTGGTTCATGGTTTGTTCGACATCTTCGGCCTGCATCGCGGGCCGGAAGCCGACGCAGAGGAGTCCTTTTTGCTCGTGCGGCTTCAAGGCCCAATGTTCCGCCAGGCCGAAACCCGCCGCGCCGGTGAGTTCGCCGGCATGAAGCGATTCGCCGATCTTGGCCAGGCGGCGATGGGTGTCGCGGGCCCAGAGGGCGACCCCCTGGGCGTTTTCGAGGCTCCAGGAGTCCACGGCGGCCTTGTCGTCGGGCGGAATGGAGAGGACAAAGGAAACGCCTTCAAAATGGCCCAAGTCGGCCAGATTGCCGGGATGGGCCGCAGGGGCCTGGCCGGGGGCGTCGGAGTGGGCTGCGGGCGGCGGGCCTTTGTACTCATCCAGCGCCTGGGCGCTATCGAGGAGCAGGCCCTGGTAGGAGTTGTTGATGGTGCGGGCGCGAAGGGGGTCGGCCGGCAGGATTTCAAAGTTGCCGCCTTTCCAGGAGAGGATTTCCTTGAAGGCTTCCTCCCCGGTGATGTTGCCGGTGGCGGCGTCAATAATCTCGCCGCTTTGAACCCAGATCTTGCCGTGGAGTCCGCCGCGGGTGATGTGGAGGAGGGAGGAACTGCGGGAGAGGCATTCCAACTGAATCAGGTCCACCAGGCTCTTGCTTTGGACGCCGCGAAAACCGTCCTGGGACTCATGGGCGCGGCCGAGCATGGATTCCATGCAGTCCTGGAAGAGCTTGATGTCCTCGGCGGTGCCGGGTTTTTGCCAGAACATTTCCACACCCTGGGCGTAGGCGCGGGAGCGGTACTCCTCGTCCAAGACTCCGGTGAGCACGACGATGCGCAACAGGGGGAATTTTCGGCGGACGATGGCCAGGACCTGCAAGCCATCCATTTTTGGCATGCGCAAATCGGTGATGAGCAGGGTGAAAGGCTCGGATTCGAGCATGGCGATGGCGCGGGCGCCGGTGTTGCAAACTTGGACATCCGGGTGGCTGGGAAGTTGTTTGAGCAATTCCTGGTATAATTCCAGCATTTGATCGTCGTCATCCAGCAGCAGTATTTTACTTGGGGCGGCCATGTCCGGGGAGAACATTAAGCCCAAAGGGCCGTGCGATGCAAGCCGGGCTGAATACTTTCGCCACGGGTTCCACGGACGCCGCGGTTTTTTGGTGTCTTTTGCAGGCGGGCGCGGGCATGGTTGTGGCATGAGAGTTGGCATGTTGTGCGGGGGCCTGGCGGAGTTGGATTCGGTGCGGCGCCTGGGCTTTGGTTCCACGGAATGGATGCGGTTTGCGGAAAGTCCCGCCGCCCCGCCGCACGCGGACTGGAAGGGGCACGCCACGGAGTTCCAGGCGGAAGCCAACATTCGTGATATTCGAGTATCGGCGATCGGGGCCTATTATCGCAATCCGCTGGATCCCAAACAAACAGAAGCGGCCCGGGCGATTTTTCGGCGCGCCATTGAGGTGGCGGCGCACGTCGGGGCCAAAACGGTGTCGGGATTTGCGGGGGCGGTGGTGGAAATGGAAACCAATCCGCGCGGGGGCAATCCGGTTTACAAGCCGCTGGAAAATTATTTGGAGCGGCTGCTGGCTTTTTGGGAGCCGCTGGCGGAGTTCGCGGCGGACCACGGCGTGCGCATCGCCTTTGAGAATTGCCCGCAAGGCCAGTGGTCGCTGCCGGTGATGCACTATAATTTCATGGGGCAGCCGGCGCTGTGGGAACAGTTCTTCAATGAAACCAAAGGGGAAAACCTGGGATTGGAATGGGACCCCAGCCATTTGATCTGCCAATTCATTGATCCGGTGGCCAACATCCAGAAATTCGGGTCGCGGATTTTTCACGTACATGCCAAGGACTCTTTCATCAACCGGAATCTATTGGAGGCCTATGGGATTTGTCATCCGGGGGTGGCGGAGCATCGTTTCCCCGGAATGGGCCAGGCGGATTGGGCGGAGATTGTGCATGAGCTATTGCGCGCGGGCTACGATTCGGATTTGAACATCGAAGGCTGGCACGACCCGGTCTATCGCAACCACCCCGGCGGGCGGCAGTTGGAGGAGGCCGGCCTGCTGGTCGCCCGGAAAACGCTTGAACCGTTGGTCGCCGGCACGGAGTGAAGCCCAAATTTTCGGAGCACCCGCCCCGCCTGCCTCCTTTGACTATTGACCTTCAGCCAAAGGCGGGATGGACAGCAACCCGGCTTCCATTTATCCTGCGAGGCGTCAACTCTCAATGAATATGGAAACAAATCGCGTTGGCATCATTGGCGGCAGCGGGCTTTATCACATCGAGGGCTTTACCCGGCAAAAATGGGTGAAGGTCAAGACGGCCTTCGGGGCGCCGTCGGATGATTTGCTGATCGGGCAGCTGGCCGGGCGGGAGGTGGTGTTTTTGCCGCGGCATGGACGGGGGCATCGGCTGCTGCCTGGGGAGTTGAACCATCGGGCCAATATTTGCGCGATGAAAATGCTGCGGGTTTCCTGGATCATCAGCGTGAGCGCGGTCGGCTCGTTGCAGAAGAAATACAAGCCATGCGACATCGTATTGCCGGACCAGTTTGTGGACCGGACGAAGCGGGCGGGCGAGCACACCTTTTTTGGGCGCGGCATCGTGGCGCACATCGCGTTCGCGGACCCGGTTTGCGCGGTGTTGCGCGGGGCGCTATTGGCAAGCAGCCGCGCGGAGGGATCCCGCGTGCATAACGGGGGCACCTACGTGAACATGGAGGGGCCGGCGTTCAGCACGCGCGCCGAATCGCTGAGCAATCACCGGCAGGGATATGATGTGATCGGCATGACCAATCTGGGGGAGGCCAAGTGCGCGCGCGAGGCGGAAATCGCCTACGCCACGATGGCCATGGTCACGGATTATGACTGCTGGAAGGAGGATGAGGCGCACGTGACGGTGGAGATGATCGTCGCCAATCTGATGAAGAACGCCAGCCAGGCCAAGGCCATCATCACGCGCGCCCTGCCGCAAATACCCCGCCAACGGGGTTGCGCCTGCCACCAGGCGTTGCAGAATGCGATCATGACCGACAAGAAGCTCTGGCCGGCAAAGACGAAGGCGGAATTAAAATGGATTCTAGGGGGAAATGTGTGACTGGCGGCCTGTTCCAGAAATGCTGTGACAACGAATACCCGCAGAGCGGGGAGAGGCCAGAGAGATCGGTTGGTGTCAAGGTTTCATGGAAACAATTCCATGGAAGGCGTCGCGTTCGCATGGGTTATTGGCTCGTCTTGCTGGGCGGAGGTTTTGTCCTTTTCCGCGCGGACGCGGCGGGGCCGGGCGCGTTGACGCAGGAGGCTTATATCTGGCAGCGGGCGTGGAACCAGCCGGTGCGCGAGGCCCTGGAGGCGCACGCGACAAATTTTGCGGGGATTGTGGCGCTGGCGGCGGAAGTCTCGTGGCGGGGCAGGGAGCCGGTGGTCGCGCGCGTGGCGCTGGATTATGCCGCGCTGGCGGCGGCCCGGCGCCCCATCGGGCTGGCGTTGCGGGTGGGGCCGTGGGGAGGCGGGTTTTCGGCGGAGGACCCGGCGACAATTTTTCTCGCCAGCCTGGCGGCCGGGCTGGTGGCGGAGGCCAAAAGCAACGGGTTGACCCCGGCCGAGCTGCAAATTGATTTTGACTGCGCGGCGTCGAAACTGGACGGCTACCGGGCCTGGATCGGGGCGATCCGGCGCAAGACCGGGCCGACGGCGTTGACGATCACAGCCCTGCCAAGCTGGCTAAGCCAGGGAGCCTTCGCGCCGCTGGCCCGCGCGACCGACGGCTATGTGTTGCAGGCGCATTCGCTGGAGCGGCCGGCGGGGGTGGACGCGCCGTTTTCCTTGTGCGATCCGGCGGCGGCGCAAGAAGCGGTGGCGCTGGCGGGAAAAATCGGGGCGCCGTTTCGGGTGGCGCTGCCGACTTACGGATACGTGGTGGCTTTCGACAAGGGCGGGCGGTTTATCGGGCTTTCGGCGGAAGGGCCGGCGCGAAGCTGGCCGGAGGGCGCGCAATTGCGGGAGGCACGCACGGACCCCACGGCGATGGCCGGGCTGGCGCGGACGTGGCAGACCAATCATCCGGCGGCGATGCTGGGAATTATATGGTACAGGCTGCCTGTGGCGGGGGACGTTTTGAACTTGCGCTGGCCGACGCTGGCCGCGATGATGGCCGGGCGATCTCCCCGCCCGGAAGTGCGGGCGGCATCGCGCCGGGTCGAGGCGGGGCTGGTGGAAATCAGCGCCGCGAACACGGGCGAACTGGACTATTCCTCACCGCTCGCCGTGGAAGTCCATTGGCAAGACGCCCGCCTGGTGGCGGGGGATGGGTTGCATGGGTTCGATTTGGCGGACCAGGGTCCGTCCGCGGCGGAATTCCACATTGACGCGCCGACGTTCCGCCTGTCCGCTGGCGAAAATGAAGTTATCGGCTGGCTGCGTCTGAGCGAAGAACGCGAGGTGCAACTTGAGATTAAACAGAGGTGAGGCGTGGTTGGGGGCGCTGCTGCTGGCCGGGCCGGGCTGCGGGCTGCTCCCGGCGTGCGGGCCGTTCTTCCCCAATAGTTTTCTTGACGCAAGAGGCAGCGACGGGGCCGTTCTGGCCGCCCCTTCGGCAGCTTTTACCGGGGAATTGGCGCGGATGAACCTGGAGCCGTCCAAATTCCAGGCTGTGACCAACGGGGCCGCGCCGGCGGACCAGGCGGCGGAGGCCGAGTTGCGCGATCTGGCGGAGGCTTTGAAGAAAGCGGACGCGCCCGCGCCGGACGCGGCGCGGATTTGCGCCAGCCATCGGGCGGAGCGCGAAAAGCTCAAGACTTACTTGGACGGCATGGAGGCGTCGGAGGCCAGCCGGCCGATGGAGTGGGACGAAAAGACCACTAATTATGCGCGGGGCAAGCCGAGCGTGCCGCCGCCCGAGTTCCCCAAAATCGCTTCGATCAGGGGATTGCCGGACGAGTTTGCCGATTATTTCGAGGGCGCGGTGGCGTGGGATAATCCGGCGCTCACGAACAAGGAATCGGCGCGGGAGGCCTGGCGGGAGGTGTTGCTTCTTCCCGCGCCGGAGCGCCACTTCAAATCAACCTGGGCGGCGTTCATGCTGGGGAAATCGTTGCAAAAGACCGACGCAGCGAGGGCCATCGCCTACTTCAAGCGGGTGCGCGATTTGTGCGGGCATGGATTTGCGGATTCCCTCGGGCTGGCGGCGGCGAGCATTGGCCTGGAGGCGCAGACGGAATTGCAGCAGGGAAGAATTGCCGAGGCGATGGAGCTGTATCTCGAGCAGTTTGCCACCGGCGATCCATCGGCGCACGAATCGCTGCGGCTGACGGCTTCCGCAGCAGTCAACAAGAATGACGCGGCTGGATTGGCCGCGCTGGCCGCCAACCAAAAGGTCCAGCATGTGATCACGGCGTATCTGATTTCGCGGAATCGGTCGGGCAATTCCCCCGAGGAAGGCGACGCGCCGAAGAGATGGCTGGCGGCGGTGGAGGCGTCCGGGGCGCAGGATGTGGCTGCGGCGGAGGAATTCGCCCTGGCGGCCTATCAGGCGGGCGATTGGCAGGCGGCGCAGCGGTGGATTGACCGCGCGCCGGGCAGGCCGGCCAATCAATGGTTGCAGGCCAAATTATTGTTGCGCGCCGGGAAGGTGGATCAGGCGGCAGTGTGTTTGACGAAAGTGACGGCGCTTTTTCCGATCCAGCCTCCGGCCACCAATGCCCCGACACAATTCAAGGACGATTTGACCGTGGAAGGTTTCAACGACCACGCGTTTCTGGAACCGATTCCGGCGTCTGAGCAGATTCTGGGCGAGTTGGGAGTGGTGCATCTGGCGCGGCGGGAGTATGTGGAGGCGTTGGACGCCTTGTGGCGGTCAGGATTCGGGGAGGACGCCGGCTATGTGGCAAACCGGGTATTGACCGTGGACGAATTGAAGGAATATGTGGACCGCAACTGGCCGCCAGGAACGGGCGAAGGACTTCGTGAATTGCTGGCGCAGCGCCTGGCCAGACTCCATCGCGGCGGCGAGGCGCGGCTCTATTATCCGGAGGCATTGCAGCCAGAGGCCGATGGGCTGGCCCAGGCTCTGGCCAAAGGGGCGGACACTTCGTTGCCCGCCGCGGACCGGGCCGCGGCGCTGTTTGCCGCCGCAAAAATCACCGAAGACAAGGGCGCGGAATTGCTGGGGGACGATTTCGGCGGCGGGGAGTACTGGGGAACGAACATCGAATCTGGAACCCTTTTCGCCCGGACAAACGCCACGGTGCTGCGCCCCACCGAGGACGAATTGCGCCGCGCGAGCCAGAGCGCGCCGGATCCCGATGTCCGTTATTATTACCGTTTTCAAGCCGCGGCGCTGGCGTGGCAGGCCGCGCTGTTGATGCCCGATAATTCGGATGAAACGGCCCGCGTCCTCTGCGAGGCCGGAAGTTGGATCAAATACCTCAACCCGCAGAAGGCGGACGTTTTTTACAAGGCCCTGGTGCGCCGATGCCGCCGGACGGCGCTCGGAGCGGAGGCCGACCGCAAGCGCTGGTTCCCGATTCTGGACGAAGCGGGAAATCTGGCGCCGTCGCAGTAGGAAAATGAAACGCGGCCCGTGATCTTCTGGCGCGGGAGCAAGCCCCGGCGCAACGATCCGTCTTCATTGGGCCAGGAACGCTGACCGCTCATCAAGCGATCCGCGAAGGAACATACCCACATTGACATGGAGGAATGTGGGTATGTTCATTTTAACAACGCCATTGGATTTGTCGAGAAAAAAGTTTTGGGGTGAAAAATATTTGGAGGGCGTTAGATACGTCAAATATAGTTGCGCGCCTCACCGGAGGGGTTGCGGAGGGCCGTTGGTGAGGACGTTCTGGATGGCGTCGTCAATGTTGCGGGAGATTCGGCTTTTCAGTTTGAAGAACGTGGCGTTGGTGACGGCGTCCAGATCGCGCCGGGCGTCGTCGAAATTGGAGAGGAGGAGGTTGATGCGGGCGAGGTGGATGTAAACCCCCTGCCGTTCGACATCGTCGCGCGCGATTTTGAGGCACTCTTTCCAGGCGGCCAAGCCGTCCTGCCAGCGCGGGGGGTTGATGCCGTAGAAACATTCGGCGTAATCGGTGGCCAGGACGAAATCGGCGGGGGCAAGTTTCAAGGCCTTTTGGTAGAGCCCGAGGGACTTGTCAAAAACCTGCTGATCGGAAATCTTCCAGTAATCCGCCGCCTCCTGGCGGAAGAGGTAAACGGCGGCGGCCAAATTGTGATAGTAAACGGCCTGGCTGGGGTCCAATTCGATGGCCTTGGAGAAATACTCGAAGGACTTCTTGGCGTCGCCCTCTTCGTAGAGGGTGCCGAGGTTGTCCCAGGCGGCGGGATTGTTGGGGGCTAGTTGGCGGGCTTTTTCCCATTGGACCCGCGCGGCGTCGCTGTCGCCCGATTGATTGAGGAAGCTGCCATAGGCCAGGAGGGCGCGCACATAATCGGGATGGAGCTGGAGGAAATCCTGGTAATCTTTTTTCACTTCTTCCAGGCGCTGGCGGACGCGCAAGCGGAGGGTGGTTTGGGCGTGGGTGTCGCCCGCGGCGGCGGCGGCGTTGGCGGTGTCGGCCCATTTCTCAACTTCCTCCACGGCGGCATCGTCCTGGGCGAGGACGTTGCGAAATTCCTTTTCGACGGGATCATTGGGGTTGGGGATTTCGATGGAGAGGCCGGTTTCCTGGCGCAGCAGGTTGCTGGTGGCGGCGGGCGCGTTGGTGGAAATCAAGGCGGCCAGGACTCCGGCTAATAGATCACTCACGATGGGCGCAGGGTAACGCTTTTGGGCTGGAATTGAAAGCCCAAAGAGAGCCAGAGGGTCAGACCTCCTTGACCACGCCCCAATGGACATCCAGGCGCTTGGTCAGATAGAGGCGGACGGCTTTGAGGAGGACTTGGGCTTCGAGCTTTTGGCCGATGGCCACGATTTCCTTGAGGCTGGCGCTGGAGCGCACGGGGGCGCCGGCCTGCGCGATGATCGGCCCTTCGTCCAGGTGCATGCTGACAAAATGAGCGGTGACGCCGATGAATTTGACGCCGTATTCGTAGGCCTGGCGGTAGGCTTGGGGGCCGGGAAAGCTGGGGAGCAGGGAGGGATGGATGTTGATGATTTTGTTTTTGAAACGCCAAACGACATTGGGGGAGAGGATTTTCATGAACCGCGCCAGGACCACAAAATCAATTTCCAGCGTGTCGAGCAACCGCAGAAGACGCCGCTCGGCGGCCGCCCGGTCATGCCAGGGAATGTGATAAAAGGGAAGGCGGAATTGGCGGGCCAGGGGTTCGAGGTCGCGCCGGTTGGAAACCAGGGCGGCGGGGAAGGCTTTGAGGCTTCCGGCCCGCAAGGCCCGCAAGAGGGCCTGGGCGCAATGCGGTTCGCGGGTGACCAGGATGGCGATGCGTTGGGGGCGGTCCGGCTCGGTCCAGCGGATTTTGATTTCCATGCCAAGCTGCCCGGCCAGAGCGGCCAAGCCGGCGGCGATGGCCGCCCGGTCGGCGGCAGGGCGCAGCCAGGAGGCCTGGAGGGTCATGCTAAACTGGCCGCGGGTGACTTGTTCTTCCAGGGCTTCGATGTTGGCGCGCTGCTGGAAGAGGAAATGGGTGATGGCGGCGACCACCCCGGTTTTGTCGCGGCCAATGACGGTGAGGGTGGCGAAATGTTTCATGGTCAACGGTTACGGCGGCTCCCGCCGGCGCGG
>JBEKOF010000146.1:0-15690 GCA_049522055.1 Verrucomicrobiota bacterium | reverse complement strand
CCTTGCACCAGTCTGGCGAAGCCGGGGCGCCGAACCGAGCAACGCCGGAAGGCGCTCCCTCCAAAGTGGTTTCTCGAGGTTTTCTGTGGATCTGGCCAGGCAACGGCGGATTTAGGAAGCCTGCGCGTCTCGCCGAAATTGAGTCCATGGGAAGGAATTGGCGAAGCAGTGGGGCGCGAGACGCACCCCACAGCGACCGGGACGGTCGCGCTCCCAATCCTGCCATTCTCATTGCCTGAAAGAGGCGGGCCGCGAGGGCGCGGCCCGCGGCACGCGGGGGCGCGCGCGCTCCCAGGAAGCAGGAAATATGTGCGATTAAGATTAGGAGTAGGATTAACGGTCGGACTTTAAGCCGAAGAGGCGGCGGTGTTCGAGGATGGCGTAGCGGTCGGTCATGCCGGAGAGGTAGTCGCAGATGGCGCGGAGCCAGCCGGCCCGACGGGCGCGCTTTTGGCTGGAGACGCCAATTTCCCGGGGATGTTCCAGGTAATAGGCGAAAAGGTCGCCCAGCATGGTGCCGGCGCGGTTGTTTGGCTCAAAGACGACGGGGCTGGAATAGAGATTCTGCAAAAGGTAGGCGCGGAGTTCGAGGTTCAAACGGCGGCGGCGAAGGCTGTGCTGGACCAGGGGATGGGGCTGAAGGCGGACGTCGTCGGCGGATTGGACGCCGGAGGCGAGGATGGCGGCTTCGGTGGTCTGGACGACGTCGCGCACCTGGCGGTCAATGAGGCAGCGGATGATGAAGTAGCGGCGGGTTTCGTCGGGGAGGCGGGGGTGTTCGGCCAGGACGGCGCGGGAGGCTTCGGAAAATAGTTTGACTTCGCGGTTGAGTTTTTTTTCGGAGAGGAGGCCGGCTTCCAGGCCGTCATCGAGGTCGTGGCTGCAATAGGTGAGTTCATCGGCGAGGTTGGCGACCTGGGCTTCGAGGGAGGGGGATTTGGCGGCGAAACGGCGGCGGCGGGAGGGATGATCGAAAGGGGTGCGGTGTTTGGCGAGACCTTCGCGGGTTTCCCAGGTGAGGTTGAGGCCGCGAAAGCCGGGGTATTTGACTTCGAGTTCCTCGACGATGCGCAGGCTCTGGCGGTTGTGCTCGAAGCCGCCGTCGTGGCACATGAGTTGGTTGAGGATGTCCTCGCCCTTGTGGCCGAAGGGGGGATGGCCGAGGTCATGGGCCAGGGCGATGGTTTCGGCGAGGTCTTCGTTGAGGTTGAGGGCGCGGGCGATGTTGCGGGCGATGGCGGCAACTTCGATGGAGTGGGTGAGGCGGGTGCGGAGATGGTCGCCGGTGCCGTTGAGGAAGACCTGGGTCTTGTATTCCAGACGGCGAAAAGAGCGGGAGTGGATGACGCGGTCGCGGTCGCGCTGGTATTCGGTGCGCCAGAGGGCGGAGGGTTCGGGATGAACGCGGCCGCGGGATAGGGCGCTGAGCTGGGCGTACGGGGCGAGGGTCTGGCGCTCGCGTTGTTCGAGTTGCTCTCTGGTGCAGGGCATGGAAGGCCGCCTGGCAAATCAGGCGGAGAGGAGTTCCTGGACGGAAACGCCGCGCAGTTCGAAGAGACGGCGGATGGCCTCTTCGATGAGGTTGTTGGGGCAGGAAGCGCCGGCGGTGATGCCGACGGTGATTTTGCCCTGGGGGAGCCAGTTGAGAGTGTCCACCTCTTTCTGCAACTGGAGGCAGTAGTGGCGGATCAATTTGTCGGAGACCATCATGGCGGCGTTCTTGATGAAGAAAGTGGGGAGTTTGGCCTCGCCCATTTCGGCGAGGTGGGAGGTGTTGGAGGAGTTGTAGCCGCCGATGACCAGGAGGAGGTCCATGGGTTCGCAGAGCAGTTTTTCCAGGGCGTCCTGGCGTTCCTGGGTGGCGCCACAAATGGTATCGAAGAAACGGAAATGGCGGTCGAGTTCGGCGGCGCCAAAGCGGCGGATCATGGCGTTTTTGATGCGGCGCTGGACTTCCTCGGTTTCGCCGCGGAGCATGGTGGTCTGGTTGGCGACGCCGACGGTCTGGAGATGGATGTCGGGATCGAAACCAAGGGAGTAGGCGCCTTTGAATTTTTCGAGGAACTCGGCTTTGTCGCCGCCGTGGAGGATGTAGTGGCAGACGTAATCGGTTTCGGCCAGGGTGTACACGACGAGATAATGGCCCGGGCCGTCGGCGCCGGCCTGAGAGGTGGTGGCCTTGGTTTCCTCGTGTTTGGCTTTGCCGTGGATGATGCTGGTGACTCTTTCCTTGGAGTACTGGCGGACCCGTTTCCAGACGCTCATGACGTCGCCGCAGGTGGTGTCCACAAGCTGGCAACCTTTGGAGACGAGTCTGTTGCGCGTGCCCACTTCGGTGCCAAAGGCGGGGATGATGACGACATCGTCGGAGCGCAGGCTGGCCAGTTCGTGCTCGGTGGGTTTGGCGGAAATAATCTGGATGCCCATGTTGCGAATCTGGTCGTTGACTTCCGGGTTGTGGATGATCTCGCCCAGGAGGTAAATAGGCTGCGGAAGGGGGAAGACATTGCGGGCGGCGTAAGCCAGGTCAATGGCGCGTTCGACGCCGTAACAGAAGCCGTATTTCTTGGCCAGTTTGACGGTGAGCAGGGCGTCGGCGCTGAGAACGTGGCCCTGGTCCCGAATGCGGTCCACCAGATCGCTACGGTAATGGGACAAAACCTGGGCCTGAACGGCAGCCATGACATCCGGGCGGCGCAGGTTGATTTTTTGGGGCGGCGGGCCGCCGTTTCCGTCCCCATTCCCATTCTGGAGGTTGTGCGACATAACAAGGGAAGTTTACCACGCCTTGGGCGGGTTCAAAGTTTAAAGTGGGGAACGCTTTTTTTTGGAGCGGTTTGCCGCCGCCGCGGATGGCCTGGGGATTTGCCGGCTGCGGTTCAATCAGCCGCCCCAAATGGAGGAGATGGGACCTTGACCATTTGGCTCGGAGGTTGCAGAAACCGGACAATCTGTTACCAATAGTCTGTCGAAACTGATTCCATGCCTTCGCCAAAAAGAAGTCCAACCAGGCTGTTGATTCTTGTCGCCGCGAGTTTTCTGGTGGCGGGGCTTGCCCTGCTTTTTCTGCGTCATGGAGCGGCCCCCTCGTTGCCACCCCAGGCCCACGTCTCGCCGGCTTCGTCGGTGGCAAGTTCGCAGCAGGCCGCCGCGCCACTGTCCACAAGTTCGTCCGGGTTGAATGGCAGCCGGTTTAGGGGAATTAAAGATTTTTTAAGAAGCGCATCGGATGCGGCCATCGCAAGGCAAGATTTGGCGGGATTGCGCGCAGAGCTTGCGTCCATGCCGAAGGAGGCGGCGGTCTCGGCGATCCGGCAATACCTGGATTCCAAGGCGGACGCGACGACACATTTGGGATTCAAGGTGGGGGGAGGCGGCTGGCTGGATGAGGCTCCCACGTTGCGAACGTTTCTGCTGGATGAACTGGCCCGGCTTGATCCGGCGGCGGCGGCCGATTACGCCAGGGTAATTCTGGGCGGCATGGATTCGCCGGATGAATGGGCGGTGGCGTTGCGCGACCTGGCTGCGGGCGACTCGAGCGCGGACGGGCGGGCGCTGCTGGAACAGAAAACGGCCCAGATGCTCCAATACGCGCCGTGGCAGCAAAATCCGTCAGCGGGGTACCTGGAGGCGTTCGATGTGGCGGTGTATTTGGGCGGCACAAACCTCCTGCCCGCACTTTCGGGCCTGGTCCGTCAACAAGATAATCCGGCCCTGGCCCATGCTTCCTATTTGGCGATGGACCGGCTGGTCATCAACAATCCGGCCACGGAGCTGGCGGCGCTGGAAGCGGCGCCGGAATTGATGCAAGGCCGGGAGGCGACGCGGGCGGATTTCTTTGCGCGCGCCGATGTGGGCGATCCGCAGCAACGGCAAGTCCTGGAAAGTTACCTGCTCAACCCGGCCATTGCGCAGTCCGAACTCCAGACTTTTGCCGGAGTTTATCCGAACGCCAATTACATGATCTCTCTCAATTTGCTCACCCCGACGCCGACGCCCGGCCGCGAGGCGCTGGTCAGCCGGGACGCGCAGTCGCTGGCTGTGGCGCAGCAATGGCTGGCCGATCCGCGCTTTGCCGGGTTGGGTCCGGTGTTGCAGAGAATAGTATCGCGGCTGCAAATGTTCGTGCAACAAGCCAGCCAGGGGCCATAGGAGCGTGGCTTTGGGGGTCTGGAGCCGTTAACCCGTTAGGACCCCTGTAAACATTGGGGATTTTTGAGGTTTGACCCGTTAGAATTGCCGTTAGCAGGCGTTAGGGAGCCGTTAAGTTTCAGAGAAAGGGGGCGGCGATGAAATGCGAAGTCGCTTGGGATTGAAGAACGAGGCTCTGCCACGCCATTAGAGATGCTGCTGGTTTGTCCACTGGAAATATCGAGGAACGTCAAATGCCGGCACTTCGACTTCGAGTAAAGCATATTCTTTGCCAGTTTTTGAACAAACTGACAATTAATTGTAATTAGCTTGAATTATTTGATCGTACCCTGTAGAATAAGAAACAATTATTATTTCCGCGGGGCCGCCCAGCGTGGGGAAGAGCTTTCGGCGGTCGCGGAAAAACCAATGAACCCACCATCACTCATTGCTGGCTGGTTGTCGCGTTGCGGCGAATCCCAAGGATTTGTACCCAGGCACCCGCCCAGCGCGGCCGTCGAAAGATCAATCCAGAAATCCAACCCATGAAAAGAGAGATGAAAAAGTTCTTCCTCCTGACAAACGGCACTTGGACCGGCGCCGCCGGTGACGGGCTTTGGAGCGACAGTGGAAACTGGCTCAACGGGCAGGTGGCCACCGGCAGCGCCTACACCGCCTATTTCAACGCGGTGGACATTACTAGCGACCCGACCGTCGTGCATTTGAATTCGCCCCAAACCATCGGCAGCCTGGTTTTTGGCGACTTGAACACCAACACCGCCGCGGGCTGGTTGCTCGACAACAACGGGAACGCCGCCAACACTCTCACACTCACAATGGAGGGGCCTTCCAACGTTGTAGTCAACGCCCTGGGCGCCGGCAAACAAGTGACCATTGGCGCCATCCTCGCGGGCAGTGAGGGGTTGAAGAAAGCCGGGTTTGGAACTCTGGATTTGACCAATGTGAACACTCTGACTGGCAATGTGTACGTAAGCCAGGGCACGCTCACGCTCGATTACTCGGGTGGGGCCTCCACCGTGCTGGGTTCGCAGGTCTTGTCGCTGGGCGGCGGCTCGTTGACCGTGCTAGGCCTTGCCAACAACGCAACCACGCAGACTTTCACCTCGACGACGTTGAACGCCGGGCAGAATGTCATCACGGCTGTCAATGGCGCGGGAAGCGGCACGACGACTGTCAACCTTGGGTCTTTCGGAAATCCACCTGTCGGCGGCATTGTGGAATTCATCGGCCCGGCGACAATCACCGCAGCCACCACCGCGTCAGGAAACGGGGGAGGAGGGGGAACGGGAACCGCCACGGGGACGATCACCACAACGACTGGCACGGTCAATCAGCCGTTCAACGACGGGGGAACAGGACTAAATGAAAATGAAACCGCCTATGCGACGGTGGGATTGTATGATTTCGCGACGGTAACTAGCTCTTCCCCTTACACGGTCATCGGCATGTCGCAAGGCTCCGCCGGCACGGCTGGCTTCGGAGGTTATATAGAGGCAAATGGCACCTTGCCGACCGCCACCGAAGCAAACCTTACCACCTGCTACGATATGGTTGGAAGTTTTACTCTGCCCGCCAATGCTTATCAGTATGGGGGCTGGCGTTTCAATGCCAACGCCTACTCCAGTGTCACAATTAACCAGGTGACCGGGGCCAGTCTCTTGGTGACTCCGAATGTGGGGGCCAACAACATTGAGATTATTGACGGCAGCGGCGTCAGCGGCGCTCTGGAACCGGGCGCGCGCAACGGTTCCCAAGCAGGCTCGCTGATACTCTGGCAAAACAACACCCAGGGATTTCTGCAACTTGACAACAAGACTCTCTGGGACGGAAAGGAGCATGGCAGCGCTTTCGTGCAAGCTGGGCCGGGAACAATTCTGTATATTGGAACAAATGGCTATACCGGGCCCACCTACCTCAACAATGGCGTTGCGGCGATCACCTCGGGTTACTCTTTTGGAACGAACAGTGTTAACACGGGAACGGTGTACCTCAATGGTGGCGCTGTCGTGGCAGCGACCAATAGTGTGACATTGGACAATGCCGGCGCCTCTCCACGCCCGATTCTCTTGAGCAACAACGGCGGCGGGTTGGGAGCCGGCGCCAACTGCACGCTGACGGTGGACGGCGTGGTCACCGGGTCAGCCCCGTTGCTGATTGGCATTCCGCCCTCCAGCGCCAATTCCTTTAGCACGATCGGCCGGGTTCCGGGAACTGGCGCCGGCACGGCTAACCTTACGGAATGGGACGCCACCGGCACAGTGCTTTTGAGCAGCGGGGCCAACACCTATAGCGGCGGGGTGGTGCTTTACAGCGGTGTCCTGACCTATACGACCGGCTCTCTTGGCACTGGCGGATACACTTTCAGCGGCGGCACCTTCCAGTGGCCCGCCAACACCCCTTCTGATCTTTCGAGCCAGACAGTCACTTTCAACTCCGCCGGCGGCACACTGGACTTGAACGGAAACACCGTCACGCTCTATAATTCCATCGGCAACGGAGGACCTGGCGGGTTCACGACGATCAGTTCGACAGGCAGTGGCGTGCTGAATTTGAACTCGCCGACAGGCAACAGCTACAGCGGCGCCACGACCATTGGGACCAATACGACGGTGAACGTCAACAACACCTCCGGCAGCGCCACCGGTTCGGGCAATGTCAACGTCAACGGCGTATTGGCCGGCGGTGGAGCAATAGCCGGAAGCGTGACGGTGGGCGCCACCGGACAGACCTACCCGAGCGGCGGCGGCGCAGCGAGCACCAATACCCTTGGCGGCAATCTCACTTATACTGCCGGGGCGGCCGTCCCGGCCAACGCTAATTTTGTCCTGTCCAGCAGCGCGACCGGCGGCGACAACGATCAAATCATTCTGAACGGCGCGGGGAGTATGCTGACGCCCAATGGGGTGAGTGTGGGCATCAGTTGTGGCGCCACCTTGGACAGAGGGAATCCTTACGTGCTTTTCAATTTGACCGGCGGCGGGAGCGTTTCGGGCAGTTTCAATCGCTTTCCGGTCTGGCTGGCCAGCACGCCGACAACCGCGAGCGGTTATGGTTACGAGGTTGTCGTCAGTGGCAATGAAGTGCTTCTTGCGTGCATGGGAGCCCCGCAAATCACGGCCGCGAGCGCCAGTCCGAATCCGGTGGAAGCCTATCAAACCTTGACCATCAACGCGACGGTGACCCAGGGTTCCGACCCAAACCCAGTTAACAGTGTGATGGTGAATTTGGCAGCGATCGGCCTTGGGTCCAGCGTGGCGCTAACCGGGCAGGGCGCCAACAACTATGCCGTTACCCAATCCGTGCCCTATAACGTCTCTCCCGGCGCCTACACCTTGCCTGTCATGGCCCAGGATGCTCTCGGCGGTTTGGCCATATCCAATTTGACCGTGACGGTCGCTGCTCCATCAGCCACGAGCGGTTCCTCCTCGCAAACATGGGACGGTTTGGGTGGCGACAACAATTGGAGCACGGCGGGGAACTGGACCGACGGGGTGGCGCCGGGATTTGGCGACAATCTTTACTTCGACGGTCTGACCGTTCTGAACCCGGTGATAAACCTGAACTATACCATGGCCGGGGTGACGTTCAACAGCGGGGCGGGCGGCTTCAACCTCACCGCTTCGGGCGGCAGCGCCCTGACCCTGACTGGCGGGGTGACCAACCTTTCGTCCAATCCGCAAACCTTGACTGTGCCGATCACTCTCAATGCCGCGATGGTGCCGGTGAGTGACGCGGGTTCCGGTGTGGTGCTCTCGGGTGTGGTCTCCGGCTCCGGCAACGGTTTGGCGACCACGGGCAAGGTGAGCTTGACCGCGGCGAACACCTACTCCGGCAACACGGCCATCAACGCGGGCACCCTGGCCTTGGGCGCCACAGGTTCGCTGAGCACGCGAAGCATCAGCCTGGCCGGTGGAGCAACCTTTGATGTGTCCAGCCAGGCGGCCTACTTGTTCGGCAACACCGCGCTGACCGCCAGTGGAGACCCCGCCGCCAGCATTATTGGCCAGGCTGGAGGCACGGTAAGCTTAGGCTCAGCCGCCATCACGTTGATCTACGACGGGACAACGCCTGCGCTGACGATTCCGCAAGGCACATTGGTGCTCAATGGGAATCAATTCACCATCAACTCACCGAGTGGGTCACCGGTGCCGCCGGGGATTTACAACGTGATCCAGCAAACCAGCGGAAGCATCACGGATGAGTCTGGCACGTATCCCACGCCCACAGGAACGGCTGAGGGAAAAGCAACCATCTCGGTGTCGGGCGGAAACGTGGTGCTAAGCGTAAGCAAGGGCACGCCGGTGGTTACCTGGGCCTCTCCCGCGGCCATCCAGTACGGCATCGCCCTGAGTACCAACCAGCTCGACGCCAGCGCCAATGCGCCCGGCACGTTCGCATACAATCCTCCGCTGGGGGCCATCCTGAACCCCGGCAGCAACCAAACCCTCTCGGTGATCTTCACTCCGACTGCCATGGCCAATTACAACAGCGTGACCGATAGTGTGAGCTTGACGGTGTTCATCCCGGCGCTGACTTTCACGACCCTGCACAGTTTTGAGGCAGGCGACAATGACGGAGCTAATCCGGATGCCGGATTGCTTTTATCGGAAGGCGTCCTCTATGGGACGACGTATTTAGGCGGCACTTCGGGGGGGCGGGGCACGGTGTTCGTAGTCAACACCAATGGAGCCGGTTATGCGATCCTGCACAGTTTTACTAATACCGGCACCGCAGGTCAAGAGCCTTATGCCGGATTGATTTTGTCGGGCAACACCCTCTACGGCACGACATTGAATGGGGGCGGTTCGGGGGAAGGCTCGGTATTCCAGATGAACACCGACGGCACGGGTTATACGGTCCTGCATAATTTTTCGGCGTTAAGCAATAATACCAACAGCGACGGAGCACTTCCGTATGCGGGATTGATTTTATCGGGCAACATCCTCTATGGGACGGCGGAGGCGGGCGGCAGGTCGGGCGATGGCACGGTGTTTGCAATCAACACCAATGGGACCGGTTTTACGACCCTACATACTTTCAGCGCACTTAATAATAGTACGAACAGCGACGGAGCAAATCCGTATGCGGGATTGATTTTATCAGGCAACACCCTGTATGGGACGGCGGAAGGGGGCGGTATTTCAGGCAGTGGCACGGTGTTCGCGGTCAGCACCAATGGCAGCGGTTTTACGAACCTGCACTACTTTACTTGCGGCAGCGACGGATGCGACCCTCATGCGGGATTGATTATTTCGGGCAACACGCTGTATGGGACGACGTCTGCTGGCGGCCTCGGGGATGGCACGATCTTCGCGGTCAACACCGATGGCACGGGCTTTACAAACCTGCACTACTTTACTTGCGGCAGCGACGGATGCGACCCTCATGCGGGATTGATTTTATCGGGCAACACCTTGTATGGGACGGCGGAAGGGGGCGGTGCGATCTTTGGCACGGTGTTTGCTGTCAACACTGATGGCACGGACTTTGCGACCCTTTATACTTTTACTAACGGCAGCGACGGCGGAAATCCGAGTGGCGGATTGGTTTTATCGGGCAACACCCTGTATGGGACGACGTCTGAAGGCGGTGACAACCAAGGCACGGTCTTCGCGCTCGGGCTCACCACTCCACCTCTCAACCTCACTCAGGTGGAGAGCCAGACAAATCCCGCCTTTACGACTGTAACGTTTGAGGTCGCGGCGTATAGCTCGACAGCCGCGGAATACCAGTGGTTCTTCGACGGCACGAATCTGACGGACAACTCGCAAATCACCGGTTCGCAAAGCAATATCCTGACCATCAACAGCGCGCTGGCGGGCAACACGGGCAGTTACCAGGTGGTCATCACCAACCTGTATGGCTCGGCCACCAGCGCCGTCGTCACGTTGACGGTGAGCCAACTCAGCCCCGTGATTACGTGGGCCACGCCGGCCAACATCACCTACGGGACCGCCCTGAGCACCAACCAACTCGACGCCAGCGCCAATGTGCCCGGCACGTTCGCATACACTCCTCCGCTGGGCGCCATCCTGGACGCCGGCAGCAATCAAACCCTCTCGGTGACGTTCACACCCACCGACACAGCCGACTACTCCACGAACAGCAGCACAGTGACCATCAACGTGCAGCGGTCAACCCCCGTTATCACCTGGGCCGCTCCCGCGGGCATCACCTACGGGACCGCCCTGAGTGCCACCCAACTCGACGCCACCGCCAATGTGGGCGGCTCGTTTGTTTACAGGCCGCCGGCGGGCACTGTGTTGGAGGGCGGCAGCAACCAAACCCTCACGGCAACATTCACACCCTCCGACGCAACCGACTACTCCACGAACAGCAGCACAGTAACCATCAACGTGCAGCGGGTCGCGCCCGTCATCACCTGGGCCGCGCCCGCGGCCATCACTTACGGCGCGGCCCTGAGTTCCAGCCAACTGAATGCCACGGCCAATGCGCCTGGCTGGTTTGTTTATAATCCGCCGCCGGGCGCCGTCCTGGCAACGGGCAGCAACCAAACCCTGACGGCAACATTCACGCCCTCCGACACAGCCGACTACTTCGCCGCCACCAACACGGTGACCATCAACGTGCAGCAGGCAACACCCGTTATTACCTGGGCCGCTCCCGCCGCCATCACTTACGGCGCGGCCCTGAGTTCCAGCCAACTTGATGCCAGCGCGAACACGGCGGGCACCTTTGTTTACAATCCGCCGTCGGGGACGGTCCTTGGCGCAGGAAACAATCAAACCCTTTCGGCGACGTTCACGCCCTCCGACAAAAGCGACTACTCCACCGCGACGGCTACAGTGACCATCAACGTGCAGCAGGCAACGCCCGTCATCACCTGGGCCGCTCCCGCGGGCATCACTTACGGGACCGCGCTGGGCACCAATCAACTTAATGCCAGCGCCAATGTGCAAGGCGCGTTCGTTTACAATCCGGCGTCGGGAACCATGCTGGGCGCCGGGAGCAACCAGAGCCTGTCGGTGACGTTTACGCCCTCCGACACCACCAACTACTCCACCGCCACCGCCACCGTGAGAATTAACGTCCGGAAGGCTGCGCCGGTAGTCACTTGGCCGGCTCCCGCCGCGATCACCTACGGGACCGCCCTGGGTTCCAACCAACTGGATGCCACCGCCAATATTCCCGGGTCGTTTACCTACACTCCCTCGGCGGGCACCATCCTGTATGCCGGCAACAATCAAACCCTCTCCGCGGCGTTCACACCGTCGGACGCAACCGATTACTCCAACGCGACCGCCACAGTGATGATCAACGTGCAGCGGGCCACGCCGGTGATCACTTGGGCCGCTCCCGCGGCCATCATCTACGGGACCGCCCTGAGTAGCAACCAACTGGATGCCACCGCCAATGTGTCCGGGTCGTTTGCCTACACCCCATCGTCGGGCGCAGTCCTGGGGGCCGGGAGCAACCAAACCCTCGCGGTGACGTTCACACCAG
This sequence comes from Verrucomicrobiota bacterium, assembly GCA_049522055.1. Classification (GTDB taxonomy): domain Bacteria; phylum Verrucomicrobiota; class Verrucomicrobiia; order Limisphaerales; family Palsa-1400; genus JBEKOF01. The sequence goes on along the minus strand of JBEKOF010000146.1, from coordinate 4,074 downwards.
CCGACACCGCCGACTATTTCAGCGCCGGGGCCAACGTGACGATCAACGTGCTCCAGGCCGCGAGCATTATTACGTGGGCCGCGCCGGCGGGCATCACCTACGGCACGGCCCTGAGTTCCACTCAACTCGACGCCACGGCCAATGTGACCGGCTCGTTTGCCTACAATCCGGCCGCAGGCGCCATTCTGGGGGCCGGCAGCAACCAAACGCTCTCGGTGACGTTTACCCCGTTAAACACGGGCGATTACTCCACCGCGACCGCGACGGTGAGCATCAACGTGCAGCGGGCCACGCCCGTGATCACCTGGGCGGCTCCCGCGGCCATCGCCTACGGCGCCGCGCTGAGCAGCAACCAACTCGATGCGACGGCGAGCGTGGCCGGCAGCTTCGCCTACAATCCGCTGGCGGGCGCCATGCTGCCCGTCGGCAGCAACCAAACCCTCTCGGTGACCTTCACCCCCACCGACATGGCCGATTACTCCAACGCCACCGCCGCCGTGACGATCAACGTGCAGCGGGCAGCGCCCATCATCACCTGGGCGGCTCCCGCGGCCATCACCTACGGCACGGCCCTGAGCAGCAACCAGCTCAATGCCACCGCCAATGTGCAGGGCGCGTTTGTTTACAATCCGACGAACGGAACTGTCCTGGGCGCCGGGAGCAACCAGAGCCTGTCGGTGACGTTTACGCCGTCCAACACAACCGACTATTCCAACACGACCGCCACAGTGGCCATCACCGTCCAGAAGGCAACGCCCACGGTCACTTGGGCGGAGCCTGCGGGCATCACCTACGGCGCGGCCCTGAGTTCCAGCCAACTCAATGCCACGGCCAATGTGCAGGGCACTTTTGCCTACAATCCACTGGCGGGCACTGTTCTGGGCGCTGGTATCAACCAAAACCTCTCAGTGACCTTCACACCGACCGACACGGTGGATTACAACAGCGTGACCGATAGTGTGAGCCTGGGGGTTGCGCCTGGAGCCTTGACCGTAACGGCGGCTAATGCCAGCCGGGCGTATGGCCAACCCAACCCGGCATTCACGGGGACAATCACAGGATTGACCAACGGGGACAACATCACGGCCACGTACAGTTGCAGCGCGACCACCAACTGCGCGGCCGGGAACTACGCCATCGTGCCGGCCCTGGTGGACCCGTCCAACCGCCAGACCAACTACGCGGTCAGCCTGGTCCCTGGCACACTGACGGTGAACCAGCCCGCGAGCCAGTTCACCTTTGCCAGCGCCACTTACTCCGTTCAGGAGAACGGCGCCACTGTGACTCTGACAGTTGTCAATAACGCAGGATTGACGGGTTATGTGAGTTATGAAACGGTGGATGGGAGCGCCCATGGCGGCAACGGCGTCGGGGGCGATTACACGGCGACGGAGGGCAACCTGAGCTTCTCCGGGCAGAGTTCCCTGGCGTTCAGTATTCCGATTATTGACAACTATATCAATGGGCCGGACCTCCGGTTCCAGGTGCAACTGCTCAATCCCACGGTTGGTTCGATCGGCAGTCCCTCCTCGGCGACGGTGACGATCATTCGCGACGACTCGGGCGCCGCCACCAACGCCCTGCTGGCCCAGGTTTTACCCACCAACCGGCCCGCCATGAACGGCCAGTTGACGGTTTGGCTGCCGCCGGCCCAGGCGGGCGAGCAATGGCGGTTCCCGTGGGAGTATGCCTGGCGCAACAGCGGCAGCACGGCGAGCAATCTGGTGGCCGGCGATTATCCGGTCCAATTCAGCGATGTCCCCGGCTACGAGGCCATTCTTTTGACAGATGATTTCATCGTCACCAACGGGGAGACGACGGTGGCGACCAACCAGTATTACTCGAGTGAGCCGGCGAGTTCCGCCGTGGTGGGTTCGCTGACTGTCAATGTGACACCGGCAAACCTGACCGCCATCGCGGGTTGGCAGTTTGTTGGGGAGACGGCCTGGCGCGCCAGCGGTTCCACCGCCGGGAATCTGCTGCCGGGCACCTATCTGGTGGCGTTTGAGCAGGTGATCGGCTATACGACCCCAACGAGCCTGGCGGTGCTGGTGTCCAACGGGATGAGCGTGACGGTGTCGGGGAATTACACCCCGGCGCCGGGGAACACGACCGGAGCGGACTTGCCGGAGTTGCTTTCGACCAGTAAGATTTTGAACTATACGAGCGGGCCTTATGGATTCAGCGGGCAATTGCAAACCGACGCCGGCTCCGGCAGCGGGGCGGCGGTGACGGCCAACGTGGTGCTGACAGCGGCGCACATGGTGTTCAACGACAATACGCTTTCTTATGTTACCAACGCCTGGTGGTCGTTCCAGGAGCAGGCGGGCGTCTTTGAACCCGAACCCCAGGCGGCCCGAGGCTGGTACGTTCTCTCCGGCTACGCCGCCCAGCGCGACTGGGACATTACCAGTAACAGTTATGTCCCCGACCAACCCAGTCCGCAGTCGCAAGACATGGACGTGGCGGCGCTCTATTTCCTGACCTATTCGGCCCGAACCGGTTTTGGCGGCTTCATTTCCTCGGACGCCGTTCCCAACCCCTATCTGACCGGCTCCGCACTTAAAACGCTGGTAGGCTACCCGGTGGACGGCTCCATGTTCGACCAGGTGGTTTCGCCCGGAGGGATGTACGCCACCCCGTTGGACAACCAGGCCTTTGTCCAAACCAACGACCAGGTTTACGCCGCCTCGTGGCTATTCAGTTACCCGGGCAACAGCGGCGGACCGCTCTGTGTGCAGTACGCCAACAACGGCCTCTACTATCCGGTGGCAGTCTATTTGGGAACCTTGTTCAACGGCAGCACGCCTGACGCCTCGGTGGTGCGGGCGATTGACAGCAACGTGGTGAACCTGATCAGCATGGCGTCGGAAGCTGGCGATTACGGCACCAACAATTCGGGAGGCAACTTCATCACCATCATTCCAAGTCAGGCGGTCAGCCTGAGCAATCCAGCCTATTTGATGTTGGAACTCGGGCCGCCGTCGGCGGTGCAAGCCGGGGCGGCTTGGAAGCTGACCAACCAGCCCGATAGCTGCTACTCCACGGGAAACCCCTCTTTGCAGGAGGTGACCACCACCAGTACTTTGGTGGTGCAGTTTAAACCGATCCCTGGCTGGAATCTTCCGACCAACCGCTCCGTCACGGTCGTTCCTGGCCTGATTCTGACCAATGTAGTCACTTACACGGTGGCAAACCCGCGGCTGACCTTGGACCTCGTCAACGGACTTGGGATGTTTGGAACAACCAATACGACCTACCAGATTCAGAGCAACTCCTTGCTGACCGGCGGAACGTGGATTCCGTTCCAAACCAACATATTGACTTCGCCCGGATTCAATCTGATCACCAATAAACCGCGCCCCGGATTTTACCGCGCCCTCTGGCTGACCAATTAAGGATTGAAGAGTGTTCCCCATCAGTCCCAAAACTGCTGTTTTGGAGTTGCGTCATAGCCATTGGGGTCACCATTGGGGTCACTTCCAGCAATGCCGCATTTTAGGTTGACAGGACGGGCGAAACAGAGGATTCTCCCGGCATGGCGCGCAGGCTTCGCCTCCAGTATCCAGGGGCCATCTATCACTTGATGAGCCGCGGGCACCGTCAGGAACCAGTCTTCCTGGAAGACGCCGACGCCTTGTGTTTCTCTCCACCATGGGGCAACACTATTACGGACAGGAGCGCCGGGAAAGCGCGGAGGACAAAGCGTTGCACTTGGTGGCGTTGTGGGATTGAAAGCGGCGCGCTGGAAGGAATCTGATTTGGCCTTGCGGCGCAAGGGCGACCCGATCAAGACCGCCCCGGCGCGGCGGCTGCGGCGGGAAACGACAATGCCGCTCAAATGGATTTGGATTTGTGACCGGCTGGCAATAGGCTCATGGAAATCAGTTAATCGGCGGCTTTATGAACAGAGGCAAGCAAAATGTTGACATGCTAGGAACTGACCCGAATAGCCCTTAGTTAAGGCATAAACCGTTTAACATCAATGTGATATAGAATTGGTCAAGAATCACCAACCGCCAAGGTTGTCACCCACCTCCGAGGGAAGCCACCAAAGCGATTCCCCGGCCTTCG
>JBEKOF010000145.1:0-11405 GCA_049522055.1 Verrucomicrobiota bacterium | reverse complement strand
AGGCACGGACCCCCGCCGACTTAATTGCCGCCATCGGCCGGGCTCTGGCCAGCGTCACGCCCCAAGACGCCTTGGGCTGGTTTGTCTCATGCAGCTACAGTTTTTGTTGAAACGCTCTAAAACCTCCGATTTCTCCGATTTCTCCGTTTTTTCGATGAATCCAGAATCTTCCGTTTCCATCCCAGACCGGCCACTGATCAACCGCCTCATTTAAGGTCCACTCCCTGCGGCAAGGCCGGAGGCCTCAAATACCGTCAACTGCTCAAAGCGGGTTAGTATCCCGGGGTTGCTGCGGCCGGAAGAAAAGTGGAGGCAGAATTGTCTCCACTTGGTTGGTATAGGAGGTTTGCAGTTCCGCCTCCTCCAGCAGATTCGTGCGGTTGCCCATGAAAACGAACAACGGCGTGAAAGGCAGAGGATCAGCGATTTTGACCGGAGCGCCGCCGCCGCTGGTTTTGCGAAAGAGCAGGCCAACGGATTGCGTGTGGCTGCCCCAGCCCCAATAGTCCGCGGCGGGGGAATTGAATTGCTGCCGCGCCACGAAGAGGCCTTCGTCATCCACGTACCCGGCAAACTCAAATCCTGCCACACAGATTGCATGCGTGAGTTCCTGCAAGAATCTCGCCTGCTTTTCCAATGAAACAGCGCATTCGTCCCCAAAGAACTTTTTGAGCGTTTCGTCAAATCTATTCGTCTTGGAGGGGAACATCCAATCGCCGCTTTTTAATTCCATCGCTCCCCGGTCTTTGAGCCCCTGGAGATGCTTGGCGGCGCCTGGACACCAGTCCAGCCCCCACTCTGCCGGACGCAGCTCCGCCAGGTCCAACAATTCCAGGGAAACCACGGCGCGGAACACCGGACTCGTATCCGCGTGATTGAGCTTGTCCAGCAGTTGCAGAATCGGCTTCTGGTATTTGCCGGTCTTGTTATCAATCACCTCCCCCACCCCAAGTTGCTCGAAAATGTCGGATTCCTGCATGCGAACCAGCTTGATCACGTCGGAATAATCCCAATTGTTGTATTCCCGCTTAATAAACCAAAGGATGTCGGGCGGGTTCAATGGATCCGTGGGGTCATAGACCATGCCCTCTTTACGCCCGACCGGGTTGGGAGTCAGGGCGCCTTGCACATAGACGATGTGGGTTTTGTTGCTATTGTTGGCTCGGGGATTTGCGACCAGTTGGTAGGAAAAAACATTCTGCATGTTTGTATCTTTCTGCAGCTTAAAATAGACATCCTTATCCTCCTTCGTCGGGGTTTCCGGCATGAGGCTCTTGGGCCAGGCATCCGGGTTCGTGTTGGTCAGGGAACTCCATTCGGTGGGAGCATTGGGCAGAAGCAGTCCCCCCAGAAATCTGGCCTGATCAATTTTCAGGAGGTCTATCGCTGCCGCCCTGTCGCGCTGCGCGGCGCTCGCGAAGGGTGAACTCCTCAATTTATCCAGGCGGTTCAAGTACTCCACCAGGGATTGGGCGCTTTGCAGGTTGGACCGTGCGTCATCCCAACCTTCACACTTGCCCTTCCAGTCTGCGATCAGGTTGCTCACCTCGAGAAAATGGGCTTGTTGATTTGAGTCCAGCGGCGGCGGTTCAGTCATCCATGGCGCCATTTTGGCTATGTCGGTTTGAAGCGAGTGAAGAGCTTCCTGGACATTTGTGTAGCCGTTGGCCCCGTCCAACCAGCGGCGGGCGGTGCGATCGGCGTCCGCCAAGAGGTTGGAAAGCGCCGCGATGCGGACCTCCTGCCACTTGGTGTCCCAAGCCTGGAGGGCGCGCCCGCTGCCGGGCTGAAAGTCCGGCGCCAGTTTGGCCAGCGCCTCCTCGCATTGCTTGCGCAGCGCGCCGGTCTGCGCAGGGACCGTGTAAAGATCGGAACCATCCAGTTTTCTGTGAAGATCGCGATCCTCCAATTGTCTCAAATTCACCTCGAACGTATTGCTCAAATCCCTTTCATGGTCGAGAAACCTCTTCGCTGCGGCAATGCTCTCCGCCACTTGGGGGTTGGGGGGGTTGGTATTCCACCGGGGCGGGATGCTGTTCAGGATGTCTTTCACCTCGAAAACGCGGCGCTGGGATTGCTGCGTCCCAAGGCGGCGCACCAAGTCCCGCTCTTGCCACCAAGTCCAGACAAAGAAAAGGGCCGCGCCAATCGCCCCCGCCACCACCAGCGTGACTGCGATGACGGCCACAAGCTTTCTCCTGTTGGCCCTCTTCATTCGGTGTTGCAGCCAATCGTTGCTCTGCTGGCGCCGCTTGGTCAGGGATTGGTCCAGAGGGCGGTTGAATCGTTCGGCTTCACTCCCCTTGGCGGCCAGGGAATTAAAGAGGCTGGTGGCCTCGGCCAGGCTGGGCCGGGTCTTGGTCGCTTGCTTGGATTCAATGATTTTGATTTCCTGATCGAGGGCGGAGACGGCGCGTTGGAAATCCTGGTCGTCCGCGAAGGCGGCGCGCTGGGCCTTGGTCCATGAAGCCAGGGAGGTCCAGCATTCGGCGTCGGCGGCGGACAACTGGACCTTATATTGAGTGGCAAAAATATGGACCTCCTCCACCAAAACCTCCGCGTCCTGCCAGGCGTCCTGCTGGCGCAAAGCCTCCGCGCGGCGGAGAAGTTGCTGGCAGCGAGCCACCTGGGCCTGCTGCCAAACTGGATGGGCGGAGGGAATGGGCAGGCCGGAAGTCTCGATTTGCGCCAACTGGGCTTCCGCCGCGCCGGTGTCCCCCTTGGCCAGCATCTGGCGCAGATTCTCCAGTTTCCCCCGCAGCAGCTTCTCCTCCAGCCGTTTCAATTCCCCCTTCATGTTCTCGTCGGAAGAATTCAAGCGGGAGATCACCCGCACGATGGAAATGGCGCGGTCGTCATCGTTGTTCATCACCGCCCGCCGATAATCCCGATAGAATGGATGATCCCCGGGGATGCCCTTGTTGTAGGTCGAACTGATCAGGCGGACGTATTTGTCATAGAAAGGCTCAGTCCACGGCAGTTGGTGGCCCTGGCAGTAATTGCGCCACTCAGTAGCCTGGCGAAAACTCAAAACGGTGATTAAATCCAGCAGGGTCGGCGGAGTTTCGGCCAGCTGCAGGGCCTCGAGGAACTGGCCCGCTTCGATCATGACCGCGCACTGCTCCAGGCGACGGTTGGCTGCCCGGCACAGGTCGGCGTAGTCCTGGGCCAGCTTGGCCATTTGCGGGCCGGAATCCGGCTGGCCCGTCACTTCGGCGATTTTGCGCACCAACCTTTCGGCTTGCGTTAAGGTAATCATGGTGAACTGATTCTACGGGAGATCGAAACGGAACACCTCCAGCCAAGTATCCAAGTGTGCCGGGTCAGTTATAATCAATGTCATTTTGGAGGCCCCATGCTGCAAACGCTGCCCTTGCAGAAAGGTGAACTCGCCGATCAGACGTTCGTCCAACCCTGCTTGGAGCCAGCTCGCGGGCAAATGCACTGCCGGTGGCGGAGCGGTCGCATCAACAAAGAGCAGCCGAAAAGGCGCGCCGTCGTTTGATGAGGAAAAGCGAAGTTGAACTGAAAATGCCCTGGGCGGCTCGGCAAATGTGGTCTTGACCACCACCGGGAGCGGGTTTGTCAAAGTCCAAGCTTTTGAAGAAATCCAATTTGAGTAGTTGAAACAAACGCTCAGACCCCCGTCAGTCTTGGCCGAAAGTTCCAGCGCCGCGCTTAGTCCACTGACCTGCATCGGATTTCCTTCTGCCGGTCGGAAAGCCCACTTGTCGGAGCTTACAGACATCTGGATGTTCGTGGGCAGCGTATCCATCCTGTCAAAATCATTGATCAGCCTCTGAAACTGGCTGATGGAATCTATGGGCAGTGTGAAATTTGTCATGTTTTTGGGGAAGAACACAAACGTCTGGCCTCCGTCCAAGAGCCAGGCCCACTGTTTTGGATCAGGCGAGGCTGGCTTAACCGGAACTGGCTTGGGTGGCGGGGTTTGTACCGCGGCGGGAGCGACCGGGGTCCCGGCGCCAGGCGCTGGCACGCTCGGAACCGGCAGCGATGAGGCCGCCGGGGCGCTTGCTGGCTTGGCATGACGGTTGCAGCCCCAGTGAACCATCGCCATCAGACCCAGCAGCACGGCGGCAACAAATATGCCAAGGCCGGCGCGCGAAGCCGCGGACTGATTCGAGAACCATCTTTGCATCATGGTCTGACTCAGTTTAACGGGTGCGTATGCCCGGATTAAGCTCATCTTGTAAGAGCGCCGGGAGGGCTTCGGCGGTTGGGTGGGCTTGGCGCTGGTCCCAGGCATGGGCGATCTTCTCTCTTCCGGCAGCAGCCCGCCCAGCGCGGCGGGAGGCGATGCAACCGGCGGGGGCGCGGTTGGTTTCAGCCCTTCGCGCGCTAATTGGACAAGCGCATTGTCCGGCACGCGGACGGCGGCCAGCGCCAGGAGAGGGGCCGAGCGTTGGACCGCTTGCTGATACGCCGGTGTGCCTTCCTGGCAGGCGCGCCATTGGAAATCGGCCGGGTCGTCTTCCGCCTGCAAAAATGTGGTGAAAGGACGATGCCAGGGACCAAGCGCCGACTGCCCGTTGGGGTTTAACAACTGCAGCGTTTCGCAAAACATCTCCAGAACCTGCGCTTCGCCGCCGTTCGGACACACCAGATAAAATCCCCGCACGCATTCGCTTTCCAGAAGTCCGGCGGCCCTTCCGGCGTCGCCGGTCACTCGCATCCACGTTTGCGCCGGCAGGCAGTATCTGTCGCACGCGCCAAACGCATCCTGGGAAAGGTCTGCCAGGATGCGCGGATCTTGCTGCCAGGAGGCCAGCCACCCGTCCCAGTATCGCAAGATGGCGGCGGGAGAGGGCAACCGCCCCAGCTCGCTGGCCTGAAAAACCAGGTGATGCGCCAGGTGATTTGTCCGGGACGTGAAATCCAGCCCGCAAGGCTGGATGCGCGTGAGCACATGATACTTGGTTCCGCGCAGGTCCAGGATGCGAAAAGCGCAAATAGTTGGGTTGCGGTTAGCCGTCGCCGCCTCGGCAGGCTTGAGATAATGGTAGGAACTGAGCCGCTCCAGGCGTTGCACCAGCGCCTCCCGCAAATCACCGCTGCGCGCCACCGTGCAGAAGCCGGACTGTCCGGAGAGCAAACCTCGCGGCGCGCTGCTATAAATCAATTGCCAAGCCATGTGACCTCAGCCGGATAGGCCCGATTGGGGGCTCCTGTAATCGCTCCCTTCGTTCTCTCCGTCTTCCGGGCTGACCCCCGCCTGCACCGGCACCAACCCCGGTTCGACACAGGAAAGAATCCACAACATGGGCATCTCAACCTGAAAAGGCTTCAATTGCATCGGGTCCGGCACAAAGTCTCCCGGCGCCAGCCGCACCGGCGCGTGGCCGAACGAGCTGACGGGGAAAAGGAGCACGCGGCGGCTGATGGATTCAGCATTGGCCACGATCGAAGGGCAGATGCGCTTCATCAACTGGCGGAGTTGGGCGGAATTGTTGGCCAAGACCTCCAAATCCAGCCGGCCATCCACGATCGGGTTCCGCAAAGCATTCGGGCCTAACAGGTGGACCCAGGCGTCACATTTCCCAATCAGCACGGCCAGCGGCGTGTCAATTTGCTCTATCAGCCGCAGCTTGAGCAATTTGGCGATGCGCACTTTCATCTCGGAGAGGATCACGCTCTGCTGATCCATCACAGGTTTCTCCAATTGGGGATCGCCCCGGTCGGCAATTTCCCGCCGAAAATCCGGGTTATTGAAGGGATCGAACAAAAAGACGATCCCAGAGGAACTGGCCACGTGCTGCGCCCCGGGAGAGTCCGCCGAATCACGCCCAGGCTGAAAATGTTCGCCGGCGTTGTCATAGAAAATCAACGAACAACGGTGTTCCTGGTTCGTGGCCGAAGCCACCGAAAAAACAAACGGTTTGGGCAAGGCGACGATCCGCCCATAGCGAGGCAGGCGGACATACATGCCCCCTTCCAATTGAGTCTTCACCAGCCGCGCGCCCTCCGGCGTTTGGGCGCCGAAGAGAGCCTGCTTCATTTCGTTGATCATCGCGTTGCCAGCCGGATCGGCATCCTGGAAAACCACCGAAAACTGATTGTAAAGGCTGTTGGGCAACATCTTTAACAGCACCGTCAGATAGTAGGACTTGCCTGCGCTTTGATCGCCCACGATCGAAATTATATGATGCGGCATCTCGGTGAAACCCGGCGGCAGAACGCGCCGGCAATGGGGACAGGCTATTTCCGTGCAAGGAAGACCCAGCGCATCCAGGGCCTGGCCTTGATCATTGAACCGGGTGGCCATGAACCGCTGGGCTGCGTCTTCCCCCAGTACCGGATCCCCCCGCAACGACTCGTGCATGGCGAGGTACATGATGTCGCCCGCGTCGAATTTAATCCAGCAGACCGGGCAGGTGAACATTTTTTCCTCCCTGCCCAGTGTGCTGGACTGCGCATCGGCCAGGAAATGGGGTTCCGCGGCCGCCGCCGCCGCCTTCAAGGAAGCCACCACTTCGTAAGCGTCATGGAGAAAAAAACTCTTGGTCAGGCCCATCGGCTGAACCAGCGATTGCGGATCCCGTTGCTGCTCCTTGGCCAACTGGCACAATTCCTCCAGCCCCATGGGGCCGTCCATGAGGCTGTTCACCGTGTCGTGCAGCGTCCATTGCGTGCAATCCAAACCGCGCAGCCATTGATCCACCTTGCGCCCGCCCCGCAGGGCCAGAAAATGCGCGCCCACTTTCACGGCGTAATCGGTGTCGGGCAACAATGGGCAGAACTCAATCGGCTCCCCATCCACCACCAGCGGCAGGTTGGGTTCCTGTTTGATCAGGCACAAGCCGTGGTCTTCAACCTGGTTGATCGTGCAGTGGCGCTCCGCCACCCCCTGCCGGTGGAGCTTGAAATCAACGCCTTCCCCGGCGCCGATCTCAAAAGGCAATTGCTGCACCTGGCGTGACTCTCCGGTCAGGCAATCCACCGCCACCCATTCTGTCTTTCCAAATAGATTAAGCACGCGCTGCCTTTCCGATTGGTCATGGGACCCTGTTTTTTGAGTTCAAATGTAATATACAGGGCGCGTTCGACGCCGTTCAAGGAAAAACAACCTCCCTGGGCTTCCCTCAAGGCGCGGGAAGAAATGGATTTCAGCGCGGTGGCGCTGGATGGGCCGAACGCCGCCGGAGCCGGGGAGCTAAACTCTCAGCTCCTTGACGCGATGCGCCGTCAATTCTCCTTCTTTGGTCTGCACGACGGATTTCTCGGCTTTGACAAGGCCGAAGACGTGTTGAAAAACAGTGGGGCTGATCAGAATCTGCCCTTCCTCCGCCGCCTGGCAATATCGGCAGGCGCGGTTTACGGCATCGCCGATGACAGTGAATTCCAGCCGATTGAGGGTCCCCACGAAACCGTGAAAAACCTCCCCGCAATGCACGCCCACCCGCACCTGGCAGGTGACATCGCTGCGGGCGGAGCGCAGGCGGGTGGTGGCCTCGACGGCTTGCTGGATGGCCAGAGCGGCGCGCACGGCTTTCTGGTGCTGCAGCGGGTCCGCCTCGGGACTGCCGAAAACGGCCAGCACCGCGTCGCCCACGAATTTGTCCACCACTCCGTCCTGGCGGAAAATGGAGTCGATCATCACCTGGAGATAGTCATTGAGCATGTCCGCCACGTCGTGAGCGTCCATTTCCGCCGCCCGTTGCGTGAAGCCGCAGAGGTCGCAGTACAAAATGGTGACTTCGGATTTCACGCCGCCGGGGCGCAGCTTGCCCAGGCGGGCGTGCTCGACCATGCCCGCGCGCAATTTCGGGGAAAAATTGGCCAGCAGGCGCTCGATCAGCTTGTCGCTACGGCGCAAGGCGGCATGGAGTTGTTGCTCGGCCAGGGCCATGCCGGCGTAGCGGCCGATGGAGACGAGGAATTGCAGGTCATCCTCGAAAAACCGGTCCGCCGCCACCGGGCTGTCCACGCAGATGACGCCGAAAACCTGATCCTCCCATTGCAAGGGGGCGTACATGCCGTTGACAATTTGGAGTTGACGGATGCTTCGGCTCAGTTCGCCCGACGGACCGATGGTCCAGATGAAGGCGCGCCGTTCGGCCAGAGTGCGGCGGGCCAGCGTTTCGCTCACCGCCGGCTCTGCGTTGGCCACATAGGCCTTGAGGAGCAAACTGTCCTTCTCCCCATCCCGCATGAGCAACGCGCCACGGCGCGCGGAGGGGATGACCTCGACCACGCGCGCCATGATGGTTTGGAAAAGGTCGTTGACGCCGTTTTGCCCGGAAAACTGGCGGGGAAGGTCCAGCAACAGGGCCAGGCGCTTTTCCGCGGGGGTGGTGCCGATCGCGACGGCCATCGGCGCTTTCGGTCCGGTGTCCACCATCTTCAGAACCTGCAAGTCCGGTCCAGATGGCCCGGTGGAAAGATCGGAAATGGGCAGCGTCGGGCGCGACGGCGGTGGCGACGCGTGGGCAGGGGACGGCGCGGGGGCGGCGGGATGCAGCGGCGCGATAGCCGGAGTGGCAGGCGCGGGGCTGGCGAAAGGGCGCGCCGGCGGCGGCGCTGCCGGATGGGAACTTGGCGCCGGAACAAGGGGTTTGCCGCCGGGTGAGCGCGTGATTCGCAACCTGGTTTGTCCGATTTGCACCAGGTCCTCCGGCCACAATCGCCATTCGCCCTGGCCGCGAATTTCGCGTCCATTGACCGACGTGCCGCTGCGACTTCCCAAATCGGTCAGCCAGAACGCTCCATTTTTGACTTCCAGGAAGGCATGCTGGCGGGAGACATGGCCGTCGGGCGACAAATCCACATCGGGCCTCTCGGTATCGCCAGGCCGCCCGATGGCGATGCGGTTGACGTCAAACTCGAGTATGCGTTCGACGCCTTCATAGGTCAGTGTGATGCGCACAGACATGATGCCAGGAACAATGATGAGGACTATACCGCTTGGAAGGGAAAAGGGAAAGACTGAAATTCCGGCCGGTGGAATCGCGGCAGGGACGCCGGTTTGGGCGGGAAGGGAGACCTTTGGGGGTCTGGAGCCGTTAAGGCGTTAGGATCCCCGTAAACATTGGGGATTCTTGAGGTTCGACCCGTTAGAATTGCCGTTAGCAGGCGTTAGGGACCCGTTAAGTTCCAGAGAAAAGGGGCGGCGATGAAATGCAAAGTCGCTTGGGATTGAAGAACCATGCTTTGCCACGCCTTTGGAGATGCTGCTCGTTTGTCCATTGGAAATGTCGAGGAACGCAAAAAAGTGAAATGTTTTCACTGGTCTCCAATTTGCCAAACTAAGGACTGTTGGTCAGTGCCAGACTCTGATTGTTGCCTGCGGCGATGGCGATGACATGGTTCAACCCGGGGGGAACTTGATCCTGGTCCGCGCTGTTGGTCCCCCACGCGGCCACCGTGCCATCGCGCAGCAAAGCCAAGGTGATCCGTCCATTTGCCGCAATGGCCACAACCCCCGCCATGGGCGGGACGGCGCGCACCGCGGGGGAATCGCCTCCCCAAACCACCACGTTGCCATCCGCTTTGAGCGCCACGCTATGAACCCCTCCGGCGGCAATGGCGATGACGTTGTTCAATCCAGCGGGCACCATGGCCTGACCGAACATCGGATATTTTCCCGAGTTTGTCGCACCTGCGCCCCAGGCGGCGACCGTTCCGTCTCTCCTGAGAGCTAACACGTGATACCAGCCCGACGCAATGGCATCCACATGATTGAGATCCGGCGGAATATCTGCCCAATCCTCCGCGCTGAAGCCCCACATTCTGACCAATCCATCGCTGGTCAGCGCCACGGCATGAGAGGCGCCGGCCGCGATGGCGACCGCATTGGTCAGATCGGCTGGCGGGTCGGTTTGTCCATGGTCATTTCGCCCCCAACCGACGACCCTCCCATCCTGACGAAGAGCCAAACTGAATTGCCAGCCGGCGGAAATGGCCACGACATGGTCCAACCCCGGCGGCACCATGGATTGGCCAAAGTCGGGGTCGGTTCCCGTGTTGACAGTGCCGGCGCCCCACGCCCAAACCTTGCCTTCGCCGGTCAAAGCCAAACTGTGAAAGCCGCCGCTGGAAATGGCAACCACCTTGCCCATTTCCGCGGGCGCCACCGCCGGGGCGCGATTGCCGGAGCCTTTGCCCCAGATGAGGACATTTCCGGAAGGCCTTCCTTCGAGGCTGGGTCTTTGGAGTTGAAACGCAGCAGCGATGCTCTGGCTGGCGGGCTGCGCCTTGTCCGGCGGGGTGGCCGGTGTTGGCAGCGCATCCTTCGTGATCTCCTTCTGCGTGCCGCCGGGTTGCCCCTTTGGCGGCGGGGAGGGCGGTGGAGGCAGGCCTGGGGACGGTCCGGTTTGCCCCTGGGCGGCGTTGGATTTCATTTGTGGCGCTTGTTTTGCCCGATACCAACCGCCCAGCGCCAGGAGTAATAATGCGGCGAACAGGCCGATGGCCCAAAGGCGCTTCTTACGGGAACTCCCGCTTGCCGGCGCAGTCGATTTGACTTCCGGTGTGACGAGCCGCCGCGTGGCGGAGAGGACGTCTTGAGCGGAAGGCTTCGACGAAGATTCGGGGGCCACCTCCAGGCCGATCCGCTCCGCCACAGCCCGCGCGCTCTGCGGGCGTTGCTCAGGCTCCTTGGACAGGCAGGCCATGACCAGCGCGGCCACATCCCCAGGAATCTGGTTGCGGGTTCCCAGCGCGGCCAGGCGATGGTCCATCGGCTCCGGCTCTTGGTGCAAGACCTGATGCGTGACGTCGCCGGTGTAGAACGGCGGCTTGCCAGACAACAATTCGTAGAGCGTGGCTCCCAGCGCGTAGATGTCGTCCGTCGCTTGAGGCCGTTTGCCGGTCAATTGCTGGGGACTCATGTAGAGGAGGGTCCCGCTGGTCGAATATTTGACAGACACGCGGCTCATGGATTCGCTGGCCGCCGCGGCGATGCCAAAATCCGCCAGCTTCGCCCGCCCGCGGCTGTCAACCTCCCGGTGGATGACTTTCTCGTTGTGCGCGTACTCCAGAGCGGCGCAGAGTTGCGCGGCCAGGGGCCGCAAATAACCCCAGGAGAGCGCGCGGGAGGGTTGCTGGAGGCGGAAGGCGGCCAGCGTCGGCCCGTCAATGTATTCCATCACGATGAATGCCATCCCGTCCGCGTCCTCGTGCAAGTCGTGAATGCGGACGATGTTGGGATGGGACAACTTGTGGCTGCGGGCGGTTTCGCGGCGGAGATCATCCAGCGCGCCCGGATCGCCGCGAATTTCCGGCGGCAAGAACTTCAGCGCCACTGGTTCGCGCAGCCGTTCATCCCGGGCCAGCCAGACCTCGCCCATGCCGCCGCAGCCCAGGCCTTTGATAAGGACAAATCGCCTCTGTGCAAGAGTCTGTTCCGGCTGCAATGGCATCGCTGCGGACATGGAAGAAGTTCTCCC
>JBEKOF010000144.1:0-11151 GCA_049522055.1 Verrucomicrobiota bacterium | reverse complement strand
CCGAGCAGGCCGACGACTTCGCCGGGGCGGACAAAAATGGAGATATTGTTGACGACTTTGCGCTCGTTGTATTCCTTGACCAGGGCCTCGGTCGCCAGGAGGCGGGGCGCCTCCCCCCGGGCCACTTCCGACCGGGGCCGGTCCTTGGACATGACTGGCTTAGGCTCGGGGTTCATGGCGCGGCGGAGGGAGCGGATGGATCAGGATTAAGATTATGATCAGGAATAATGTGATAAAGGCCGGAGGCGTTCAAGCCGCCGCTTTTGACATCCCAAACCAGGCGGTCGGCGTTGGAGATGAGGAATTTGTCCTTTCGCCCCACAGGATGGCCGGTGAGCACGATTCGTTCGGCGGGGGCAAGGTCATAGACGGCGCGGTCGCCAGTGGCATGGATGTTCTGCCCGGCACTGTTTTGGTCGAAGACGACGTTGCCGACGGCCACGGCATTTTCAATGACATTGGTCACGGATGAGAAATAGGCCGTGACAATGGCGGCGGTCAAATTGTCGTTCTCGGCGGCGGGGCCGGAGCCGGCCAATTGAATTTGGACATCCTCTTCGGCCATGACGCTGCGCCAAAGGCCGGTGAGGGGGGAGCGGCGGGCGGTGAGGACGCCGCACGCGATGGTTTTCCGGACCCCTTTGGCGTCGGCGGCGGTTTCGGCGCGGACGTCTCCGCGCGCCACGGCGGTTTCGACCTGGTTGCTGGAGTCCAGGTAAACGAGGAGAAGTTGGGAGGTCAAGGAGTCCTGGAGTTGATCGTCCTTCAGGAGGCGGGCATGGACATGTCCGCGGAAGGTGGCCAGATTGGTTTGGGCATCCAGGGACTGGTGCAGGATGTCGTCGGAGGTGATGTCAATCCAGCGGTTGGTGGACTGGCCGAGGACCTGGAGCTTGAACCGGGCGTTGCCTTGCGCGTGAAAAATGGGGTTGGTGGAGGCGGAGGCCATGGAAAGCAGGTCGCCCTGGACTTTCATGCGATCATTCCGCCAGACGGAATGACCCCTCAGCTCGATCAAGTCATTTGTGCGGTTATAGACGGCTTGGTCGGCCAGGGCGCGGCTGTGGTCGGCCTGGTTGAGGATAATGACATTTCCCTCGGAGGTCATGGCGTCGGCGGTGGCGCCGTTGGTGGACATCTGCAAGGTGGCGTGATCGGCCCAAAGTTGGCGGAAGGTCGCCGGGGCGGAAGGGTTGGTGGCGGGATTGGGCCAGAGCACCCAGACCTGATTGTCGGCGATAAGAAAATGGCGGTTGGGATCGTAGGTGAATCTGGCGGCCTTGGCCTCTTCCGGGCCGTTGAGCCAGTGGGCGCCGCCCTCCAATTCCAGCAGCTCGGCACCATTGGTGTTGAAGTAGGAGGCGGTGGCGCCGGTGGCGGTTCCTTTGTTGGTCAAAGTGATGGTCACATCTTGCCAGGCCAGAATGGATTCCACCGTCCAGTTGGTGGTGAAATGGACGGAAAGGAAGGGGGAGAGCATTTGGAATTGGGGGTCGGCGACGCGGACGCTGCCGGCGTAATTGACCAGATTGGACCGGTAAACGAGTTGGCCGCGGTCGGAGAAGATGCGCAAAATCTGGCCGGCGTCGTCCGCCGCGCCGGTTTTGGGGGCGGGAAAAACTCCCGAGCGGAGGAGGGACTTGACCACGCGGGTCTGGACTTGATTGGAGAGGAAGAGCATTTGGTTGGATTCCGCGTAAAAAAAACCCGTCCCCTGGACGAACAAATTTGTGGTGGGGGTGAAGATATGGATGGGGCCGGCATTTTCGGCCATCTCCTGGTTGGGTCTGTAATCAACGATGCATTCCGGGGCCTGCGCGAGGACCTGCACTTGGTTGGTCTGGCCGTCGCGGACGCCCCTCAATTCAAAGTCCTTGACGAGAACCAATCCGCCGGGAAGCGGGTTTGCCTGGCTGCCGTTGAACAAGGCGTCAATGATTTTGCCTTGAGGAGTGTTCCGGTAATGGGCGTAGAAGACACGCGCGGGAGCATTGCTTCCGGGCGGCCCCTGCGTGCGCGCCAGGCCGGGCGAGAGCGCGAGCAGAACAAGCGGGAAAAGGAGGAAGGAAAAGAGATTCCTTCTTCGGGCGCGAGGCAATTGATGGGGGATCCGCATGGCGGGAAATTTTAGCGCACGGCGGCCCGGACTCTGACCAGACAGGCGAGAAGTTTGGCCATCTGGTCCAGCGGAATCATGTTCGGGCCGTCGCTCAACGCGCGGTCGGGGTCGGGATGGGTTTCCAGGAAGACTCCGTCGGCCCCGGCCGCCACCGCGCAACGGGCCAGGACCGGGGCGAATTGACGCTGGCCGCCGGAACGGTCGCCGCCTGCGCCGGGGAGTTGGACGGAGTGGGTGGCGTCAAAAACGACGGGAAAGCCGAACTGGCGCAGGATGGGGATGGAGCGCATGTCGGCCACGAGGTTATTGTAACCGAAGGTGGTGCCGCGCTCGGTGAGCAGGAGCTTCTTGCCGCCGGCGGCGGCGGCCTTGGCGGCCACCTGGCCCATTTCCTGGGGCGAGAGGAACTGGCCTTTTTTGACATTGACGATTTTGCCGGTGCGAACGGCGGCCAGGAGAAGATCGGTCTGGCGGCAAAGGAAGGCGGGGATTTGGAGGATGTCCACCACGGCGGCGGCGGCGCGGACTTGATCCTCGGTGTGGACATCGGTGAGGACGGGGACGCGGAGATCGCGGCGGAGATTGGCCAGGACGCGCAAGCCGGCCTCCAGGCCCGGGCCGCGGAAGGTGGCGGAGGAGGAGCGGTTGGCCTTGTCGAAGCTGGCCTTGAAGATATAATTGACATTTAGGCGGCGGCAGAGGGCCTGGAGGGTCGAGGCGACCTGGCGGCACAGGGGTTCATTTTCGATGACGCACGGCCCGGCGATGAGGGTGAGGCGCCGGGCCTGTTTGAGGGATTTCCAAATCTGGGCATTGTTGAGCACACGCCCTTTGTAGCAGCGCGGCGGGAGAATGTAAATGACGGGTCAGATGACGGTGCCGTTGGGAATCAAGCCGTTTTTGGGGATGATGACAATGCCGTCGCGGACGTAATAGAGGGGATGATCCACGTCCTGGGGCTTGTCGGCGGGGGAAATGCGGCAGTTCTCGCCAATGCGGGCGTTTTTGTCAATAATGGCATTTTCGATGCGGGTGTGCCTGCCGACGCCGATGCGGGGGATGCCGCGCGCCTCGTAGCGTTTGATGGAGGCGTCGGATTCATAGAAATCGCAACCGAGCATGATGGTGCGGTTGATTTCGCAGCCGCCGTCAATCTTGCTGCGGACGCCAATGATGCTCTGGCGGATTCTGCAGTGGTCAATGATGCAGCCGTCGGAGATGTTGGCGTGGCTGATTTCGGCGCCGTTGATCTTGGAGGCGGGCAGGAATCTGGGACGGGTGAAAATCGGAGCGCTCATGTCGAAGAAATTGAAGCGGGGCAGGTCCGCGGTCAAATCCAGGTTTGCCTCAAAGAAGGAGCGGATGGTGCCGAGGTCCGCCCAGTAACCCTGGAAGACGGAGGCAAAAACTTTGTGGCTGTCAATGGCGCCGGGGATGACGTGCTTCCCAAAGTCGGTCAGGCTGTTGTCCAGGAGGCGGAGGATGACGTCGCGGTTGAAAAGATAAATGCCCATGGAGGCGAGGAAGAACTCCTGATCGCCCTCGATGCCCAGTTGGGCGTAGCTGGCGGGGTCCAGGCGGAGGGAATCCAGCAGGACGGGGTCCTTGGGCTTCTCGACGAAGCGGGTGATGCGCTGATCCTGGCCGAGTTGCAGGATGCCCAGCCCCTGGGCGTCTTGGCGGGAAACGGGGATGGTGGCGACGGTCAGGTCCGCGCCGTGCTGGAGGTGTTGGGCGATGAGGTTGCGGTAATCCATGCGGTAGAGCTGGTCGCCGCTGAGGACGAGCAGACAGTCAAAATCATGGGTGAGGAAGTGGACCAGATTTTTGCGCACGGCGTCGGCCGTTCCCTGGTACCAGGAGTCGTCGGTAAAAGTCTGTTCAGCGGCCAGAATCTCCACGAAGCCGCTGGTGAAATGGTCGAATTTATAAGACTGGGAAATGTGGCGGTGGAGCGAGGCGGAATTAAACATAGTCAACAAATAAATACGTTTAAGCCCGGAATTGATGCAATTGGAAATGGGGATGTCCACCAAGCGGTACTTGCCGGCCAGCGGCACGGCCGGTTTGCTGCGGTCGCGCGTGAGAGGGAACAAGCGCCGGCCCTGCCCGCCGCCCATGATGACGGAAAGAACATTGCTGGTGTTGATTGACATCCGTGTCGTTTGCGTCGTCATAGGACTCCTGATTATGCGCCGAGGATAGGCCGGTCCGGGGCGTTTTCAAAGCACAAATTTCAATGCCCGGCAAATGGTTTGACAGCCCAGATCCAATCTCACCAATTGACAGGGTTGGGGATTGAGGGCAATGATAAGCGGCGGCCCGAAAACTGAGCGTCGAAAATCGCGGCACAAGCAGAGCGCCCCTGTGCCGACCGAGTTCGTTCCTCGAAGAGCCAGCATGGAATTCGAACAAATAAAGCAGTGGCTGATTGGCTGCATGAGCAAAAGGGCGCAGATCTGCCGGATGAAGGCAATTCTGGCTTTCGCCGTTTGTCCGGTGGCGCTGACCGCTGCCGCGGGATGCGTCTTTGTCCTGCTCCGGCTATTTGCTTCCAGCCGGCATACGGACAATGGCGCCACCCTCGGATGGATCGCGCTGGCCTCGGTGCCAGTGATGTTCCTTGGAAACCGCTTGACCCCGCGGGGGGAGAGCTTGATGGAGAAACGGATGCGGGAAGGCGCCCCGCTGCCGGGAACTCCCTGGAACAGAGCCACCGTCTTGATCCGTCTGTTCCTTTGGGTGATCTTCGCCGGGCCGCGTCTGTGCGATTGGGCGATCGCCGCGATGCGGGAAGCCCGTCAATGGCAGGAACAGGATGCGCCCGGTTGCGCGGCGGTGCTGTGGCTGCTGGCATCGCGGCACAAAAAGGTTCCTTATGAGGACTTCCAAACCGAAATCCCGTGGTTGGATCTTCCTGCCGTGCTTCCGCAAGTCACCCGCATTTCAGGCGTGCTGCGACTGCAAGCGCCTCCCGCCGGATTGAGCCTGACAGACGAATTGCGCGACGCGATCCTCACAGGCGGCCCGATGGAAGGATAGAAAAAGATTAGACGGATGGCACGGATAAATTAATCCGTGTGATCCGGGGAATCGGTGGTTCAATTCTGCTGGTTGCGACTCGCCGACTTGGCGTTTTGACGTTAAAACCGCGCCGCATGGTTCCGTTGGCTCACGCCGCATCCTGTCCAGCCATCTCGCTGGGAGCAAGCGCCGCAACCCCGAGCATTTCGTTCACCCGCCCCATGAGTTCTTGGGAATTAAAGGGCGGCGCGGGCCGCTCGCCGGGCGCGCCCATGCTTGGCGCCGCTTCGCAAAAAGCTTCCGCGCGCGCGGCGAGTTGGAGGCGGGGGACAGCCCTGGTGGAGGGGAGGCGGCTGAGGATGTCGCAGAGGGTGGTCACGTCCATGTCCGGCAGAGGGGCGTCGAGAATGATCAAGTCGGGCAGGCGGCGGCGGGCCTTTCTGAGGAGTTCCAAGGCGGAGGAGGCGCATTGAACGCGGCAGCCGCCGGCGGCCAGATTGGTGGACAGCGATGGGAAAATGTCGGTGGCGCAAGCGACCAATATCAGGCGCGATTTCATAGGCGGAAGGATACCGGCCAAACGCGGCTGGGCAACGGCGGCTGGGCAACAAAGAGGTTACGTTTCCTTGACGCAATCTTTCCACTTCCATCCTGCCCCCTAAATCCTTACAGTGTCCGGCCTTGAACTTGCGCACTGATTATAAAGACACGCTGAATCTGCCGCAAACCGGTTTTCCCATGAAAGCCGATTTGGTCGCCCGCGAGCCGCTGCGATTGAAGAAATGGCAGACGGGCGGCCTCTACCAAAGAATCCAGGAGCAGCGGGCGGGCGGTCCCAAATTTGTCCTCCACGACGGCCCCCCTTTCGCCAACGGGGACGTCCACATCGGCACGGCCCTGAACAAGATCCTCAAGGACATCATCATCAAATACAAGACCTTGCGCGGCTTCAGCGCCCCCTACATCCCCGGCTGGGATTGCCACGGGCTGCCGATCGAATACAGGGTAATGCAGGAAATAAAATCCGAATTCATCCAGAGTAATTTAAACAATCTGTCGAGGAACTTCCCGCAAAGGGTGCTCCAAGAGCCTTTCACGAAGGATGCTATGGTCATCAGAAACAAATGTGAAGAAAGAGCACTCAACTGTATTGAATTTGCGGATGGCTCAGGCCAAAGGCAGCAATTCAAACGCCTCGGCGTCCTTGGCGATTGGGGTTCCTCGAGGAAGCCCGATTGCGAAAATCCGTACCTCACCCTCAACAAGAAATACGAAGCCGACGAACTGCGCCTATTCGCGGACATCGTGGAAAAGGGCTTCGTTTATCGCGGCAAAAAACCGGTTTACTGGTGCATCCCCTGCCGCACTGCCCTCGACGAAGCCGAAGTCGAATACGCCGAGCACGTCAGCCAAAGCGTCTTCGTTAAGTTTCCCGCTGTCCAAAGAGGCGCGTTCAAGAATTCACCCGTCGTCCCCCACCCGAACACATTCATCCTCATCTGGACCACCACGCCGTGGACGCTCCCGGCTAATCTGGCCGTGGCTTATAATTCTACTTTGAAATACTCACTCGTGAAGGTGGCCAGCGAAGAATATTGGATGTTGACTTCCCTCGTTCAGGCCATCGCAGAAAAATGCCAGTGGGAAAAACCTGAAATTATTCTTAGCGTTGATGGCTGGCAATTGGCCGCGTTGGACTACCAGCACCCGTTCTGCAAGCGGACAGGGCAACTCTACGCCGGGGACGACTTTGTGGAAAGCGGCACCGGAACAGGTTTCGTGCATATCGCCCCTGGACATGGCAAGGAGGACTACAATCTAGCACGTCAACACGGTCTGCA
This sequence comes from Verrucomicrobiota bacterium, assembly GCA_049522055.1. GTDB lineage: Bacteria > Verrucomicrobiota > Verrucomicrobiia > Limisphaerales > Palsa-1400 > JBEKOF01. Next base: position 4,167 of record JBEKOF010000144.1, on the reverse strand, counting down.
GATTTACTCGCCCATCAACGATGACGGCGCGTTCGCACACACCAGCGATTTGCCGGTCGAACAGCAAATGCCCGCCGAACTTCTCGGCAAATCGACTCTTGAGAGACAAGGCAGAACCAGCGATGCAAACGAAGCGATTCTGGCCTTGCTGCGCGCAAAGAATGTTCTCCTCCATCAGGAGCCGTATCCGCACAGCTATCCGCACTGCTGGCGCAGCAAAACGCCTATCATCTTCCGCGCCATGGACCAGTGGTTCATAAAAATTGATCACTCAACACCTGAATTTGAAGTGCATGGGGACGAAGCGATCAAAAAGGGGGACGTTCTAATGGATGATTTTGAACGGAAGAAAGCTGGCATGCCCCTGGGAACTCTCCGCTTGCGCGCCTTGCGGGCTATAAGTTACGAAGTGGATTGGATTCCTGACTGGGGCAAGAACCGAATCGAGGCTGCGGTGAAAAGCAGACCCGACTGGTGCATCTCGCGGCAGCGTTCCTGGGGAGTGCCCATCCCCGCGTTTTACGACGCCAAGGGCGAACCGATGCTCGACGCGCAAATCGTGCGCCACGCCGCCGACCTGGTCGAAAAGCATGGCTCGAACATCTGGTTTGAAAAAACCGCCGCCGAACTGTGGGACCTCGTCAAGCCAAAGAATTGGCAAGGCGCGGAAGCCGTCTCCAAATCCACCGACACGCTCGACGTTTGGATTGATTCCGGCTCTTCCTCGCGCGCGGTTTTAATGCGCCGGCCGGAATTGGCCCACGAAACCGGCCAGCTTGCCTGGCAAGCCGACATGTATCTGGAAGGCAGCGACCAGCACCGCGGCTGGTTCCAATCCTCCCTGCTGCTCTCCCTGGCCGGCAACGGCGCGGCTCCGTATAAGACAGTATTGACGCACGGCTTCATGGTGGACGCCGACCGCGAAAAAATCTCCAAGAGCAAACAAGCCGGCTACGAAAAGCCGCAGACCGCCGAGGCCTACGTGAAGAAATACGGCGCCGACGTGGTGCGGTTGTGGGTCGCCTCGCAGGACTTCCGCAACGACATCGTGGTGAGCGAGGAGCGCGTGAACAAAGTGGGCGAAACCTACCGCGCCATCCGCAACGCGTTGCGCTACCAGCTCTCCAACCTCTACGATTTCGACCCCGTCAAACATACTGTCCGTGAAGACGAACTCACCGGGCTGGACCGCTGGATTCTCGCTGAGTTTTCCAGGCTCGAAGGCGAAGTCATGGCGGCGTACGACCAGTATGAATTCCACGTGGTGTATCAAAAAGTCAGCCAATTCATTGCCGTCGAACTTTCCTCCATTTACCACGACGTGATCAAAGACCGGCTCTATACCGACCCGGCCAATTCGCCGCGCCGCCGCTCCACCCAAACCGCCCTGCATCGCCTGGTCACCGGCCTGTGCCAGATGCTCGCCCCCATTCTGGCCTTCACCGCCGACGAAGCCTGGGAATTTGTGCCGGGCGTTTCAGCCTCGGTTCACGAAAGCCAATGGAAGCGGCAGGGATTGCAATTGATGCCGGATGAAATTGGGAGATGGGATTGGCTGAAGCTTTGGCGCGAGAAGCTTTTGCCCGAGCTGGAAAAAGCGCGCCAAGCCAAGATCATTGGCAAAGCTCTGGAAGCCAAAGTTGAAATCGTTGTTCCGCAGGTTCAACTCCAGTATTCCGACGCTGACATGCTGCGCGAATTGGTCAATGTTTCTGCGTTGAAGATGAGCAAAGGGGAAGGCGTTTCAATTTCCGTTGCTAAAGCGGACGGCGAAAAATGCGAGCGTTGCTGGCATTGGGAAAGCGACGTCGGCGCCAACCCGGATTATCCCGGCATCTGCCGGCGTTGCGTTGAAGCGGTCCAAGAGCATGAGGCAAACAAAACGTGAATTGGGAGTTGAAAGTTGGCCCAATGAGCCGTAAAGTTTTTTTCCCGCAAGAGATGGGGTCGTAGCTCAGTTGGTAGAGCGCCTGAATGGCATTCAGGAGGTCAGGGGTTCGAATCCCCTCGGCTCCACCATCCTCATAAGAACCCTGCCCGAGTAAACTCGTCTGGGTTGCCGTTGATCGCTGCGAGGCCGGATGGCCGCGACGGCCGGTTGGGGAGCCAGTGAGTATTGTGTTTTTAATTCAAGTGATTGCGAATGAGTTGGTTACGAGACCAAAGCGGGGAGGATCAAATATAATGCTTGCTATCCGGCGGAAGTGTGTCAAGATGGGGGGAGATTAGATGAATGTTCGAATCCGCTATGGGAATTCTCCAAGTGAACTTAGTTCAGTGGTGATTGAGACCCGATCGTCGGGAACCGTTCTGGAAGCGCTTTGATCTAAGCTGAAATAGAGTTAACTAAAATAGTATGAATACCAAATTGTATGTGGGGAATCTTTCCTTCGATACCACCGAAAACGATCTGCAGGACCTTTTTGCGGCCTGCGGCCCGGTCTCGGAAGTCAACCTAGTGATGGATCGCTCGACCAACCGGCCGCGCGGATTCGCGTTCGTGACGATGGCGACGCCGGAAGGCGCGCAGGCGGCAATCGCGCAGATCAATGGCAAGAATGTGCAGGGCCGGGATCTGACGGTGAATGAAGCGCGGCCGCGTGAAGAGCGTTCGGGCGGCGGCGGCGGACGGGGCGGTTATGGCGGCGGCGGCGGCGGAAGGAGTCGTCAGTATTCGCGATAATGGAGATTTACGCGAACGGCATTTTGCCGATTTCATGGCGGAGCCCTGTTGGGGTTCCGCCTTTTTTTTGGCGGGGGTTAGAATTTGAGGTTCCACGGGTCGCCGGAGTATTTTTCGAGGAGCGCTGGAGGGATTTGCGGCGGCGGGGCGAGGGGTTGGATGGCCGACCAGGTTTGGCGGAGGGCGGTTTTGATGGGAGCGGGGGAGAGGCGCAGGTTGGTGAGGAATTGGCTGTGAGGACGGTTTTGGCGGTAGTCCGGCTGGCGGGAGGGCATGGGAAGGATTTTTTGGATGAGGCTGATGTCGAAGTCCAGAAGGAAGGCGCCGTGAAATAGAAGGGCGCGGCGCTTGCGGCGTTGGGCGTTGCCGGAGAATTTGAGTGGGGCGCCGGGTCCACCATCGGCAAGGCTGCGGCGTAGAGAGAGATCGGTGACGCCTTGGATGGAGACGGGAGAGGCCAGGAGACGCTGCAATGTCTGCCGCTGATGTTCCATGATGTGACGATTGGCGGCAGGGATGGTGTGGAGGGCGGGATGACGTTGGAGGCTGAGGATGAGGGAATAGTTGAGACAGCCGGGGCCTTGCAAGACGGCGCCACCACCGCTGCAGCGGCGAAGGACGGGAATGTTTTGGGCGCGACAGGCGGCCAAGTTTACCTCGGAGGCGGCGCGGTTAGCGTAACCGAGGACGACGAAATAGCGGTCAGGCTCCCAAAAACGGAGGGTTTCCGCGTCCGGGTTTTGGTCGCAGGAGTCGAGGAGGGCTTCATCGCAGGCGAGGTTGGCGGCTGGGGCGGGGAGGGTGAGGTCGAGGTATTTCATGGGGATAAAATAAACTTTTGCTTTGGTTTTTGACGAGTTGAATTTAAACTAGCCGCATCGGATTGGCGTGGCGAAGGTTGATGAAGTTGTGAACTCTAGAACTTGAACTTGCAAAGCAGACCCACATCCCGGCGTGCCAAGGCGGCGCCCCAGCGGGCCGAGGCAGCCGCGCCGGGCGGCGCGACCAACCGTCGTTTGCTCAATGCGATGGAGGATGTGATCGAGTTCACGCGAAGAAACCAGGGGCCGGAAAAGGCGGAGTCGCTGATGGATGATTTGGTGGCGCGGCTGCGGGCGGCGGGGATGGAGGTGCCGCAGCCGGTGAACACGCCTTATGTGAATACGATTCCGCCGGGAGCGCAGCCGGCTTATCCCGGGGACCGCGATCTGGAGCGGCGGATAAAAAGTCTGGCGCGGTGGAACGCGATGGCGATGGTGGTAAACGCCAACCGGCATGAGACGGAGGTGGGCGGGCATATATCGAGTTACGCGTCCATGGCGACGCTTTACGAGGTGGGTTACAACCATTTTTTTCGCGGGGGCGACGGGGGGGGGCCGGCGGACTTGATTTATTTTCAGGGCCACACGACGCCGGGGAATTACGCGCGGGCGTTTTTGGAGTACCGGCTGGAGGAGGGGCAGTTGCACAATTTCCGGCAGGAG
>JBEKOF010000143.1:0-20976 GCA_049522055.1 Verrucomicrobiota bacterium | reverse complement strand
CCTCCGAGGGAAGCCACCAAAGCGATTCCCCGGCCTTCGCAGCTCGACTGGAAAGTGACGCACGTAAGATTCTATAAATAAACATGTTAGGAAGCACATTCCTTATCTAAGGGCCATTCGGGACTGGCCCGTTTACCTACCAATGGCAGTTGGACGGGACCAATTTCGCAAATAACATCATCACCACGGTGGCGGGCATTGGCAAACAGGGATATTCTGGAGATGGTGGGGCGGCCACCGAGGCCAAAATGTATCACCCCTACGGCGTGGCCTTGGACGCCGTGGGCAATCTTTATATAGCAGACTACGAGAGTTGCCGCATCCGCAAGGTGGCCACCAACGGCATCATCACCACCTTTGCGGGCAATGGCAATGCCGGATATTCCGGGGACGGCGGCGCGGCTACCAGCGAAAGCGTTTATTTTCCCTCCGGCGTGGCCGTGGATGCGGCCGAGAACCTATATATAGCCGACCAAGGCAACAACCGCATCCGCAAGGTTGGGACCAATGGTATCATTACCACGGTGGCAGGCGGAAGTACCGGGGGAGATGGCGTACCAGCCACAAAGGCTCGGCTGACCGCTCCCTCTGGGGTGGCATGCGATTCCGCAGGGAACCTATACATTGCTGATACCGGCGACAGCGGCATCCGCAAGGTCAGCACCAACGGTATTATCACCACCGTGGCCGGGAATGGCAATCAAGGCTATTCCGGCGACGGTGGCACGGCCACCAACGCCAGCTTGAATACTCCCGTCGCGGTAGCCTTGGATGCCGCTGGCGAGCTGTATATTGCAGATCAAGACAACAACCGCATTCGCATGGTGGACACGAACGGGATCATTACCACGGTGGCAGGCGACGGTCCGCTCTGGCCGTCCGCTGGAACCTATTCGGGCGATGGCGGAGCGGCCACTAACGCCGGCTTAAACGTGCCTTCCGGCGTTGCCGTGGACTCGTTCGGCAGCATTTATATTGCGGACGGAGCCAACAATCGAATCCGCAAGGTTGACACCACTGGCTCCATCACCACACTGGCGGGTAACGGCAGCAAAGCTTATGCGGGTGACGGTGGCCTCGCGACTAATGCCAGCCTAAACGGCCCCTACGGGGTGGCCTTGGACGCTTCCGACAACCTGTTTATTGGTGACAGCGGCAACGGCAGCGTCCGCAAGGTGTTGCTCTATGCAGGGTTTCCTACCTTCATACTCACCAATGTGGGTGCCATCAATGCCGGCAGCTACACAGTCGTCGTTACCAGCCCGTACGGAAGTGTGACCAGCGCCGTGGCCAGCCTTACTGTGGAAGCGCCACCCCTCATTACCCTGGAGCCGACAGGCCAGTTCGGGGTGGTCGGGGGCATCCCTGAATTCACCGTGGCAGTCGCTGGTTCGGGACCATTTGAGTATTCGTGGTACCTTGACAGCACCAATTTGCTCCAAAGCGGCACGAACAGCACACTCACCGTGGCCAGCATTTCCACGAATGATGGCGGCGATTACTCGGTTGTGGTCACCAACGCCTATGGCAGCGTGACCAGCCTGCTTGCCAGGTTGACGGTAGGATTTCCTCCTTCGGTGACAACCCAGCCTATTAATCAAACGGCTTTGGCAGGAAGCAATGTCACTTTGAATGTGGCGGCGGGCGGCACCGGCCCGTTCAGCTACCAATGGCAGCTCAACGGCACCAATTTACCTAACGACATTATCACGACCGTGGCAGGCAATGGGATCGCAGCGTACGCAGGGGACGGTGGCCCGGCGACCAACGCCAGCTTGTATGAACCTGTCGGCGTGGCCCTCGACGCTTCTGGCAACCTCTATATTGCTGACAAATTCAGTGACCGCATCCGCAAAGTGGACACGAACGGGATCATCACAAGTGTTGGGACCAGTAATGCCGTGGCATACGCCAGTGGGCTTGCCTTAGACGCCGTCGGCAATGCTTATTTTACCGCCGCTTGGCTCAATATGGTTTTCAAGATGACCACCAATGGCAATTTCACTGCGGTGGCCGGTTCGGGATTAATTGGCTTTTCTGGAGACGGCGGCGCTGCCATCGGCGCTCAATTGTTTTATCCCAGCGGTGTCGCCCTGGATGCTTCCGCCAACCTTTATTTTGCTGACACCTACAATAACCGCATTCGTAAGATTGGCGCCAATGGTATTATCAACACCGTTGCGGGCAACGGCGCCGCGGCTTATTCCGGGGACGGCAGCGCAGCTACCAACGCCAGCCTGAACAAGCCTGACGGTGTGGCCATAGATGCGGCTGGCGACCTGTATATTGCCGACCAATTAAATAACTGCATTCGCAAAGTTTCAGCCGATGGGATCGTTACAACAGTAGCAGGCAGCGGTGAAGAAGGCTATTCGGGTGATGGAGGCCCCGCCAAGGATGCAAGCCTGATTGCTCCCTCCAGCGTGGCGTTGGATGCCACCGGAAATCTTTATATCGCTGACACAGGTAACCCGCGCGTTCGCAAGGTAGGCACCAACGGCATCATCACCACAGTGGCAGGAAATGGCGAGGAAGGGTATTCCGGAGACGGCGGCGCGGCCACTAACGCCAGCTTCTCTGTGCCCGTGATTCTGGCATTGGATGCCTCTGGCAACCTGTTCATGGATGATGTTGGAAATAACCGCATTCGCGAGGTTCCTTTTGCAGGGTATCCCTCTCTGAATTTGACCGATGTGACCACCAACAATGCCGGCAATTATACGGTCGTGATAAGCAGTCCTTATGGCAGCGTGACCAGCGCGGTGGTGACGCTCAACGTCGTTACAAGCCCGCCGGAGATCATCACCTGCGATGGGTTTTTCGGCTTGCTGAGCAGCCAGTTTGGGTTCGACCTGGGCGGGGCCGTGGGCCAGACCATCGTGGTGGATGGCTCGATTGATTTGGTGAATTGGACGCCGCTCTGCACCAATGCGGTGAGCGGCAATCCGGTTTATTTCTGCGATCCGGCGTGGACGAATTTTCCGTGGCGTTTTTACCGGGCCAGGGTGCCGCAATAGAAAGATCAGTTCTTGATAGGCAAGGTGGTGACGTAGAGGGTGCGGCCATCGGGGTGGATGAATTCCAGGCGCAGGGTGTCCGCGCCGGGAGTGGCTGGGAAGGAAGCGTCAACGGTGGAGCGTGGTTTGGCGGGGACATGGCTTTCGCCGGCGGCGAGGAGATGTTCGCCGGCCAGCGCCTGCCAGCGGCAGGTGAGTTCGGCAAGGTCGGTGAAGGAGTAGCGGTTCTGGAGCGGGAGGCGGTTTGGTCGGACGGCTCGGAGTCAGCACAATGTCGGGATGCGCACCAGAGGTGCGAGAGCCGTCCCTACCGGGCGGAGATGGGGCGATTTCAGGGCGGTAAGGCGGTTCTCGATCTGGGTCTCGCGGCGCTCGACCCTCCCGGTAGGCGTGAAGGCGGGGTTGGGGATTAGTCTTTCAGAACCATGAAGGTGAATAATGAATAGCCGTTTGGGGTGCCTCTCTGGGTGCCATACATGCGCACATATCTTGCGGTGGTTGTCTTAAAGGTCTCATCGGTCACGGAATAGGCGGAGCCGTGGGTGGTGCTGAAGACGTCGGTCCAGGCGGTGGCGTCGGTGGAGAGTTGGATTTTGAAGGCTTTGGCGAAATTGTAGTGCCACTTGAGGGTGACGCGGTTGATTTCCGCGGGCGAGCCCAGGTCCACCATGATCCACTGGGGGTCGCCAGGGTCACTTTCCCAGCGGAAATCGGTGTAGTTCTGATAGGTGGTGGCAGCGGTGACATTGGCGGCGGCATTGCTGGCCAGGGCGGAGGAGGCGGTGGCGGTTTTGTTCAGGGCGAGGTTGCGGGCGGGATCGAATTTTCGCCAGGCGCCGGTGGTGAGATTGACATCCCAGTCCTGGTAATAATTGAGGATGGGAGTATCGCCGTCGAATTCCAGAGGCAGCCAGAGGTAGTCACCCTGGCGGGCGGCGGTATGGATCCAGCGGTCGCCGTCATACATATAAACCGTGCCCTGTGAGCCTTGGATGGGGAAAACGAAATCGCACTGGGTATCCCATGAATTATCGGAGCCGGGGGTTGATAAGACCCTGGGAGGCGACCAAGGGCCGGCGAGATTGGTGGCGGTGTAATAGGTGGTGGCGGTGGAGCGAATGCCGGCGGTGCGGGAGGTGCCATAGTAATAGATGCCGTTGCGCTTGAAAATGTGCGGGGCTTCGCGGCTGCGGATGTCAAATAGATAGATGCGCTTGTCGAGGGTCAGATAGTCGGGGGACATGAGGTAGATGCCGTGTTGGCGGTTAGGCCCGGCGTTATCCCACACGTAGCACAGATAGGCTTTGCCGTCGGCATCCTTGAACATGGAGGTATCGCCGATTTTGGCGCCATCCACCAGGGTCTGGCTTTTGAAGGTGAAGGGGCCTTCGGGCTTGGTGGCGGTGGCGATTCCAAAAAAGGCGGCGTCTCCATTGTACTTCAAGAACATGACGTATTGCCTGGTGGTGTCGTTGTAGAGCACATCCATGCGGTCGGTGAGAACATCGGTGCGGAGGGCGACGCCTTTGTAAGTCCAATGGACCAGATCGGTGGACTCATAGCAGGTTTGATCGAAGCCTGGGAAGGCTCCGCCATACCACCAGAACTGGTCACCGAATTGGCACATGCAGCCGCTGCGCGTGGCAATGGGATAGCCATTTTGATCGGTCCAGAGGAAATCATTGTGAATGGTCTGATAGCCCGACGGGGATGCCAGCACCGGACGTTGGGGCGCGGTGGCCGTTGAGGCCGGGGGTGCGGGAGCCGCAGCCGGCCCGGGGACGCCGGGCGTAACGGACGCCCCGCGCTCACCGGCCGCTGCCTGGAGGGTGGAATTGAGGAGGGGTGCGAACACGAGCAAGAGGGATGCCGCGAAGAGGCGATGAACCATGGAGTGCTTGTTTTTCATGTTGGTAGCTGTTGATTGAATTTGTCAGTTCTTGATGGGCAAGGTGGTGACATAGACGGCGCGGCCATCGGGGTGGATGAATTCCAGGCGCAGGGTGTCCGCGCCGGGAGTGGCCGGGAAGGAAGCGTCAACGGTGGAACGCGGTTTGGCGGGGACATGGCTTTCGCCGGCGGCGAGGAGCTTCTCGCCAGCCAGCGCCTGCCAGCGGCAGGTGAGTTCGGCAAGGTCGGTGAAGGAGTAGCGGTTCTGGAGCGGGACAACGCATTGGCCGGCCACCGGGGAGACCTCGCGGGCGGTGGTGTTGACGGGGCTATAGACCAGCTTGAGGTTCTCGTACTGCGGCTTGATGCGGCGATCGGTGGAAACGGGGTTGGGGCCGCCGGTCAGGCGCATGCCGTTGGTGGTGTCGGCGGAAGGAATGCCGTTAACCGCGGGTCCGGAACCGGGCCGGAAACTGGCGGGCGGAGCGCCGGGGCTGTGGACCGGCCAGCGTTCGGGGAATTTGTCGGTTTGGCCCTGGTCGTGAAATAGATAGAGGAAGGCGCCGGCCATGCCGTCGGAGGGCCAGATGACATCCCAGGCATAGGCGACGCCGCCGGGGCCGCTGGGGGAATACTCGGTCAGGAAGGCGGGGACCTTGGCGCGGTTGGGGCTGGCGGCGATGGACTTGATAGTATCAATTTTGGGATAATGGTAGTCCTCGAAGTCGGTCTTGGGGTTCTTGTCTAGGTTCTGCTGGGAGATGAAGGCCAGGCGGGTGGGGTCGTGGGCTTTGACGAAGTCGAACTCGGCCTGATCGTTGATGCCGTAGCCGCTTTCGTTGCCGCAGCTCCAGGCAACGACGCAGGGGCGGTTTTTGTCGCGGGCGAGGGTTTCCATGGAGCGGAAAGTGTAGGCCCAGGTGCGGGAAGGGTTGTTGACTTCGTTGGCGATCCAGCAGGCGGGGATTTCGTCCAGGATGTAGAAGCCGGCCTGGTCGCAAAGCTCCAGGAAGCGTTCGGCGGGCGGGTAGTGGCTGGCGCGGATGGCGTTGACGTTGGCGTCCTGCATGAGGTTGATGTCTGTTTGCCAGCACTCCTCGGTGAGGGCGTGGCCGTAAGGGGAGAATTCGTCGTGGCGGCAGACGCCGGTGAGTTTGACGGGGACGCCGTTGACCATGAAGACGCCACCTTTGATTTCGACCTTGCGGAAACCGATGCGGTCCTGGACGCGCTCGACGGTCTGGTTGCCGTCCGAGAGGCGGTAGAAGACGTAGTAGAGGTTGGGCTTTTCGGCGGACCAGAGCTTGGGGGCGGCCACGGGCGCGGAGAGGTTGACCGTGGCGGAGCCGTCGGCGGCGATGTAGCCGGCCTGGCTCATGGCTGGCGTGGCAACCTTGGCGCCGTCCAGGGTAAAAAGTTCGCCGGTGAGAACGAAATGCGCGCCGGCGGGGCCGGCGAGGCGGAGGGTGGACTTGAGGGTGGCATCCTTGCACTGGGCATCGAGGTCGGTGACGACGGTCAGGTCGTCCACGTGCAGCGGCGGGAGGGCGACGAGGAAAGTTTCGCGGAAGATGCCGCCGAGGCACCAGAAGCTGCCTTTTTCCAGGTTGCAGGTGGAGGTTTTCTTGTAAACGCGCAGGGCCATGAGATTGCGCCGGCCGGGCGCCAGGGCCTGGGTGACATCCATATCGAAGGCGGTGAAACCGCTTTCGTGGTAGCCGACGCGCCGTCCGTTGACGAAGACTTCGGCGCCATCATAAACGCCGTCGAAGTGCCAGAGAACACGCTGACCGGCAAAGGAGGCCGGAACATCCACCAAGCGGCGGTAGAGACCGATGTCATCGGAGGGGTTGGGGGTGCGGTCCTGGTAAGTGAGCATGGAGAAGCCTTCGATTTCCCAGTTGGAGGGGACGGGGATGTTGGTCCAAGCGGCGTCGGAGGGATCGTAGGCATTGGGGGTGGCGAAGTCGGGCACCGGGGTGTCGGCGGGGAGTTGCCCGTTGACGGCGGGGCTGGCGCCGTGCTCCAGCTCAAAGCGCCAGGGGCCGGTCATGGGGAGAACGGCGGGATTGCCCGGGCGCAGGCGATCCACGGCCATAGGAGCATCACGAGGCACGGGGACCGGCACGGCGAAAACGGTGAATAGGAGGCATGAGGCGAGGATGGCGAAGGTCAGACAATTGAGAACTGAGATGATATGATTTTTGGTTTTCATTTGAGCGCCTGTGTTTTCAGTTATTCTGTTTTGGAAGATTCCTTTGCCAACGGATGAGAAGTAGAGCAAAGGAGGGCGTGAGCGAAAGGAAAAATGCGAAGAATAGGGCAACGGACTTTGCCCCTTGACGCCCCCCTGCCCCTCTGAGAACCTGCGGGCAGAATGAGCGCGAGGGAAGACCAATACTCGTTCATGAATTACAAAAGCTCGATCTCCCGCAGGGACTTTGTCAAAGCGGCCTCTTTGACGGCAACGGCAGTTACGACCGGCCTCGGTCTGAAGCCGGTTCGCGCCGCGGCCACCGAAGCGCAGGCCGCGCCGGCGAAACCGATGATCGGGTTTCAGGCCGAGGTGAGTTATCTGCTGGAATACGGCATCGCGCGGTTTCTGGACGATGTGCAGAGCCGCGCCAGCGTCAACACGCTGATGCTGCACTGCAACCCGTTCGAGGCGTCATGGGCCGGTCTGGACCGGGCGAGCAATCCGGCGGGCAACTTTGTCACGGCCCATCCGCAATACTATGGCGATGTCAAGATGAAGCCGCAGGGACTGGGGGCAGGCGACTTCAGTCTTCCTGACGCGATGGAGCAGATCGGCGCGGAGACGAAAAAACGCGGTGTCAAGATTATCCCCTGGATGGAGGAGGACAATCGCGCGCGGCCGGAAATCAAGGGGATGGACGAGCTTTATGAAATGGATCTGCACGGGCGGCGGACGGCAGGCCATCCCGGAGGACCGTGCCTGAACAACCCGTATTTTCGGAACCTGATTGCCGGACAAATCGAGGACTTCATCCGTTCCTACGACGTGGACGGGCTGCAGCGGGGATCGGAACGGCAGGGGCCATTGAGCAACGCGCTGGGCGCATGGCATCATGGCGCCAAGAGCGATCCGGGCCACACTTCGTGCTTCTGCGAATACTGCGCCGCCAAGGCGGCCAAGCAGGGCATTGATTTCGAGCGGGTCAAGAAGGCGTTTCTTGCGCTGGAGCCTTACGTCAGGGACGGACGCGCGGGGAAGCGTCCGCGGGACGGATATTACGTCGAGTTTTGGCGGCTGCTGCTGCGATATCCCGAATTGCTGGCCTGGGAGACATTCTGGTCGGAGAGCATGCGCGAGATGCAGCGGGAGTTTTCCGCCAAGGCCAAATCCATCCGGCTCGGGGTGGAGGTGGGTTACCACATCTGGCAAAACATTTCCTTCAACCCGATTTACCGGGCGGAGCAGGATTACCGCCCGTATGCGGAGTATGCGGATTTTCTGAAGCCGGCGCTTTACGACAATCCGGCCGGAGAGCGGATGACCTCGTTTGTGGACAGTCTGGCCCAAAACATGTTCGGGGATCTGAGCCGGCAGCAGTTGCTGGATTTAGAATACAGCGTAATGGACTTGAAGGAAAGGTCGTATGCGCAGATCATCGGGCGGCCGGAGAGCGACTACCAATCGCAACTGCGTGAGGAGCCGATCAACGGAACACCCCGCGGGCCGTTTGAGCGGTTTTCCAGCGATTATGTCTTCCGGGAGACCAAACGCGCGGTGGATGGGGTGGCCGGCTCCAAGACGCGGATCTGCGCAGGTCTGGGCATTGACGTGCAATTGAAGAACAGCACTCCTGAAAGCGTCCGCGGCGCGGTTCAATCCGTCTTCAAGGCCGGAGGCAGCGGGCTGGTGATCTCCACGAGCCACGCGGCGATGCGGCCTGAGAACCTGAGCGCGGTTGGAGCGACCCTTCGCGAACTAAAGTTAGTCTGATCAACCCCTGGGACGCCGGCCCCGCCGACGGCCAAATAATTATAGCTCTCTTCGCGTTTGGGATTCGGTTTTAATTCTCGTTGAGTTCCAGGCGCAGGTAATCGTAGCAAACGCCCGAAGTCAGATCCCCGGCAGGGACGGTCAGCGTCATTTCGTTTTCGCCGGGCTTGAGCAGCGCCGCATCGAACGGCTGGGAGTATTCATGCCACACGCCCCGATCGGTGTTATACCGCAGGGCATTGGTGGCGACGGGCCGGATGGTCCCCACCGCCTTGCCGTTGACGCCTATGGCCAGGCCGCCGCCGCCGTCAGCCCCGCCCAGCGCGATCCTCAGGGTCGCCTGGCCTTGCACGGCCTTGTCCATGTTGAACTTGATGGTCCAGGTGGTCGCACGGCCATGCCCAATCTCTCTCCAGTTGTCCGATCCCTGCACCTTGACCCAGCCAAAACGCTGGTTGGCGGGATCCTTCGCGGCGGGATTGATCCAAGGGGTGGTGTCCCCGTGAGGCACCTGCTCAAAGAACCAGTCCTTGTGATAATCGCTCTTGCCTATGGTGTAGGTAATGTCGTTGGGGAACAGCAGCGGGTAGCGGACGCACCAACCCCAGAGCCAGTAGTCGTTGCCCTTGAAGAATTCGCTGCCGTTGCGGTTCGGGTAGCCGATTTCCCAGACCTGCTTGCCGTAGCGCACGGGCTTCCACTCAATTTTGCCCAGATCGAGGTTCTTGCCCGCTTCCACGATGATGTTGGTCTGCGCAAATTCGCCGAGCACGCCGTCGGCAAACGCGTGGAGGGTGTAGGTGCCCGGGCGGATGTTGGGAATGGTGAATTTGCCGTCGGCGGCGCCATCGGTCCAGAACTGGTAATAATTGCCGTCATGCGGCCATTTAATGACATCCCCCGGCCGTGGTGGTGTAATCCGGGTGGGCCAGGCCGACGGTCAGACCGGGCAGCTTGGTCGTGGCGGCCTGCGGGTCGTTGAGGACGAACTGGCCGGTGACGTTGCCGCGCTCGTTTTTGTGGGGATAGTCCACGCCGCTGACCCAGTCGTAGGGCCAGGCGGCCTTCTCCGTTTTCGCACGGGCCAGCGCATCCTGCCAGAGAGCGATGGCGTTGTCATGCCACACGGCAGGCACGGTCGGATTGCCGGCGGTGGCCGCAAAAGTGTCCAGATCGGCCTGGGACGGCTCCTTGGGATCGGCCAGCGCGTTGTAATAGACCAGAATCGGGCCGATCACCTTCTTCCAATTCTCCCCGGCGGCAACGTTGCAGCCCGCCCCGCCGGCATAATGACCGGAGGTCCAGTAATCCTGAATCGTGTTATTCGATCCCCACGCGAACGGGCCGATCAAATCCATCTTCTCCGCCCCGCCGCCGATATATTCGGTGGTTGGGTTGATGAAATAGGCGCCGATGTGGTTCGTGAGGCTGGAGAAGCCCCAGGCGGGAATCCGGTACATGATGGCACAATAGCTGTATTTGTGGTCCACAGAATTCTTATAAGCGCCGGTGCTCAGGATGTGCTGCTCCTTCGCGTGAATCTCCACGCCGGTTCGCAAATCTTGCATCGAGGGCACGAGCATGTTGCGGTCCGCGTCAACGGAGAACCAGTTAAAGCTCGGATCAAGCTGCAGGATGAATTGGCTTTCCCCTTCGTGCGCGGCGGGATACGGAGCCGGATGTGAAAACTCGGCGTAGGCATAAATTCCGCTCAGCCCGCGCTCCATCGTGTAGCGCAATTCAATGTCCATCCGGCCGTTGTCCACGCCCTTCACGGCGACCTCCGCCCGTTCGCCGCCGTTCTTCGCCGGGTCAATGGTCACCGAGGCGGTCACCGTGCCGGAAGGCATCTGTTCCCACGACGGGATCGGGCTGCCGGCTGGTGTCGGTGGCGAGTGGAGATTATCCGCCCCGCTCGAAATCGTCGGGCGCAACGTTTCCATGCCATGATAAATGACCGACAGCAAACTGCCGTTCTTCTTCGTAATCGCGGCCTTGACGATGCCGTTGTCCATCGTCCAAGTGTCGCCGTTGTCGGTGACGGTCACAGGGGCGTTGACCACAGGTTTGGCGACAACCGGCGCGGC
Organism: Verrucomicrobiota bacterium; assembly: GCA_049522055.1. GTDB lineage: Bacteria > Verrucomicrobiota > Verrucomicrobiia > Limisphaerales > Palsa-1400 > JBEKOF01. Next base: position 10,015 of record JBEKOF010000143.1, on the reverse strand, counting down.
GGCGCCCGGCGGCGGCACGGCCAGAGCCATGGAAATAAGAACAAACGCAAGGAGGCCGCGCGAGGCGGCGGACAGGAGTGCCTTCATGGAGATTACTTGGGGTTAAGGTTCTGGGTTGTTTCGATCACTTCCCATTTGGATTCATGCCCACGACCAGCGCGGGCCTTTTTCGTGATTCTCTTCCTGCCCCACAGATTTGGCAATTGTATTTTCCGCTCACGCCCCTTCGCGTTCACACCGCGCGTCCGAGATGCCGACAGGTCTTGGAGTGCGCGCGCGCCAGCGCCGCTTTCCCACCGCCCCCGCCGACGGGAAAACCGTTCTTGCGTTTCGCTTGTCTCAACCATTTTTGAATATCCCAACGGGGTATTGTCCCAAAGCCCAAGGTTGGCGCGCCGCGCCTACCTTGGGAAGATGCCGTTTGGGTTCATCAACCCCAACGGGGTTGTGACCCGGACATCGTGCGCCACCCGATTTGTCCCAACCCGTTGGGGTTGTTTCCGTTTTGAATATGTTACCTCCAGCCAGGCTTATGGGCTGGGCATCACACAAGCTGTCGGAGACCCACCGCAAGCAATTCGGAAAATTGCGTCGCCTGCAGGCTCTTGTATTCGCTTTCCAGCACCTTCACGTAATCCCACCGCTTGCCCGTCAGGCGCGTTGTGTTCTCACACCACAGTTTTGCCGCCCGGTCTTTGTTCACCACGTTCACGTCCTCCAAGCCCTTCGTTTCGACAATATGGTGGGTGCCGTCGGTTGTCAGGACCACAAAATCCGGCTCATAATGGCGGAAGTTGCCCGCGTTGTCGGTGTATTCAATGGCGAAGCCGAATTGCTCCGGCAGTTTCGCAAAACGTGCCACGTCCTCCGCCTTCTCCAAAAACTGTGCGAACTCCTTTTCAAATTCATTGTCGCACGGCACCAGGTTGAAAATGCACTTGCTGGCCTTCATCGTCGGGCGCGACCACGGGAACGGCGGTGTTTCCGACAATTCCCGCCCCGCGTGCAGCAATTGCGGTTCAAGTTCCGACAGCACCAGCTTGCGCAACGCCTCGACAAAGGTTTTTACCGTCACGTATTGAGCCACGTTGCTGCTGATGGCCTTCAACATGGCCGGGTCATCCAAATTGACCTGTTCGCCAAACGCTTTGCTCGCCAGGAATTCCCGCACCTTTGGGGCGAGCGCCGAAAACTGCGACGGCAGTTTCACGTCTTGCGCGATGCGCCGGGCGTAGTAGCCAATCACTTCCTCTGCCGTCTGCGGCTCAGGGATTTTGTATTGCCGCTCAATCTCCTTTTGCAGTGTGATGATGTCGTACCCCTCGTATCGGAATGTCTTCGCAACGGCGTCACCCTCCTTGCGGGGCAAAACCGGGCACTGCAATTTGCCCGCGTCCATTCCCGCGATTTCCTCAGCCAGCGATTTCTTGCGCGTCAGCACGGGGCTTAAAACCGGAATGGCAATGTCTTTGTCCTTTTTCTTTTCGTCGGGCGCGATGGTGACGATCACCACCTTTTCCTTGCCGACTTCAAAAGTGTCCAACTGCAATTCCTCCTCCCGCTCCAACTGCTCAACGAACTCAATGAACGCATTGTTGCCGATCACGTCCACATGCTCGACATAGCCCGACCCGGTGCCCCGGAACATCAATCGCAGCCCGCGCCCCACCGTTTGCTCCGGCAGGATGTTCGCCTTGGAAGTGTAAGGCCGCAGCCCGACAATCACCGTCACGCTTTGCACATCCCACCCTTCGCGCAACATCAACACGCTGACAATGCAGTTCGCCGGGCTGGCCTCCTGATCCACTTCCCGCGACACATTCCGCGCCTTGTCCAAGTCCTTCTTTGAAACCTCCCCGGATTTGTCCGTGTGAATCACCAGCAATTTGTCGCTGGCAAATTCCGACGGATATTTTTTTTGCAGCCAGTCCCCCACGTCGTCCGCGTCCTCCGTGTCGTTCATCATCACAAACAAAACCGGCTTTTTCCCAAACGTCTTCAACAGGTTCCGGTATTCCTTCCACCGCTCTACCCCCGCCGCCAAATACGCCTGATACCGCGTGCTGGCGGTGTCAGACCGCTGTTCCGTAATCCCCTTGGCGATGCCCTTCAATGGCCGTTTTACCACGTTGTCCAAAATCGCCTGCTTGAGCGGATAATCGAAAACCGTCCAGGAAAACAATTGCCCCTTGCTGTGGCGCGGCGTTGCGGTGAAATCAAACTGCGCCGCCAGACCTTTCGGGACATCCTGGTTCAACCGGCGGATGATTTTATTCCATTCGCTGTCCTCCTCGTGCGTATGGTGCGCCTCATTGTTCACCACCACTAGGACGTTGCCCCGCGCAATGATTCGCTTGTCGAAATCCTCCACCGTCAATTTCTCGGCTGGCGGTTTTGAGCCAAGAACCGCCGCCAGCGCGGCTGGCTCATCCGGCCCGCTTTCCTGCCGCTCATAAAATTGCTGGATGTTCGCCAGGTATAACGCGCCCAGCGAACCCGCCCGCTCGCCTTCGCCCCGCATGTAACATTGGAAATCCCAATAGATGCGAAGCTCTTCTGGAATCACGGGATCAGTGTTGAAAATCCGCCCGCCTTCAAAATCCGTCCGCAGCCGCTCAAACACAATCACGTTTGGCGCAATCAGCAAAAACGTCTTTGCATAATCTTCCCGTGCTTCCGCCACTGCGTTGAAAAACTGCCAGGCAATCACCAGAGACATGACTTTGGTTTTGCCGCTGCCGGTCGCCATCTTGACGCAGTAGCGGGCAAATTCGTCATATTGGAGCAGACGCAAATCGCGACGTGAGGCGAAAGTCTCCACCAGGTTCTTGTGCCGCCGGATGTTCGCCACTTCATAGAGGTAAATCAGCGTCTGCACCGCTTCCCGCTGGAAATAGTGATACTGGAATTTGAGGCCATTCGGCAGCCGATGATCGTTGCAAAACCAGTGGTTCAGCAAAAGCCGCGTCGTGTCCGTCACGCCCTTGTAACCGCCGTCACGCCACGCCTTCACCTTGTCGCGGATGCCCGGCACGCATGGAGCGGTGGAAACCCGCGCCTCAAGCAAGCCGAGTTGGTCAGTGTCGTTATTCTTTTTGGGCGGCATGGAGGATGGTCAACTGTTATTCAAGTTCCCATTCCAAAAACTCCCGCAGCTCATCGCCGGTCAAAAGTTCCTTTTTGTCAGAACCCGGCTGGCGCTTGTGAATGCCAATCACGGTTTCGTAAAGTACTGCAAAACCGCTCCATTTGGTTCTATCCCCCTGAGCTTCGACATATCCCTTGCAGGCACTCCAATAACCGCGAATCCATTCAAAGAAAAAGTCATAAACTAACTTTTCATCGAGATAGCCCCTATCCGTCAGATTCCCAAGCGGCGAGTCGAAGAAGTCGAGCACGTCGTCTTGGTCAGTCTCCTTGCCGCCTCGTTTCAAAAGGAAAGTTGCGGCCTTTTTTCTTTCGTCTTTGAGAGCTTTGAAATCTCTGTCGTATTGTGCGATACGGTCAATTGACTTTTGAGTATAGGCTCCGCGAGCGGCGAAAATCGCCAAGATGAAAACAAACAAACCAGCGGTACAATCGGCCCACCACGGCAAACGATTTACACCCAGCGCCAACACCAACGAACCCAGGCCAATAAACATAGAAGCAGTGCCCCATTCAATGTGCGCAGAAAGAATCTTCAGATGTTTTCTCAAACAGCACATGGCGCTATTTCACTTTCACCTTTACCGTCTTGGTCGTGTCGTTGCCGAGAATGTCAATCACCTTGACGACCACCGTGTATTCGCCTGGCGCGTCGTAGGTGTGCCTCGTCTCTAACTGCATTTTTGGGTCATTGCGCGTGCGGTAGGTCTGCCACTCGTTGTGGAATGTGTCGCCCTTGTTGTCCCAGTCCACCGCCCAATAGTCAATCCACTGGCTCCAATGCTTCACCGTGCGCTGCACGTCTTCTGGCACATCATCCGGCGGAATCACAAAACCCGACAACTTCAAGGCCACATCCCGCTTTTCGATCTTTGTGTCCACGGTCAACGCGGCCAGTTCAAAGAAATGGATGTCCCCTTGCTCCACCGCCCGCTTGTCCATCGCGTCATGCGGAATGCGCAAAAAACGGACTTGAATGTTGGCCGACGCCGCCTGCTGCTTGGCGACTTCGTTCATTTCAAATGCAAAATCCCAGCCCAGCAGGTCCACACCATTGGTTTTGGGGGCGTCCTTGCCCGTGCCGATGGCGCGTTTGAATTCCGCCGCGATTTGCGCCACGTCGCCCACACTCACCGGCGCGTCCACCGCCCCAACGTGAACCATGCGCCCACCCTTCACTCCATGCAGCCAAGAATAACCGCTCAACGGCTTGGCCTGGTAAAGCCCCAAAATGAAATGCACGTAATCCCGCTGCCGCGCTTCCGCCCGCTCGGCGCTGTCGTCGCCGCCAAACTCAGCGGCCTGCCACAACTGCCTCTCGTATTTACCAAGATTTTGGACGATAAACGGCCTGACGCCGGGAATGGAAAGCAACCGCTTTCTGGCCGTATGAATAGCGAACCGGCCAAGATCACAAGTAATCCAGCGTCGTTTCAACTTCTCTGCGACGGCCGCCGTCGTGCCGCTACCGCAAAAACAATCGAAGACCAAGTCGCCTTCATTCGAGGAAAGCTTGACGATACGTTCCAATAACGGTTCGGGCTTTTGCGTTGAGTAGCCAAGACTCTCGCTGGACTGGCCTTGGACTGGCGAGATGTCGAGCCACAAATCTTGGAGCGGCACGCCCGGCATTTCATCAAGGTAGCGTTTTTGCCGTGGAACCGCTCCGGATGATGTCTGAACGATGCGACCTTCCTTGTGCAATCGCTGCATGGACTCCTTGGAAAATCTCCAATAGCGCGTCACACCGAGAAACTCGTAGTGGGGATTTCCCTTCGACGCCTTCCCACCGCCGGGTGCTGTGATGTCACTTAGAGTATAGCGGCGACCGTTTGAATCCTGATTCCGATAGGCGGATTCGACGTAATCTTTGTCATAGGGTGTGTATTGCATATTCCACGCGGCGCCGTCCCTCTTCGTGTAGAGGAAAATGGATTCGTGGATTCTTCCCATGTGCTTTGCGCCCTGCGTCACGTCGCCTTTTGCAGTTTGGCGTTTCCAGACAACCTCGTTCACGAAACATTGAGGCCCAAAAATTTCATCGAGGATTGCCTTTACGTAAAAGCTCACATGCCAATCGAGATGGACGTAAACACTTCCCGTTTCGTGAAGCAGTTCATGGAGCAGCACGGCGGCTTCGTAAAACCATTGCAGGTACGAATCCAGCCCACGTCCCCAGGTGTCGCGGTAGGCCTTGTGCTCAATGATGCTCGGTTCCTTAGTGAACGTGGCTTCGTCCTTGTTCTCGTCGCCAGGCCGATTCGGCACGCTGGCGGTGAAGGAAAAATCCGCGCCGGTGTCGAACGGCGGGTCAATGTAAATCAGATTCACCTTGCCCGCGAACTCCGCCAGCAGCGACGGCAGCACGTATTTCTTGTCGCCCCAAATCAGCCGGTTGCGCCATTCGGTTGGCCGATTTTGCGCAAACAAATCCTGAGTGTGCCGCCGGGCCGCCGCCGATTCGTTGACCGTCTCCACCGTTTGAAACGGCAGCGCCACCCGCAACGGCGCTACGCGGTTCCCCGCGCTGTCATATTTGCCCTCCCAAACCAATTCCGTCCGGGTCACGGCGAGCGGGTGTTGAATCTTGGCTGCCGTCTCGATTCGTTCTGCCATGTGCCGAGCATATCACCCAAGCCGGATGCATGGCAAGCCAAGCCCCCTCCTGCGACAGTGCGATTGCCAACGCCCCAAAACGCCGCCCAGCCGCCGACGCTCTCCAGAGCGAGCCTTTTCCCCGCCTCCTGCGAGCGGCAGCTTTCGCTTCCTCTCCCGTCCCCCAAGTCCGCGCCGCGCCAGTTTGAACCCCAAAAAACGTCAGTCGCGTTATTAGAACCCTAGTAAACTACTCATATTACTCAGCTTACACCTCCTCACCAGTTCACATTTAAGTAGTAATATGCTCGTATTCAAATAGTTCCAATTCAATCCCCTTGCCAGTTTTTGCCCATTACCGGACAGAATTCCCCCCTCTCAAACCTCCGATTTCTCCGATTTCTCCGTTTTTTTAGAATACCACAATCCCCAGGGGTCAGGTCAAAGCAAGGCGGCTCCGCTATGGCGCGACAAGGAGTCTCGCCTACCCTGGCCGGGGAAGGACTCCGGCGCGGCAGCGCTTGGATTGCAGAGCTTCCAGCAAGGCGGCCAGGGGGAGGGTGTTGAGGATGTCTTTCTTTTCGAGCCAGCCTTTGCGGGCGATGCCGGCGCCCAGACGCAAATTCCCCGCGTCTTCTATGCGATGGGCGTCGCAGTTGATGGCGCATTTGACGCCCTTTTCTTTGGCGTAGTGCCAGAGGCGCCAGTCCATGTCGAAACGCAGCGGACTGGCGTTTAGTTCTATGCACGTCCCGTTTTCGGCGCAGGCGTCAATGACGGCGGTTTGATTGACTTTGTAGGGTTCGCGCTCCAGGAGCAATCGGCCCGTCAGGTGGCCCATAATATGGACATAGGGGTTTTGCGCGGCGCGAATGAGCCGGCGGGTCATCTCGGCTTCGCTTTGAGTGAAGCCCTGGTGAACGCTGGCCACCACCACATCCAGTTGCGCGAGCAGATCGTCCTCGAAGTCCAGGCGTCCGTCGGCCAGAATGTCCACTTCCGAGCCGGTGAGGAAGCGGAACGATTCGCCGTCGCTCTGGAATTTGCGGTTGCGGGCCGCCACTTCGGCCAGTTGTTGACGCAGCCGCTCGGGGGTCAGGCCGTTGGCCTGAAAAGAGGATTTGGAATGGTCGGTGATCGCCCAGTAGTGAAAGCCCAATTCCTGCGCCTGGGCGGCGATTTGTTCCAGCGTCATGCGGCCGTCGCTCCAGGTGGAGTGGTTGTGCAGGGAGCCTTTTAGCTGCGTCCATTCGATGAGGCGCGGGAGATTATTCTTCCCGGCGGCGGCAAACTCTCCGTGGTCTTCGCGCAACTCCGGCGGGATGTCGGCCAGGCCAAGCTGCTGGAAAATCTCCTCCTCAGTGCGGCACGGAACCAGCAGGCCGGGATCGCGGGTCTCGACGCTGGACTTGAAAAGGCCGTATTCGTTGAGGCGCAGGCCGCGCTCGATGGCGCGCTGGCGCATGACGATGTTGTGCTCCTTGCTGCCGGTGAAATAAGCCAGGGCGAAGGGAAACTCGGCGTCGCTGACCACGCGCAGATCGGCCTGGATGCCGCCTTGGAGCACGACGGAGGCCTTGGTTTCGCCCCGCGCGCTCACGCTCAGCACGCCGGGCAGTTGGGTGAAAAAGGCGATCACCTCCGCCGGGCTGTTCGAGGAGGCGAGCAGGTCAATATCGCCGATGATTTCCTTGCTCCGGCGCAAACTCCCCGCGGGCCCGCAGCGGATGACATCGGGATGCTGGCGGAGACTTTCCAGGATCGGCTTCGCCGCGAGCAAGGCGTCGCGCAGCAGATGGCGCGAGGCGTATTGGCGGCGGAATTGGATTCCCGAAACGATCTTGGCCTGGGTCTTTTGACCGAAGCCGGGCAACTGCGCCACTTTGTCCGCCTGGCAGGCCTGTTCCAATTGCTCCAGGGTGGCAATCCCCAGATGATCGTGCAGGGCTTTGATTTTCTTGGGGCCAAGACCGGGGATGCTCAACATCATGACCAAGCCCGGCGGGACCGAGCTTTTCAACTCGTCAAAATAGGCCAGCTTGCCGGTGGCCACCAGTTCGCAGATTTTCTGATGAAGACTCTCGCCGACGCCCTTGATGCGCGGCTCGGATTGGGGGGCAAAAACCGTTTCGAGCGGCTCGCGCAGGGTCTCAATGGCGCGGGCGGCATTGAGGTAGGCGCGGGACTTGAAGGGATTCTCGCCTTTGAGTTCGAGGAGGGTGGCGATTTCCATAAGAATTTGCGCAACCTGATCATTGTTCATTTGGTGAAAATAAACTGGAAGTGAAGCGGAGAAAAGTTGGAATATGCCCCATGTGGAGATCATGTTCTTGAGAATGGCGCAAATGAGAATGCAACCAGTGGCTTTGACCATCGCGGGTTCGGACAGCGGAGGCGGCGCGGGCATCCAGGCCGACCTGAGGACCTTCGCGGCGCTGGGAGTGCATGGCGCCACGGCGATCACGTGTATCACGGCGCAAAATCCCGGGACGATTTCGCGGCTCGAACCGTGTTCGCCGAAAATGGTGCGCGCGCAAATCGAGGCCGTCTATGCCCAATTGCCGCCGGCGGCGGTAAAGACCGGGTTGCTTTATTCGGCGGCCATCGTTGGCGAAGTGGCGCGTTTCTTCAAGCACCGCGGTGGTGTGCCGCTGGTGGTTGATCCGGTGATGGTGGCGACCAGCGGGCGGCGTCTTTTGCAAGCCGGCGCGGCACGGGCGCTGAGACGCGACCTGCTGCCGCTGGCCACGCTGGTGACACCGAATTTGTTTGAGGCGGAGTCTTTGACCGGGAGAAAAATCCGGTCGGCGGAAGACCTTCGCGCCGCAGCCAAGATGATTTACAAATCATTCGGTTGCGCGGCGTTGGTCAAGGGCGGTCACCTGCGAGGCGGGGAGACGGCGGTGGATTTTTTTTGCGGAAAAGGGGGCGAATGGATGCTCTGGGCGCCCCGGATCAAGGGCGTTGTCCTGCACGGGGCTGGTTGCGCCTACTCCGCGGCCATCACGGCCTGGCTGGCGCGGGGAACATCGCTGCTCAAATCGGTGGAACGGGGGAAAACGCACATCAGCAACGTCATCGCCGCGGCGCGATGATGAAGCGAGACAACTTGGATGAAACACAATTTGGATGAAAGCTTGCAATCGGCGGAGGAACCGGTTAGCGTATGGCAAGTCAGCGGGTGTGGTTCAATGGTAGAATGCGGGCTTCCCAAGCCTGAGATGAGGGTTCGATTCCCTTCACCCGCTCCAATTGACAACTTGCGACAGGTTGTGACAGAACGTGACAAACGCCATTGTTTACAGGGGTTTCGTGAGTGTTTGACCCTCCACCATTTGCGCCAGAATGCGACACCGTTTGACCATTCCCGCCTGAAATCTGTGCGCGTATTTGTGTATAGCCCGGCACCGCATCCAAGCGCGGCAGGTTCTTGATTGCATCGTAAATCGGCAACTGCATTTCATCGGTATAGACTTGCGCGGTCAGCCGGATGTCACTGTGCCGCATCAGTTTCATGGCGAACCGTTGCGCCACGCCGTTGCGTTGCAGAAACGTCGCCCAGGTGTAGCGCAGCGCGTGGAAATCCCCATAGCGGCCCAACTCATCCCGGTAGGGAATGCCGTTGGCTTCCAAGTCCAGGGTCAAACGCCGGGCGCGTGGAATGCCATTCGGAAAGACCAGATCAGTCCCCTTGCATTCGGCGGGCCGGTGAGCGGTCAGCGCCTCGACAATTTCCGGCACCAGTGGCACCGATTCCTCTTTCTTGTTCTTTGCCGCATAGTCCCGCACCACCACGAAGGGAACATCTGCGTCCAGGTGCAAATCACCCCATTTCATTTGCTTCAATTCCTCTTGCCGCAAACCGGTCCGCGCGGCGCTGAAGTAAATAATTCCCCGATCTTTCGACCCGGCCACCAGCTTGCGCAATTCCTCATCCGTGAAGGCCCGGCGCACCCGCTTCTGTTTTCCCCGCTCATCCGCCCTGGACACGTTCTTTAGCGGGTTGGTCTTGATTCTGCCAACCCTTTCCATCCAGTTCAGCAGTGAGATCATCCCTTGAAGGTAATGATTCAGTGTGCGCGGCGAACAGGTTTGCCGGTTGCGCCAGACAATGAACGAATCGGCGGTGACGTTGCACGGCACCTGCCAATCGCAGGCTTGCAGCAACGCCTTTATCCGGGAGGCGACCAACCGCGCCCCACGGCCCCCGCGACCATTGCGGCCCCGCGCCGCCAGGTCCGCCACGTAATCGTCCAGGTGAGCCGCCAGCGGC
>JBEKOF010000142.1:0-14964 GCA_049522055.1 Verrucomicrobiota bacterium | reverse complement strand
CCTGGAGGAGCGATTGCGGAGTGGGTTTGGAATCCATGGCCGGAAGTATATGTGTATGGCATATGCAAAAGGCAACAAAAAAAGAGCGAAAAATCAAAATTGAAGAATTCTGTCCTGCACCCACAGACGACTTGACGCGGGTTGGAATTCCAGGTTGGAGAATTGTCCGGTCCGGCGGCAAAGTCCTAATTGTTGACAACTGGGTCGCCGTAGAGAATTCCGCGGCCGTTCATGCCGATGTAAACGCGGCCGTAAACCCGGGAGTCGGCGGTCAGGACGGAGGGGAATCCCCCGTACTGATGCTGGTCGTCGTTCACGCGGACCCAGGAGGATCCATTGTCGTCGGAGCGGTAGATTCCCGGGACGCCGCCCGCCGCGCCCGTGGCGAAAATGGCCGGATTTTCGCGGTTGGGGGCGGCTTTGCCGAGCGCAAAGTTGTTGACGCTGATATTGGTGGAGCAGAGGGCGAAGGCGGCTCCGGCGTCGGTGGAGTGATACAAGCCCCCCCCGAGGGCGATCCAGAATTCGCCTTGCCTGGCGAACGAGGCCTTGAGGCGCGGCCCGCCGCCTCCGCGCCCGCCGCGGGCCGCGCCTCCGCCGCCAGCGGGCAAGCCGGCGACGGGTGCATTGGTGAAGCTTGCGCCGCCATTGGTGCTGGTGTAGATCCGGGCGTTGGCAATGTCCAAGGCGTAGAAAGTGGCGGGGGCGACGCCGTCCGCGAAGGGGCGCGCGCCATTAAAGAGGCCGCTGCTGGCTGTCCAGGTTGCGCCCTTGTCATTGGAAATGGAGATTCCCTCGCCGTCGGCGGCCAGAAGAGTTTGGCCGTCGGCGGAAAGGGTGACAAAGCCGGCGCCGCCGCCGCCGCCCCTTCCCCGCCCAGCCGCTTCCGCCGGCGCGCCGGGCAGCGAAATGGGCCGCCAGGTCATGCCTCCGTCTTCAGAATAGCCCGCGCGGCCGCGTCCGTTGCCCCCAGTGCGGACGACGACCGGTTTGAGGTTGGCGAACTCGATGCTGGTGGTGTTGTTGAAGCTGGGATTGGTATGGAAGGAAGCAGGCGAGACACCGAAGTCCTCATGCGTGAAGCCGCCGACATCGCCGACACCGCTGATCAAGTGCGCCCCCCACGGCGGGCTGGCCAGGGCCAGGACGGCGGTCTCTTCGATGCCATCGGCGGCAATCGTCCAATGGGTGCGTTTGCCGAGGTCGAAGCCGGTCATCTCCCGCGTGCCCCAAATGGTTGCGCCGGTGCCGAAGATGACGTGGTTGGAGTCGAACGGATCAATGGCCAGCGCGGCCAGCCACCAGTCAAAACGATGGCCGCGCACCACGTTGGCCATGTACGGGGAAAAGGACGGGTCGCGATCGGTGGTTGCCGCAATGGGCTTCCAGGTGGCGCCGCCATCGGTGGAGCGGAAAATGTCGTCGGCGGGTCCCCAGTGATCAATCGTGGATACCATGAGGGTGGCCGGATGCCGGCGATCCAGCGCCAGGCCGCCATAGCCGCCGTTGCCGGGATTGTTGGGGGTGATGTCCGTCCATTTATTGGCATCAATCTCATACTTGGCCACCGCTCCGGCGCTGACATTGTTCGGGCCGGGTCCATTGCCAAAACTGACATAAAGCGTGTGGGAGTTGGGTTCCAGCACGGCACGGTGGGGCATAAACTTGGGGGAGTTTTCAATCGCCTGCCAGGTCTGGCCCGTGTCCGCCGAGTGGTACAGCGAGGAGGTCCCGCCGACCGCCACGCCCGCGAAAATGCTCCGGGTGGGCTGGTGGGGCGGGTCTTCCTTGCGGGTGTCGAAAATGATCCAGGTGATGCCGCCGCCGCCGCCGCCGGTGACCGGCATTGATGCCACCGGCGCCCAGGTCACCGCGCCGTCGGCGCTGCGCCAGAGGCCATCGCGCCGCGATCCAAAATAGAGCACCTGGGTGTCGTTCGGGTCCACCGCCAGGCGCTCTCCCATGCCGCGGCCGTCTTCATTGCCGCCCATCGAGACGGGGAGGGGAGTGACTTGGAATGTCTTTCCCGCGTCGGAGGAGCGCGCGATGGCGGCGGCGCCGCCGCGATAAGTGCCCAGGGCAAGGTACACCTTGGCGGGGTTCAATGGGTCCGGCGCGACGCTCTCGCAGCCGCCCAGGTTGCTATTGCGCGGGCCGACCCAATCGGTGAGGCTGAACCAGCTCTTGGATTGAGGATCAATGCGATAAGCGCCGCCGATGTCAGTGCGGCAGTAGGCCAGGCCCGGCTCCGTGGGGGAGAAGACGATGCCGGTGATGAATCCGCCGGCGACGATTTTGACGCTCCGCCAGACATAGGGTTGAGTCTTTGGAGGAGTCTGGGCCTGGACACTGGCGGCAGACGCCAGAAATCCAATCGCCACCGGGGCCAGAAAAGTCAGTCGCAGACAATAAGGCATAGAGTTTTCCCTGAGGCTAACGAAATATCCGCGCCAGATCAAGGGGGCACTGGCGGAAGCCGGCGCTTTTGACGGCTGGGGATTTGAGGATAAGACTGGCTAACAACGAAGGACCTGCTGCGCCTGTCGAACAGGCATCTGCGGCGCAATCCGTTGCGCCGGGCATTTGGCAAAGGGATGTTTTCTTGACGGCTTTGGGCTATCGTTAGAGCAGCGCAAACAGGTCGGGCAGCAACGCATACAAGGCCCAACACCCGGTTACTGCTATCATTATCACCCAGAAGACTTTCTCCAGGCGTCCAGCGGCGCTGCTCTCGAGTTTTGCGGCCCGGCAGAATGAATAAAGCGGGCATCGCGTTGCTGACACGCAGTCGCATCCCGGCACTTGGGGTTGTCGTCTTACGCTTTGACAGAACCGAAGAAAGAGCCTTCCCAACAACAGTTTTGGCCATTTCATAGCCAGCTTATTTCCAGTATGATTATCATAGTCTGGTCATTTTATGCTTTTTAGATTGCAATCTATGCAAAATCTTGACTGCGATTAGCATCATCCGCGCCACAATTCAGACCGGGAGAATGGGATGATCCAAATTTATAATTTAAATAATTCACGTTCAATATGATACAGTATTATTATTGAATTTTTAAGGAGACCTAATGCGCTTGAAAACGCATCAAAACTGTTAACTTTTACGACATTGTGTCGGATTTGTTAGAAAAATGCCGGATTAGATTACACAATAACATTGGCCAGCCATCGGTGAATTGTCGGCCGTCTGGAAGTAAGATACATGGCACAAAACTTGAACGGCCACCGTAGGGTCCCGCATCAGGAAAAACGGACCTCGCTGCTCAAAAGAGCGTTAGATTCCTTGCGGTTCCGGGGGCCTGAAAGTATCCTGAACTTATGCCCGCGGTGACTTTGAAAGCGCAATTTAACGGAAAGCAGACGGTTTTGGACGAAGCATTTGATCTGGCGCCTAATTCACCGTTTGTGGTGACGGTCATGCCAACGGAGGATGCCATCGAGGAAGCCCAGTGGCACAGTCTGGCATGAAGCCGTGGAAGTTGACGCCGTCTGTCTGGCCAAAGGACTTGCTGGTGGGTGGCACGCCGGGTTCATGTGGGACGACGACCGGTATGTGACGGAGAACCCGTTGCTGACCGCCCCGGACGGCTTGAGGCGGATTTGGCTATCGCTCGACGCCCCCTCGCAGTATTTCCCGCTGACTTATACGACATTCCGCCTGGAGCACGCGCTGTGGGGTTTCGATCCGGCGGGCTATCACTGGGTGAACATTTTGCTGCACGCGGCCAACGCGCTGCTGGCGTGGCGGCTGCTGGCCCGGCTGCGGGCGCCGGGGGCGTGGCTGGGGGCGGCGCTCTTCGCGCTGCATCCGGTGCAGGTGGAATCGGTCGCCTGGATCACCGAGCGCAAGAACGTGCTGATGGGGTTCTTCTTTTTGCTCTCGCTGCTGGCCTGGTGCGGGTTCCTGGACGAGAAAACCAGACGGCCCTGGCGGTTTTACACGCTGGCCCTGGTTTTTTACGGGCTGGCCCTTTCGGCCAAGACAACGGCCTGCACGCTGCCGGGGGCGCTGCTGCTGGTTTTGTGGCTGGAAAAAAAGCCGATAGACTGGCGGCGGCTGGGGCAGGTGGCGCCGTTTGTGGCGCTGGGGCTGGGGATGGGGCTGGTGACGGTCTGGTGGGAGCGCTATCATCAGGGCACCCGAGGCCAGCTTTTTGAGATTGGGCCTGTGGAGCGGGTGCTCATCGCCAGCCGGGCGGTGTGGTTTTATATCGGCAAACTGATCTGGCCGGCGAACCTGATTTTCAGCTATCCGCGCTGGAGTATCTCGGCGTCTGATCCGCTGGCTTACGTTTGGCTGTTGGCGACGGCGGCCGCGGGGGCGGCAATTTGGCGCGCGCGGCGCTGGGCGGGGCGGAGTGTGGAGGTGGCGGCGGTTTTTTTTGTGGTCACGCTGAGTCCGGTGCTGGGGTTCATCATGCTCTACACATTTGCCTACTCGTTTGTGGCGGATCATTATCAATACCTGGCTTGCCTGGGCCCCCTGGCGCTGGCGGCGGCGGGCATGGAGCGGGGATGGGGCTGGATGAAAATACAAAGTGCTGTTCCGCGGGTCCTCTATTGCGCGGCGTTGCTGACCGCGCTGGGCGCGTTGACGTGGCGTCAATGCGGGATGTATGGCAACGAGGAGACGCTCTGGCGCGCAACCCTCGCCCGGAATCCGGGGTCTTGGCTGGCCCATAACAACCTGGGCGAGCTTTACCTCCGCCAGGGCGGGGTGGAGAAAAGCGTGGCGCAATTCCGCGATGCCCTGGAAATCAGGCCGGAGAACGCGGATACGCACTTCAACCTCGGCATTGCCCTGGGCCTGGAGGGAAAGGATGAAGAAGCCATCGGGCAATACCGCAAGGCCCTGGCCGGCAAGCCCGGGGACACCGAGGTCCGCTACAACCTGGCCAATGCGCTTGTCAAGCATGGCAAAGTGGACGAAGCCATCGCGCAATACCGCCGGGCGCTGGAGCTCAAGCCCGATTATACGGAGGCCCGAAACAACCTGGGAGTGGCTCTTTTCACAAAGGGAGAGTTGGAGGAAGCCATCGCGCAATACCGCCGGGCGCTGGAAATCAAGCCCGATTATGCCGAGGCCCGTAACAACCTGGGCGCTGCTCTTGTCAAGGAAGGCAGACTGGAGGAAGCCATCGCGCAATACCGCCTGGCGCTGGAAAAAGAGCCTGGGTATGCGGAGGTGGAAAACAACCTGGGCAAGGCCCTTCTCCTTAAAGGAGATTTGGATGGGGCCATGGCCTGCTTCGAAAAGACCACCCCCATGAGTGGGGACCCGCTGGCAAGATGGTATGGCCTGGGCAACGGCTTTCTGCAAAGAAAGGACTGGGAAGAAGCCATTGCCTGCTACCGGAAAACGATACAAATCAACCCAAGCTCTGCGGACGCTTACGACAATCTCGGAGTGGCTTTGTGCCAAAAAGGGGAAATCAAGGAGGCCATGGAGGCTTGGCAACGGGGGCTGGAAATCAAGCCTCAGCAACTCAAAACCCTGAACAACATGGCGTGGCTGCTCGCCACGACCCCCGAAGCCTCACTCCGCAATGGCGCAAGAGCCGTGGCGCTGGCCGCGCGGGCCGACCAATTGAGCGGCGGCGGCGATCCGACGATTCTGCGCACCCTGGCGGCGGCTTATGCGGAGGCGCAGAGTTACGGGGTGGCGACCGTCACGGCCCGGCGCGCCCTGCAATTGGCGCGGGAGCAAAAGAACGACGCCCTGGCGGCCACGCTGCAAGAGGAAATCAAACTCTACGAGGCGGACAAGCCGGCGCGAGACAGCACATTACAGGGAAGCGCGCCAGCGGCGCAGGATGCGACACGGTGAGCGGGTGATTTGAAAGCAGAAAGCGGAAATTTGAAAGCGACACCGAAAGCAACAGACCCCTTTGCCTGGCGAAGGGATTGGCTGTGGGGCTTGCTTTTGCTGGGGGTCACGATGCTGGCCTATCAGCCCGTCTGGCACGCTGGATTCATCTGGGACGATGACAAGTTTCTGACGGAGAATCCCGTGCTCAAAAGCGCCGATGGCTTGTATCGGCTTTGGTTTACTACTGCCACCCCGGATTACTTCCCCATGACTTTGAGTATGTTGTGGGTGGAATGGCGCCTCTGGGGAACCCACCCGCTGGGCTATCACCTGGTCAATGTGCTTCTTCACGCCCTGAGCGCCCTCCTGCTCTGGCGCGTCCTCCGACGCCTGAGAATCCCCGGAGCCTTGCTGGCCGCGGCCATTTTTGCCCTGCATCCGGTCAATGTGGAATCGGTCGCCTGGATCACCGAGCGGAAAAACACCCTGGCCATGTTTTTCTTTCTGGGCGCGCTGTTGGGGTATGTGAAATTCGAGGACACCGGAGGGCGCCGCTGCTACGGGCTGGCTTTGGGAGCCTTCACGCTGGCGCTGCTGAGCAAGACCGCCGTCGCGCCGCTGCCCGTGATTCTCCTGGGCATGGCTTGGTGGCGGCGAGGGCGGGTGGAGTGGCAGGATGTGCGGCGCAGCGTGCCATTTTTCCTGGTTGCGGCCCTCCTGGGATTGGTGACGGTGTGGTTCCAGTATCATCGGGCGATGGGAGGGGCGGTTGGGGCGGAAGTGGTGCGGGCGGACAGTTTCTGGTCGCGGCTGGCGGGGGCAGGCTGGGCGGTTTGGTTTTATCTGTACAAGGCGGTGCTGCCGTTGAACCTGATTTTTGTATATCCGCGCTGGCAGATTGACGCGCGGAATATGTTGTCGTACATCCCGTTGGCGCTGTTGGCGGGGGGGCTGGCTTTGTGCTGGCGCCAGCGTGGGACGTGGGGAAAGGGCTTGTTCTTTGGCTTGGGCTACTTTGTGGTGATGCTCCTGCCCATTTTGGGATTTCTGAACATTTTTTTCATGCGTTACTCGCTGGTGGCCGATCACTGGCAGTATTTTGCCATCATTGGCCCAGTGGCCCTGGGCGCCGCCGTCATTAGAAAGCCCGTGGCGGCAGCGGCGCTGCTGCTGGCGCTGGGGGCGCTGACGAGGCATCAATGCGGGATGTATGCCGACGAGGAAACACTCTGGCGCACGACCCTGGCCCGAAATCCGGGCTGCTGGATGGCGGAAAACAACCTGGGGTTGCTTTACGGCAGAAGCGGGGAGGTGGAGAAAAGCGTGGAGCAATTCCGGAAAGTCCTCGAAATCAAGCCCGATTTCGTGGAAACCCGAAACAGTTTGGGAGTGGCTCTGGCCAGAGAGGGAAAAGTGGATGAAGCCATCGCGCAATATCGCAGGAGCTTGGAAACCAAGCCCGACTATGCGGAGGCGCGAAACAACCTCGGAGCCGCGCTTGCCGTGACAGGCGACCTGGCCGGAGCGATCGCGCAATACCGCCGGGCGCTGGAAATCAAGCCCGATTATACGGAGGCCCGAAGCAACCTAGGAGTGGCTCTTTTCACGAAGGGAGAGTTGGAGGAAGCCATCGCGCAATACCGCCAGGCGCTGGAAATCAAGCCCGATTATGCCGAGGCCCGAAACAACCTGGGCGGTGCTCTTGTCAAGGAGGGCAAACTGGAGGAAGCCATCGCGCAATACCGCCGGGCGCTGGAAATTGAGCCTGGGAACGCGGAGGTGCAAAACAACCTGGGCAATGCCCTTCTCCTTAAAGGAGATTTGGACGGAGCGTGGGGCTGCTTCAAGAAAACCGCCGCCATCAAGCCGGGTCTGGTGGAAGCATGGTGTGATCTCGGCAATGGCTTTCTGCAAAAGGGGGATTTGGACGCAGCCATTGAGTCCTACCGGCAGGCCATAACAAACAACCCCCGCTCCGCGGAAGCTTGCGCCAATCTCGGTCTGGCCTTCTTTCAGAAAGGGGAAACCAGCCAGGCGATTGCCTGCTGGCAACAGGCGCTGGAAATCAAACCTGACCAAGTCGATGTCCAGAACAACCTGGCATGGTCGCTGGCCACGACACCCGAGGCCTCACTCCGCAATGGCGCAAGAGCCGTCGCCCTGGCCGCGCGGGCCAACCAATTAAACGGAGGCGGCGATCCGAGGATTCTGCGCACCCTGGCGGCGGCTTATGCGGAGACGGGGAGTTACGGGCTGGCGGCCGTCACGGCCCGGCGCGCCCTGGAGCTGGCCGTCGAGCAAAAGAACGACCCGCTGGGCTCGACCTTGCAAAAGGAAATCAAACTCTACGAGGCGGGCGCGCCCGTGCGGGAGGCCAAATAACGCGCCAGTGGACAAGGCACACGCCGACGGCCCGGCCCACTCATCGCAACTTCCTGAAGAAAACCCTGTGCGTTCGTGGTCTGCCGGCTTATCTTGTCGTTTTCGGCGGGAATTTGCCGGAACCAAATTGATCTATGACGCCAAAATCATTTGCGGAACTGGGCCTTTCGGAAGAACTGCTCAAAGCGATCCACAAGCTGGGTTTCGAACAAGCCGCGCCGATCCAGGCGGAGGCAATCCCGCCCCTGCTGGAAGGCAAGGATGTGGTAGGCCAGTCGCAAACCGGCTCCGGCAAGACCGCCGCCTTCGCCGCGCCCGCGATCGAAAAAGTGGATGTGGCCCAGCGCGCCACCCAGGTGCTCATCCTCTGCCCCACGCGGGAACTGGCGATCCAGGTTTCCGAGGAGGTCCACAAACTGGCGCTCTTCAAGCGCGGCCTCCACGCCCTGCCCGTCTATGGCGGGCAATCCTACGACCGTCAACTGGCCGGCTTGCGCCAGGGTGCCCACATTGTCGTCGGCACCCCTGGCCGGGTCATGGACCACATGAGCCGCGGCACCCTCAACCTGGCGGCCATCAAGATGGTGATCCTGGACGAAGTGGATGTGATGCTCAACATGGGATTCCGCGACGACATTGAACACATCCTGCAATCCACCCCCAAAGAACGGCAAACGGTGTTTTTCTCCGCCACGATTCCGCGCCCCATCCAGCAGTTGATTGAGAAGTACTCGCGCCAAGCCCAACAGGTGCGCATCGAGCAAAAGGCGCTCACCGTTCCGACGGTGGAGCAGGTTTACTACGAGGTGGACCGCCGCTACAAAATAGACCTGCTCACGCGGCTCATTGACATCCACGACCTGAAGCTGGGCATCATTTTTTGCAACACCAAACGGATGGTGGATGATCTGGTCGAGCATCTCAACGCCCAGGGCTATTCGGCCGACCGCCTGCACGGCGACATGACCCAGATGATGCGCGACCGGGTGATGCAAAAGTTCCGCAAGTCCGGCCTGGAATTTCTCGTGGCCACCGACGTGGCCGCCCGCGGGCTGGACGTGGACGACGTGGAGGTGGTCTTCAATTACGACCTGCCTTACGACGGGGAGGACTACGTCCACCGCATCGGGCGCACGGGCCGCAAAGGCCGCCGCGGCCGCGCCATTTCGTTTGCCTCCGGGCGCGAGGTTTTTGCGATTCGCAACATCGAGCGATACACCAACGTGCGCATCCAGCGCGGCCAGCCCCCCACCGCCAGCGAGGTGGAGGAAGCCCGCGCCCTTGTATTTCTTGACAAACTGCGCGCCATGCTCACCAGCGGCGAATACAAACGCCACGACCGCCTCATCGAACGCCTCCTCGAAGAAGGCTTCGCCTCCACCGACATCGCTTCCGCTCTCATCCATCAGTTGCAAACCGGCGACGCCGCGCCCGCCAAACCCGCGCCGCGTCCGGAGGAGCGCCGGCGTTCCGACGCCCGCCCCGCCCGCCCTGAGCCATTTGCTGAACGCGGCAAGGAGAACTTGGGCGCATCGGGGCAGCCCCCAATCCGCCCGCTGCCCGCCCGCCCGGGCCGCCCGGAAATTCCCCCGCCACCCGCCGCCCCGCTTTCCGCCGCTCCAGCGAAGACGGAAGCCAAGGCGGTCCCCTCCCCTGCCCCGCCGAGGTTGATCCCCAGGCCTGCAATTGCCGCCGCGCCCAAACCGCCGCCCATCCAAGTCGTTCGCCCCGCCGCCGCAAAAGCACCCGGCGCCCCCGCGGAGCCAAAGCGCGCTTTCAAACCCAAAGAGAACGCCAAGAGGCAACCCTTCCAGACACGGCTGTGGATGAACGTTGGCGCGGAAGCGGGCGTCACGCCGTTGGACATCGTCAATACTATTGCCGGGGAAACCGGCCTGCCCGGCGCCATTGTCGGCACAGTGGACGTCCGGCAGCGCCATCTTTTCGCGGACGTCGCCGCCGAGCACGCCCGCGGCATCATTGCCAAGCTGAACCGGTCCCAGATCAAGGGGCAAAAACTAAAGGTCAAAGAGGCGTGATGAACACCTCCTGCCCCGGCGGCCGTCTATGATGCCGCCGCGCGCCAGAAATCAACCCCAGTCGGCCCCATGAACAGCAAAATCCCGCCGCCTCCCGTCGAGCGTTTGTTCCCCCTGGTGTTACGCTCGCGGATTCTGCTCGTCGGACGCGAAACTATCCGGCGCAGCAAGAGCAAACTGCATTTCGTGCTGATCACCCGCGACCTGTCCGAAAACAGCCGCCAGGAAATGCTCAAAACCTTCCAGCATTACCCCGTGGTGCAACATTACACCACGGAGGACTTGGAAGTGTTTTTCGACATCAAGGGAGCCAAAGTGATCGGCTTCGCCAAATCCTCCCTCGCCCAGAGCATCTACGCCGAACTGAAGCCCCACCGCCTCAACAAACCGGTCGTCAAAGCCGCGCCAAAAGCCGACGCCCCAAAATGAGCCGTTTCATGCCTGGCGGTTCCGCGGCGCGCTCCAATTTCTGCACAGGCCCGGCCCGGCAGGGCGAGGTTCCGGCGGAGCCATTTGAGGGGATTTCAAGTGTTGGACATCGGGCTTGCCAGGCCCAGCGGCGCGCGCGGGTTCGTCTGGGCAAAATAGTCCGCCGCCCATTGGTTCGGGAACAACACCACGGCGTTATGCCCCATGTCATAGGCCAGTTTGGCGCCCGTCGGCAGCGAGAGGGCGTCCAGGTCCGATTCGATCAGGTGCGCCGGCAGCCAGCGCACCACCGTCCAGGGGGCCGCTTCCAGCCGCGAGGGCGCCCCGTATTCATGTTCGAGCCGGAACTGCACCACCTCGAATTGCAGCGGCCCCACCGCTCCCAGCAGCGGCAGCCGGGCGGCGGCGTTGCGCAGCGACAGCCGCTGGATGACCCCCTCCTGCAAGAGTTGCGCCAACCCCTGGCGAAACTGCTTGTAGCGCGCCGTGTTTGGATTGTGCAGATAGGAGAAGGCCTCCGGCGGAAAGCGCGGGATTTCCTTGTAAAGTATGGACGGGTCCTCCGTCAGCGTGTCGCCGATGCCAAAACCGTCATGGCCCACCAACCCGATCACATCTCCCGGCCAGGCCTCATCCAGTGTCTGGCGCTCCTTGCCGAAAAGCTTGTGGGAACTCGACAGCCTGACCTTCTTTTTCGAGCGCGAATGATACACCGTCATGTCTCGCTGGAACTTCCCGGAACAAACGCGCACGAAGGCGATGCGGTCCCGGTGGCGCGGGTCCATGTTCGCCTGGATTTTGAAAATGAACCCCGAAAAGAGCGGATGCTCCGGCGCGATGGCCACCCCCGCCATCACGCGCGGCCTGGGCGGCGGCGAATACTTGAGCAAGGCCTCGAGCAGCAATTGCACGCCAAAATTATTCAGGCCGCTGCCGAAGAACACCGGGGTCCTCCGCCCCGCCAGCACCGCCGCCTCGTCGAACTGGTGCCCCGCCGTTTGCAGCATCTCCAACTCCTCCAGCGTCCGGGCGAACGTAGCGTCGTCGA
Source organism: Verrucomicrobiota bacterium (assembly GCA_049522055.1). GTDB lineage: Bacteria > Verrucomicrobiota > Verrucomicrobiia > Limisphaerales > Palsa-1400 > JBEKOF01. Next base: position 3,251 of record JBEKOF010000142.1, on the reverse strand, counting down.
GCTTCCCCCGCAGCGCCGGATCATCCAACGCTCCCACCACCACCGGCGCCCGGTGCTTGCCCCCCGGCGTCCGCTCGAACAGATGCATCGCCTGCGTCTGGCGGTCAAACACCCCCTGGAACTCGAAGCCGTTGCCAATCGGCCAGTTGACCGGGAACGCGCCGATCCCCAGCACCTTCTCCAACTCATCCAGCAAGGCGAGCGGACTTTTCATCGGACGGTCGCACTTGTTCATGAACGTGAAAATCGGCACCCCGCGCTGCCGGCAAACTTCGAAGAGCTTGCGCGTCTGTGGTTCGATCCCCTTGGCCGAATCAATCACCATCACCACCGAATCCACCGCGGTGAGGACCCGGTAAGTGTCCTCGGAAAAATCCTTGTGGCCCGGCGTGTCCAGCAAATTGAGGCGGAACCCATTGTAATCGAACTGGAGCACCGTGGAGCTGATCGAGATGCCGCGCTGTTTTTCCAGCTCCATCCAATCCGACGTGGTGGCGCGCTGATTTTTGCGCGCCATCACCGAGCCGGCCAGTTGGACGGCGCCGCCGTAAAGCAGCAGCTTCTCCGTCAACGTCGTTTTCCCGGCGTCCGGATGCGAGATGATGGCGAAGGTCCTTCGCTTTTGCACTTCAAGGGCGATGTCCACAAGGAGCCAACAAGTAGCACAGATTCCCGCCCAAACAAGGCATGAAGGCGTAATCCTTCAGTCGCTGTGTGCATTTCACTTTTTTTGGTGACTCCTGTCGGCGAAGAAGCGCTTTAAGATTTCGGACCTTTCAATTGAGAATTGGTCATTGAGAATTTGTCATCGGTTATCGCAAGAGTCGTCTCCAGACCGTCGCCGGGCAACTGTCTTCTGCCGGCTTTGGCCGTCGCAATGGACTTTCCCAAGATGCGGCAAAGCTGGTCGCACTCTTCCACCAGGACAGCCACCCGCTTGGCCGGAAGCAACCCGGCCAAAATGATGAATTTGAGCCAGCCACGGGTTTCGATCAACTCCTTCAGCGCCACGTTGACCTTGTGAACGAAATCCGTGCGGCTCTCGCCGGAACGGGCTTCGTCGTAGTTTGGTGCCGCCGCGATCCCGCTGCGGACGATCTGGCCGGCGACGTGCCGGCCCACACGGGTCTCGGGCAGCGCGTCCACGACCTTGGCGATGCGGGCCGCAAACTGCCACAATCGCTCGGAGAGTTGCTGGGGCGTCATCCCGAAGGTGTTTACATGACAAATGACAAATGCTCAATGACCAATTCTCAATTCAGACTCAGCCCTTTGGTTGCGGCCTGCCGCGCTGCGCCATTCTGCCTTTATCCTTTCCCCTTCCCCTTGCTTTATCCCCAGCCTCAATTATGCTCCTGACACCTTGATATTATGCAATTGGACAATGACGAAATCCGCCGCTACTCGCGGCACTTGATTCTGCCCGAAGTGGGGCTGGCCGGCCAAAAGAAAATCTGCTCCACCAGCGTGGTCTGCATTGGCGCCGGCGGCCTCGGCTCGCCCATTGCCATGTACCTGGCCGCGGCGGGCATCGGCAAGATCGGCCTGGTTGATTTTGACACCGTGGATTTCTCCAATCTCCAGCGCCAGATCATCCACGGCACCCCGGATGTCGGCCGGCCCAAGACCGAATCCGCCCGCGACACCATCCGCCGCATCAATCCCAATGTCGAAGTCGTCCTCCACAACACCCGCCTGACCAGCGACAACGCCTTCGACCTCCTGGCCCCCTACGACATCGTGGTGGACGGCACCGACAATTTTCCGACCCGCTACCTGACCAACGATGCCTGCGTGCTGCTCAAGAAGCCCAACATCTACGGTTCGATTTTCCGGTTTGAAGGCCAGGCCAGCGTTTTCGCCCCGCATTTAAACGGCCCCTGCTACCGTTGCTTGTATCCCGAACCCCCGCCGCCCGGCATGGTGCCCAGTTGCGCGGAAGGCGGGGTGCTGGGCGTTCTTCCCGGCATCATCGGCTGCATTCAAGCCACCGAGATCTTGAAGCTGGCCTTGGGCAAGGGCAGTTCGCTCATTGGCCGGCTGCTTCTCTTCAGCGCCCTGGAAATGAAATTCCGCGAACTCAGGCTCCGCCCCGATCCCCAATGCCCCTTGTGCGGCGCCAATCCCACCATCACCAAGCTCATTGATTACGAGCAATTCTGCGGCATCGCCGACGCGCCGCCCGTCCCCGTCTCCCATCCCGACGAAGTGACCGTGCAAGAGATGAAGCAGGCCCTGGACGACCCGAAACTTGGCATCAAAGTGATTGATGTGCGGGAACCCGACGAATATCAAATCGCCCGCGTTCAGGGCGTTGCCCTCATTCCGTTGAGTCTGCTGCCGCAACGCTTCGCCGAATTGGACCCCAACCAGCACATTTACATCCACTGCAAGAGCGGGGCGCGCTCCATGAAGGCGCTCGAATTCCTGCGCGAGCAAGGCTACAAGTATTTGAAGAGCGTCAAAGGCGGCATCAACGCCTGGGCCGACGAAATTGACCACAACGTGCCCAAATATTGATCCGCTTTCCACCCCGATCATTAGCGAATTCCAGGGGACCGCAGTCGTCTCGACCGCATCCGTTGGCGTCCCGCCAACGGAGTCTTCGTCCGAAACCAGTTCACCGTTTGGGTGAGCGGGCAAGCACGTTGCTAATGATTCGGGCTTTCCATCTTCCGATTCGGAAAGGATTGCCACGGGGGACAAATTGGATATAATCGGTCCCACGACTCGGGTGCTGGCCCAGGCCGATGCCTCAATCACTTCCGCAGTCGCGCCACCCCTTTGGTCAAAGTCAGCCCGGTTCCTGTGCCGCCGACATCGGCACACAGGCTGGTTTCAGGCTGGTGTCAGAGAAGTCCTCAACGTTACACCCGTCCCGCCCCATTCCAACGGCAAAAAGTGAAGCCCCAATATTTCTTGCCTGCCCGTCCAGAAAAGGATTGACCACTCAACCGGTCGTGTAGTAGTTTACCTCACAGCCAATGAGGTAAAGACCTTACAGACATGAAGTTTTTAAGTCTTTTTTAAGGACCAATGCAGAATTCAGAACCATGCTCCATGATGCCTGATTGTGCTGGCCATTGAATATGCGCGGCGCACCCAACGGCAAGAAAGAGAACGGGCGCAGTCCCAATGGGTTGCTGTTGCTGGCGGCGATCCTCGGCGCGGCCCTGGCAGTGTTGTTCTACCGGAGTTTCGTGCCGCATCAGGTTCTTTTCGACAACGACGGCCCGTTGGGCGCGATCATG
>JBEKOF010000141.1:0-11539 GCA_049522055.1 Verrucomicrobiota bacterium | reverse complement strand
ATTTGGAAAGGAGGACACAGAGAAGCGTGGAAAGGAGAAGGGTTTTCACAGGCTCAGGGGAGGAGTGTTTGCAGCCGGAGGTGATCCACCTTGCCGGTGCCCAGTTTGGGAATATCCCGCGCGTATTTGATTTCGCGCGGGCGGTAGAGGTTGCTCAGGCCGCTGGCTTTGATGGCGGCGCGAAGTTCTTCCATGCTCAGGCGCTGGTCGTTGGCGACGGCGACAAGGGACTCGCCACGGTCCGGGTCGGGACGGGCCAGCACGGCAATCTGGAAGCGCAACCCGTACTGCGGGAAGGCGCCGGCCAAGGCTTCTTCGGCGGCGGTGAGGCTGACCATTTCGCCGCTGACTTTGGCGAAGCGCTTGAGACGGCCCAGGATCTGGAGAAAGCCATCGCCATCCAGGCAGGCGACGTCGCCGGTGTCATACCAGCCCGCGGCGGCGAGGAATTTTTGGTTGGCTTCCGGGTTGAGATAGCCGCGCATGATATTGGGGCCGCGCACCCAGAGGCGCCCCCCATCGGGGACGCCTTCGACCGGCTCGAATTTGCAAGCCATGCCCGGCAAGAATTTGCCGGCGGTGCCGAAGCGGGGGTTGATGGGGGAGTTGATGGTCACGCACGGGCTGCATTCGGTGGCGCCGTAGCCTTCCAAAATGCGCGCGCCAAATTGCCGCGCCCAGGTGTTGGCGGTGGTTTCCTGGAGTTTCTCGGCGGCGGAGACGAGCAGGCGCAGGGTGCGGAAATCAAACGGGTTGGCCTTGCGGGCGTAGCCGTTGAGGAAGGTGTTGGTGGTGAAGAAAACCGTGCAATCCAAGTCGTAGATGAGTGTGGGAATCACCCGGTAATGCAGCGGGGATGGATAGAGGAAAACATAGCAGCCACGAATCAAAGAGACCAGCATCCCGATCAGACCAAAGCTGTGGAAGAGGGGAAGCGCGTCGAAGAGGCGGTCGCTGTCCGTGACGTCAAAGACGGCGAGCAACTGGCGGACGTTGGCCAGCAGGTTGGTGTGGGTCAATTCGACGCCTTTGGGCGTGCCTTCCGAGCCGCTGGTGAACAGGACGACGGCCACGTCGGACCGCGGCGCGGGGACCATGGAGCCGGGGGCAAGGCAGACGCGCAGGAGGGATTGCAGTTTGCGCCGGCGCGGGATTTTGGCGCGGACCTCTTCGAGATAAATGAACTCGATGCCGGCATCTATCATGGGCTGGACGTTCAGCCTGGCCCTTTCCAGAAAGGCCTTCGAGGTGATGATTTGTTTAAGCCCGGCGAGTTGGGCGCAGGCGAGCATGGTGGCAATGCCGGTGGAAAAGTTGAGGATCGCGGGAATTTTTTCCGCGGCCCACAGGCTGAACAGGGTCAGGGGCATGGCCACGGAAGTGGGCAGCAGGACGCCGATGCGCGCGCGGTTGTCGCCGGGCCATTGGGCGCGCCAGCGGCGGGACATGGCACCGGCGTCGGCGAGCAAGCGCCGGTAGGTCAGTTGCGTGTGCAGGGCGTCTTCCAGGGCGAGGGTGCCGGGGAATTGCCGCGCTGTCTCCACGACTGCGGCGAGGACATTTTTCGGCGTGGCTGCCAGCTCGGTGTCGAATTGTTGCTGGACCATGGTGTCGTAGAGCCAGCGGGTGAGTTTTTGGCGGGCGCGCGTGGTGCTCAGGCCGGGCTGGGGCTGCGGGGTGAGGAGGCCGCTGAAATGGGCGGTGACGCGCGGCAGGCATTTCTTGCGGTTGGGATTGGGCGAGAAGGGGAGGCGGCTGGCGCCGCGCAAATAGCAGGTGATGACTTTGGCGCCGGTTTTGAAAAGCAAGAAGCCGGTGCCGTCGAAGAGTTTCATCAGGGAGCCGGTGCGGGAGAGGCGGCCTTCGGGAAAGAGGACCAGTTTGCCGCCGGTTTGGAGGAATTCTGCCATACGCTTGACAGCGTAGGGGGAGTCGGGATCCACCGGGAAGGTGAAACGGTTGAGCATGATGAAGCGATGGACGAAACTGACCTGGGCCGCCCGCGTGGAGGTGACGAAGCGCCAGCGGGTGTCCAGGCAGGAAGCCAGAAAAAGCCAGTCCAACCAGGACACATGGTTGGGCAGGAGCATCACCGGACCGGGAGTTTCCAGGGCGGCGGTGTTGCTGGCGCGAAAGCCAAAGAGGAGCCAAAGGAAAAAGCGCAGAATTCTTTTCATAGTATTTATGGCGCGGCCCGAACCCGGCGGTTTCTGATTTTTTGCCGCGCCGCTTCCAGGGCCAGCCACCCGATCAAGCCGACAACCACGAGGATGGAAAATCTGGCCAGCCAGCGATCCGGCGGCATTCGGCCAAGCTCCGGTAACTCCAACGCGGCGGCCAGCATCGCGCCGTCGCCGGGAAACGGCGCCGAACTCTGGACATGGCCCGTGCCGTCCACGAAGAGCGAGACGCCCGAACTGCTCACCCGGAAGACCGGGATGCCATACTCGGCGGCGCACATCGGGGGGATGCGCGCGTGCAAGAGATGCTGCGCGGCGCCCCAGTCCGCGATGTCCATGCTGGGATTTATCAGGGCTTGCGCCCCCTGGCGGATCAACACATCGGTGACACGGCTGTAGCTGGCATCGTAGCAAGTCACCAAGCCGATTTTTCCCCACGGCGAGTCCCAAAGTTGTTGTTGACGTGCGGGCAGTCCGTCTCTCATCAACTGCACGGGCACGCATTTGGCCTGCCGAAACGCAATTTCACCGTCCGGGTCCACCACAAACGCTGTGTCGTAATAATCCGAAGGCGGGACCGGATCCTCCCCGCCGGCCACGAGATATTTCCGGTGGGCGCGGCACCAGGCTTTGATCGGGGCCGGGATCGGTCCCTGGAAGGTGTATTCGCTCAGAACGAAGAGGTCGGCATCCGGGAACTTCTTGATGGCGCCATCCAGCGCGGACCGGACCGAGAGCGCGCCGGGGAATTCCAGTTGGACTCCGGCGGCGCGCAAGATTTTCCGCGGCGCAGCGCGGGGAATTGGAATCAATGCCGGATAGAGCGCCGCCGCTGCCAGGACCGCCAGGCCAATTCCGCGCAGCCGTCCCCGCAGACTGGCGACGCCCGCCGCGGCCATGAACAAAAATCCAATGCCATAAACGCCATAGCCGGAGAGATAATGCAGCGCGCTGGAATTGGAAAATGCCAGACCCGGACTCAGCCAGGAGAAGCGCAGGTAGTAGAGTTCGCCGCGGAAGAATTCAATGCCAGTCCAAAGGAACGGCGCCAGACACGCCCACGCCACCGGCCCAAACCGAAAGAGGCAAGCGCGGCCCAACAACAAAAATAATCCGAGCCAAAATGGCAGGATGTACCAAAGCGCCACAGCTCCGTAACCGAAGGTATAATAGAAGAACAAGAGGTGAGGTGTGTAGGCCCCCAAGCCGATGGCCAGCCCAAAATAATAGGCCTGCCGACGGGTGCGCAGCCAGGCCAGGGGAAAAAGGCAAGCCAGGAAGCCGACGATCAGAAACGCGCAGGCGTCGAAGGCGTAGGCGAGGCTGAAGAAAATCACCGCGCCCAGCGCGCAGAGACACGCCATCGGAACGCTCAGCGGTTTGGGTGGCGGTGGCGGGTTCATTTTTTGGCGGGGATTTTCAGCCAGAGCACGACGAGGGTGACAAACCCCGCCAGGGCGAGCAGAAGCTCGGATGGATTGAAGCCAAATTTCACCTGGGAAAAGGCGAGGAGGCTGCCGCCCAGCATGGCGAGGTTTTCAAATCCGTTCTGGGTGGCGATGGTTTTGCCGAGTTTGTCTTTGTGCGACTCGGCTTGCAAGGCGGCGTTGAGAGGGATCAAGAACAGGCCGGCGACCAGCCCGGTGACAATGAGGATTGAGATGGACAGGGTTCTTGGATGGTCGAACCCGTGCTGGAGCAGCCAGCCGATGCTGGCAAGAGCAGCAATGGCCGCGGCTAAAATCCAGCCGTAACGGCGGGTGGCGCGCAGTTCGCCGACGGAGTAGAGTTGGCCGGCCAAAACGCTGCCCGCCATGACGCCGATGCCCAGCCAGAGGCCCAGCAGGGAGATTTGCGTCATGTTGGCCAGATGGAGGACCTGCTGGCCCCAGGGCTGGAAGTTCATCTTGAGGATCGCGCCGCAAATCCAGAACAGCGCCGTGCCCATCAGAATCCGCGCGAGGCGTTTTTGGGAGAAAAGGTCGCGGACATTTCGCAGGAAGCCGCTGAGGCTGTCCCGGAAACGGACTTCCGGGTAGGACGGGGTCCGCGCCATGAAAAGATTCAGAGTCAGGGAAAGCGCGTAGATGGCGATGGCGATGAGGTAGCAGGCGGGCAAAGGGAGTTGATCGAAGGCCTTTCCGCCCGCGATGCCCGCGGACAGGATGGCGACCAGGGTGAGGAATTCCATCGCGCCATTGGCTTTGACCAGGCGCTCGGCGGGCAGGATTTCCGGGAGGATTCCGTACTTGGCCGGCGAATAGACGCACGAGCCGATGCCCACCGCCAGGTAACCAATGGCCTGCCAGGCCGAACCGGCGACCAGGCCCAGGGCCGTCAGCCCGGCGCCGATCAGTTTGATGAAGTTGCCGCCCAGGAGCCAGCGGCTTTTGGCGTAGCGGTCGTTGAGATAGCCCGCCACCGGCGCGAGCAGCACGTAGGGAATAAACAAGAGGCTCGTGTAGCAGATGTTGGCCAGGCTTTGGGATTGGGCGCTGATCTTCCCCTTCTGAAATTCGGTCAGGATGGGGCCGAGGATGAGGACGAGGATGAAGTTGTCGCCAAACGCGCTCCAGAACTGGCTGGCGAGCAGGAGGGGATAATTGCGCGCGCGGTTCATGGTTTGGCGGCCAGGGTCTGTTCCAGCCGCGCGAGGTTGGCGTCCAGGTGGGACAGGTCGGCCAGAAGCCGGGAGGTGCGGGTGACGGGCAGGGCGCCCCAGACTTGTTCGGCCAGGCGATAATAGTCGGGTAGAATTTGGGCCAGCAGGTCCGAGGCGGCCGGGGTGAGAATCACCCGATAGGCGCGGCGGTCGCCGGGGCTGGCATGGCGGCGGAGCAGGCCGCGTTTTTCCAGGCGGTCAATCAGGCCGGTGACGTTTGAGCGGTGCATGATGAGCAGGCGGCTGATCTGGACCTGGCTCAGGCCGCGCGGCTGGTCGCGCAAGAGGTTGAGGACGTTGAACTGGCTGGGGCTGAGGTCCCACCGGCCAAACAAGGCGCGGCTGGCGTTCCACAAGTTTTCCGCCGTGCGCAGGAGGCGCAGCAGGGCCGGGTAGCGCGGGCCGGGGGCGGCGGACTTTTTCTTCACGGGGAATGTTTACTTCATTATTGTTTATATGTCAACAGATTTTTACGTTCCCAGGAGGCGGGGATTATTCCACGGGCGGCTCGGCGATGGGTTCCAGGTCGTCGGGGCGCAGGGCGGCGTCCATGATTTGCTGGGCGGCAGCCAGGGCTTCGGGGGTGAACAGGTTGAGGAGGGAAATTTTCAGGGGGCGCCGGCTGCCTTGCAGGGTGATGTGGTCCCATTGCGCGGAAATCACCGCGCCGGGGAATTGCTGGATGCAGCGGCCGCGGATGCAGGCCCGCGTGCTCCGCGGCGGCTCGGAAATCGCGCGCCGCACCGCCGCCTCCTCCGGCGCCCAGGCCATTGCGCCCGATTGTTCGAGGGCGAAATAGAGGCCCTCTTCGCGATCCAGCCGGTGATATTCCAGGTCCAGGCTTTGCAGCCACGGATCGTGGTCGCCGACTTTTTGCGCGGCCTGAAATTCCCGGATCAAGGCCAGTTTGGCCACCCAGTCCAGCCGGTTCCGGCAGCGCATCGGGTCGGCTTCCAGATCGGAGAGCACCTGGCCCCAGTCTTCCAGCACGGCGGCTTTGGCGGGGTCGGCCAAATCGCAATGGTCCCGCGCCGCCTGCCAATACTCCCGTTGCACGGCGATGGCGCCCGACCCGGCGCCGTCACGCAAGGCCAAAGGCCAGTGAAATTGCGGGTCGCGCGAAATCTCGCGCAAGGCCCGCAGCGGGTCGGCCAGCACGGGGCCGGGCCAATTGGGGTTTCGCGCCAGGGTTTCCAGCGCCAGGGCGGTGGCGCCCACCTTGAGGCGCGTGGCAAAGGGGGACATGTTGGCGTCGCCCAGGATGACATGGAAGCGCCGGTAAAGCGCGGGGTTGGCGTGGGGTTCGTCGCGCGTGTTGATGAGGGGGCGGCGCTGCATCGTATCCACGCTTTGCAGTTCGCTGAAAAAATCACTGCGCTGCGAAATCTGGAATCCCGGCCCGGCATACTGGTCCTCCTCTTCGAGGGCAAATTTCCCCGCGCCGGCGAAAATCTGGCGCGTGACCAGAAAAGCCTGGATGCCGCGGGCCAGTTTTTCCCAGGACAAGGAGCGGGGCAGCAGGTAGTTCTCATGCGTGCCATAGCTGTGGCCGCGGAAATCGGTGTTGTTCTTGTAAAGGCGGACCGTGTCGCCGCGCTCCTCGGAGAGTTTGCGGGCGCAGCGCGCCAGGATGCGTTCGCCGGCCCGGTCGTGCGCCCCCAATTCCTCCAGCGTGCCGCATTCGGGCGTGCAGTATTCCGGATGGGCGTGGTCGTTGTAAAAGCGCGCTCCGTTGCCCAGGACCAGGTCGCTCTTGATCTCGACAAAATTCAGTTGCCGCGCCGAGTCCTGCGCAAAATAATGCGCTTCGTCCGTGTCCTGCCTCAACTCCTTGACGTGGAATCCGCGCATGTCGGCGTGCGGGTCTTCGCAATCATAATCCCAGCGCATCAGCACGCCCGACTTGGTGGCGGTGCGCACCAGCGCGATGGATTCGGCGACGACGTCGAGGTTTTCCTCCGGGTCGCGGGCGATCCCGATTTCGGTCTCGATGCCGAACTGGATGATGAAATTCTCGCGGTTCATGGCGGCGTTGCCGTTGGGAACCACCTTACATCATGCCGGCAGAATTTGCAGCGGTTTGATGAAGTTCAAGATTTGCAACTTTCGAGTCGTTGCCGGACGATTTCCCCCCTCGTTCAATGCCGCCCGCAAAGATCAAGCGTCGGCGAGGTCCGAAAATCCGTCTGTCTAATTCCCTTCGACGGGGACGCGCTCTTTTTCAGCGGACTTCAATAGTTGCGTGTCAAAGGTGGCCAGGGTTGCTCCCCGGCGTTGGGCGAGTTCCAGGTAGGCCGCGTCGTAAATGGTCAATCCATGTTTGCGCGCCAAGGCAAAAGTTCGCGCTTGGAGCGGTCCGGCGGTGTGTTCGTCCTCTTCGAAGGGCAGGGCGTCCACCAAAGACAAGGCCTGTGCGACCTGTTCCTCCGCGATGCGCCCGCGACGCTCGGCCATTAAAAGACCGTTGCCGACCTCAAGCCACCAATGGGGTGGAATCCAGGCCTGGGCGCCATTTTCGACCGCCTGCCGGATGGTGTTGGCGCGAGCATTGGTTTCATCGGGCAAAAGCCACGCCAGCGCCACAGAGGGGTCAATCACATAAGACATTAAAAACGCCTCCCCTGGTTGATCAGTTCTTTAAGGTCTGTTTTGTCCCTGGATTTGACGCCGGGAAGGCTCTGACGCAAGGCATCCATTCGCTGGAAGATGGCGGCGACCTGGGCCCGGGAAGGCCGGTCCGCGGGAACCAGCCGGGCCACTGGACGATCATGCCTGGTGATGGTGATTTCTTCGCCCTTGGAGACGCGCTCCAGCAGTTGTGAGAAATGGGTTTTGGCTTGGAAAGCGCCGACGGAGGCGCCAGACCGGCGAATATGATGCGAAGAGACAGCCATAAATCAAACTAGTTTAAGTCTAGTTTAGCAGATTTTTAATGTGGGTCAACTCTGGATTGGCGACAAAATCGAAACGGGCGCAAGCGCGGAAACCCTCTCAGACAATCGCGCCGGCCTTTCCCTCCTTCAGATTTGGGTGGATGGGACCCAGCTTGATGACGTTGTCGGGATCGAAATCGGTCAGCTTGAGCCAGTCTTCGGTGATGTCGGTGGGCGGGAAGAGGTCGTTCTCCGCGTACTCCTTTTCCAGGGCCAGGAGAAGGTCGGCCCGGTCCAGCGAGGTGTCCGCCTTGGTTTCGATGGCCCGTTTGATGGCCAGGCTCTTGGCCCGCTCCACAATGGCGGCGATGATCGCCCCGCTGGCCAGATCGCCCCGGTAGAGATGGTCCTTCTTCCCGCTGCGATAGATGATTTCCAGGAACTGGTTCTCGCGCGTGCGCGCGTAGTGGGCGTCCGACACGGCCCGGGCCAGAATTTCCCTCGGCTCGGCTAGCGGCAGGGTTTCCTTCAAATAGATTTCGTAAATCCGCCGCGCGCCGTCCTGGTTGGGACGGTTGACTTTGATTTTCCGGTCAATGCGGCCCGGCCGCAGGATTGCGGGATCAATCAGGTCGGCGCGGTTGGAAGCCAGGATCACCACCACGTTTTGCAGCGGCTCCAGCCCGTCCATTTCCGAGCAAAACATCGGCACGACGGTGCTCAAAACGCTGTGGTAACGCCCCGCGCGCCGCGTGCCCAGAATGGATTCCGCCTCGTCAATAAAAAGGAACGCCAACGAGCCTTCCGCCGAGCGCTCGCGGCATTGGGCGAAGAGGTCGCGCACCTGCCGCTCCGATTCTCCCACCCACATGTTGAGGATTTCCGGCCCTTTGACGTGCAGGAAAAACTCCGGATGGTCCACCCCGGTTTCCGCCAGAATCTGCCGGCGCAGATTGAAGGCGGTGGCCTTGCCCAGCAGGGTTTTGCCGCAACCCGGCGGCCCGTAAAGAAGAAATCCCTTCGGCACCGTGTGCTCGAAGCGTTTGAACAAGGCCCGGTGCAGGAAGGGCATCTCGATGGTGTCGCGAATCCCCCGCACCGCCTCTTCCTGGCCGCCCACGGCCGACCAGGGCAGTTCGGCCACCGTTTCCAGGGCGCGATCAATCCGTTTGCCCACGCCGATGGCTTCCAGGGCGACGCGCTGGTTAGCGTCCAGCCTGACTTCCATGCCGGGCTTGAGTTTTTCCTTCGCCAGCAGGGCCGAGCGCGGCAGCACCGAGCAGACTAGCCCGGATTCCTGCCCGATCCGCAATCGCCCGCCGGAGAGCAATTCGTCAATCCGCACTATCGGCCCGTGGCGGTCAAATCCCAGCCCTTGCACGATGGCGAAGGCCTCGTTGAGCAGCACGCGCTGGCCCGCCTGCAAACTGGCCGCGGGAATTTGCGGGTCAATCCGGCACACATAATCCGCGCCGCCAACGCAGACGTGGGCTTTGTCGGGGTCCACCGGCATCAAATAGGTGCCCACGCGATAGGCCGGGGCGCGGAGTTTTTCCACCACCGCGTCGAGTTTTTCGATCGTCTGGCGCGCTTGATCGTTGATTTCTTCCATCTCGGCCACCCGATCGCGCAGATAGACCATGTCCATCAGGGAAACATGGCGCGCGGGGAGCTTGGCGGCGATCATGTCCACCAACTGCAATGCGGACAGGGATTCCATTTCCTCGCTGGACAGGAGAGGAGGAGCCGGAGCCGGCGACGGGAATTGGCCTCCGGGCGAAGGGGCTTCTGGAGCGGGGCTGCGGGCCGCCGGCTTTTTCTTGGACTCAGCCATTTGACTTACCGTAACTCGTCGCGCGAGTTTTGCAACGGCCCGGCGCGTTTTTTTTGCCATACTCACTTTGGCGCTTTTCAATTTGCGTTCCGCCTCCGAACCGCCGCACAATTCCGCGGATTGAGATGGAATATCACGATTTGGAATGAAGAAATCGAAGCTGTCGCTTTTATTGGCCGCCGCGCTGGCCGCGCTCTGGCAGGGTTGTATGAATAAGCCGGAGGAGCTTTGCAAGGTTCCGCCGCCGGATTCCACTCCGCTCCTGGCCGTCCCGCGCTTTTCCACCAATTACATGGACACTTCGGTGGATCCAGCCACCAACTTCTACCTCTACGCCAACGGCGCCTGGCTGCGGGAAAATCCCATTCCCGCCGATAAAGCCAGTTGGTCGGCCTTCGCGGAGTTGCGGGAGCGAAACTGGCAGTTGATTCACGACATCCTTTATTCCACCATCGCCGACTGCGACGCCAAGCCGCCGCCGCGCTCGCCGATCGGGGAGGTGGGCGCTTTCTATGCCTCGGCCATGGACACGCGGCGCCTTGAGCAATTGGGTTTCACCCCGTTACGGGATGATTTCGCGCGCATCGCCGCGCTCAAGTCTCCAGAGGAAATGCTCCGCCTGCTGGCCGAATTGCAGAACATCAACATCTCCGCCATGTTCGGTTCCGGCGTTTCCCCGGATTCCAGGAACAGCGGCTTTTACGCCTTTGAGCTGGAGGAGGGCGGCCTGGGATTGCCGGATCGCGATTATTATCTGTCGGATGGTTTTGCCGACAAGCGCGCCGCCTACCAGGTTCATGTCGCCAAAATGCTCGCCATGTCCGGCCAATCCGAGGCTGGCGCCAAGGCGGATGCCGCGAAAATCCTGGACCTGGAAACGGCCCTGGCCAAGGCCTGCAAGCCGCGCGCCGAATTGCGCGATCCCATTGCCAATTACCACAAGTTCACCGTGGCGGATGCGGCGGCGAAATATCCGCACCTGCCGTTGCGGGCCTATCTTGAAGCGGAGGGGCTTGGGTCCCTCCGCGAGGTGATCATCCACCAGCCGGAGTTTTTCGCCGCCCTGGACGCGCTCCTCAACGAGCGGCCGCTGGAGGATTGGAAGTGCTACCTGCGCTGGCACCTCTTGCACGACTCCGCCCCCTTCCTCCACGACGCGGCGGAGGAGGAGTCCTTCGCCTTCTACGGAACCGTCCTGAGCGAACAGCCGCAGCAGGAACCGCGCTGGCAGCGCGCCGCCCGGTTCATTGACTCCCACATCGGCGAGGCCCTGGGGCATCTCTATGTCGAGAAGAATTTTCCGCCCGAAGCCCGCGCGCGCATGCAGGAACTGGTGGAAAACATCAAAGCCGTTTTCCGCGACCACCTGGCAGAGGTTCCCTGGATGACCCCCGCCACCCGCGCCAAGGCCCTCGCCAAATTCGGGCGTTTCACTCAGAAAATCGGCTATCCCGAAAAATTCCGCGATTATTCCTCCGTCCAACTGCGGCCCGATGACTACCTGGGCAATGTGCGCCGCTCCGCCCTCTTTGAGTCCAAACGCCAACTGGCCCGCGTGGGCAAGGCGGTGGACAAATCCGAGTGGCAAATGACGCCCCAAACCGTCAACGCTTACTTCAACCCGGAACAAAATGAAATTGTCTTCCCCGCCGGAATCCTGCAGCCGCCGTTTTTTGATGTCGCGATGGACGATGCCGTCAACTACGGGGCCATCGGCGTGGTGATCGGCCATGAAATCACCCACGGCTATGATGACCAGGGCCGCAAATACGACGGCGACGGCAACCTGAGCAACTGGTGGACGACCAATGACGCGCAGGCCTTTGAAGCCCGCGCCCAGTTGGTGGTGGATCAATACGATGGCTATGAGGCCTTGCCCGGCATCCACGTCAACGGGCGCCTCACCCTGGGCGAAAACCTGGCAGATCTGGGCGGCGTGACCATCAGCTTCGACGCCCTCCAACGCTCCCTGGCCCGCCATCCGGAGCGG
>JBEKOF010000140.1:0-11775 GCA_049522055.1 Verrucomicrobiota bacterium | reverse complement strand
GCGCCGGGCGGCATCGGTCCGAGGCGCGCGGCGTCTCTGAGAAACACGACGTTGCTTCATGACCGAGGTTTTATCACGGCCCGCTGGCAACTAATAGGGGAACCCTGCTTTACCGCTTACAGAGGTCCGCCAGCCTTGCGATGTCTTTGTCATTCAGGAAAACAACCAAATCCACATCAAGCGTCAGGCGGGGCTCGCCGTAGAAGATGGCAGCCACGCTTCCGGTGACAATCTAGCGGAAACCCGCCTGTTGGAGCGGGCGCACGAACAACAAGAAGAGTTCAACTTCGGGCATTCGAGAAAATGCGCCGCACGTCAGCCTGGACGCGCGTCTCCGGCCAGTCGGGATGCTGGGGGCGCACGCCGGCGGCCCTCATTTTGCGCGCGGACCAATAGAGACGCTCGGCCACCTCCAGCCGTTCCTCGCCGGACATGGCGCGGAGGATTTTGATTTGTTCTGTGCCGGGCTGTTCATCCGTCAGCATGGGTTCAATATGCGTTATTGCGGCCATGCGCGCAAGCATCACGCACCTTGCCCCTCCTTCGGAATCCGCCGGGGCCAGAGGGATGGCGCAGCGCCCCATGGGTAATTGAATCCCACATGGGTCAGCGCCGTGGTGACCCGGTCCCGCGACTCCTGCACCGCCGCGTCCGGCAGGCCGGCGATGACGATATTCTGCCCTCCGCCTCGGCCTGTTTTTTCGTGAGCGAAGTGCTGATGCCACGAAACGACCCGTTTTTGTTACCCCTTTGTTGAATTTAGCCAGACTAGAAAGGCGGAGATCATGGCTGAAAATATGACTTGGGCACGTTATTGGATTAGCCGGTAAAATTGCTCTTTGCCTAATATAGAATTAGTGACTGTATTCTGCCCGCGGATAAAAACCGGCGTATCGGCATTGGTAATCCAAAACGCCGGAAAGAGGTTCGTGGTGGATTCCAATGCGTATCCTGTCGCGTTTGTCGGCCAAGTCAAAATGACATCGGTTCCTGAAACATTTATGGTCAGTTCCGGTGGGACTGGGATAGAAATGCTGAAAACTGTTCCATACCCATACATGCCGCCTCGAGATGCCGTTCCATAAAGCGTATTGCCAGATAAAAATCCGGCTGAAGGATCAGTTCCGTCTATGTTCGTGGTCCCAGTTACATTAAGCGGCGTGGTGCCGGGAGTCATTAATGTTAAGCTATAGAGGATCGTGAAACCAGAGCCATTAGTATTCAGCTTAAAGACGGTACCGTTGCCGAAAATGCCGCCGGCAGAGGCAGTCCCGTATAATGTGTTGCCGGATAAGATGAGTGCGGTGTCGGGTTGCACTCCGTCACTATTAGTCCAAGAGTAAGCGAAATTAGACGGCATTACGAAGAAACTATGAATGGTTTTAAATGCAGAACCATCAGTATTCAAAGCGAAAACCGTTCCCAAACCAAAACTGCCGCCATTAAACGCCGTCCCATATAACGTATCGCCCGACAAGCCCATATGCCGAGCTCGGCATAATTGCTTTAATGCCGTGTCCTAAATAATTCCGAGTGTGCGGGGTGGTTCTTTGGAAGCCCAAGGAATCGCCCCGTTTTCCTGTTGTGGACTCGGCATTATCAGAGGCTCTGGAGGAAGGCCAAAAGCCGATCCGATGGACGGTAGCGGCGGGACTGTCCGGGGAAGGGTTCGGTTTTGGCGAGCGCCTGTTCCTTGAGTTGGAGGTTTGCGTGTAAGTATATTTGGGTCGTATCCATGTGTTCATGACCGAGCCACAGCGCGATAACGGAGCGATCCACGCCATGCTGCAACAGGTCCATTGCAAGCGTGTGCCGCAGCACATGTGCCGAGATTCGTTTGCCTTTCAAGGAGAGGCACGTCTGACTTGCCGTTGCCACATGTTTGGTAGAATCAAAACGAGCCAGCCGATCATCGCCCAGCGTAGTGAAAAGCCCTTAATATCAGTTTGCACAGGTTTCTGAAATTTATTAAGCATGCTCAACATGCTTACACTCGCCAATGGTGATTTCAAGCCAAATATTGTCTGGAAAACTTGCTTGCGTGTGCAAGTGTCCTCACTTGTTGCATTAAATGAGACCGGTTGGATTTCCGGCAGCCCCATGATGAGTTTTGGAATAGGCGAAAACGACATAATTATGACGATGACCGTATCTTCCTAGCCGCAATTGACCTCCACCTCGACGGGGAATGCCTCGATTCCATTGACCGCAGCGGACAAAACACGGGCAAGCATGTGTGGATTGTGTGCGAACGCGGGCGCAAGGGCAATGCGGTTTTGCATCTGTTCGGTGCAAAACCATGGCTTGCTTGAGTTCGCAAGAGCCATTATACTGCCAGCATGGTCATTATACGATTTTCCGACACGCTCATTGAATGGAGGTTGGTGAAAGCACGGGCAAACCGACGATGATGATCATGGTATCCCCCCCAGCCACAATTGACCTCCACCTCGGCAGGGAAGGCTTCAATTCCATTGACCTCCGCCGTCGTCTGCCGGGGAGAGACTATGGCGGGCACCTCATTCCAACAAATTCACCAGTGGGTCATTGCCCGCAGAAACTAACTCCCGGTCTGGCCCTTGAAACCGCTTTCCATTTCCCCCGTTTTGGCCGCGTCGGCCACCTTGGCGATCAGCGCCTGGCGATCCGCCTCGGCCATCGCGACGAAGCTCCGAGCGGACGCGACATTGGCCTTGAGATGCTCCACGCTGGCCATGCCCGAAACGAGCGAGGACACCGGCAGCGACCAGACGTAGCGCAGGGCCTCCTGCACGCTGAGCCGGTCCGGGATGATGCGTGGGCCGGTGCCTTCCCGGCCGCCCATCAGGCCGTCGGCGGCCAGCGTTTTCATTGCCAACACTCCCATGTTCCGTTTGACCAGGATGGGCAGGACATTCAGCGTGAAGCTTTCATAGGAAGGATCCGCGACATTGATCGGCATTTGGCAGGTCTCGAAGGCGTCCGTCAACTCTAGCACATGGGCGTGTGTCTTCCAGCTCCCGTGCCCGGTGAAGCCGATGTGGCGCACCTTGCCCTCTTCCTTGGCTTTGAGCATCACATCGAGCACGTTATGCACGCGAGTCTCCGCCTTGGCGATGTCCCGCAAATCGTGCAACGCCCACAGGTCGAGGTATTCGGTCTTCATCCGCCGCAACGAGCCTTCGAGGTGGCTGCGCGCGGTGGCGGCGTCTTCCGCCATCGTCTTGGTAAAGATGAGCACGTGCTCCCGGTACTTCGGGGTGAGAAAACTGCCATAGCGCTCCTCGCTGCCGCCGTTCTGATAAAGCTGGGCCGTGTCGAAGGTTCGGATGCCGCTTTCGATCGCCGCCTCGATGACGGCCTGCGCCACGCTCTCAGCGGGTCGCCCGATGTGCGAGCCGCCCACCGTCAGCATGGTCACCTTCAATCTCGTTTTCCCCAGAGTGCGCAGCGGCAGCACCGGGCCGAGTTTGTCGGAGGACGCCGCGTCTGCCGCGCCCATGGCGCGCCAGGGCGCGAGCGTCGCTCCGGTGAGCAGCGCAAGCCTCTGCAAAAGCTCGCGCCGATTGATAAGATTGCGTTTTGTCGTCATAACACATATTTATAGCATCGCTTCCCGCCCTTGGCAAACCGGAAATCCGGCCGGCGCTTGCTTATTGGCCATGGCAAAGATGCCGGCCATGAGCCGCCTCTAAGCCCAGCGGCTCGCCCAGCGCCAAGGCCTCCGGCAGCGGGACGAACTCCTGGATCCGCTTCCACAGCGGCGTGAAATCCTTGTTCACATCTCCGCTCAGGCAATCGGTCACCCATCCCGCCGCCTCCGGATATTTGTTGGTCAGTTGCCTGAAACTGAATTTCGGATGGTAAAACGCATAGACCAGCTTGCGCATGTTTTCCACGCCTTCCCGCATCCGCTTCCCGTAGCCGGCAAAGCGTTCCGGCGAAAAATCCTTCGCCGCCATCGCCTCATGCACCGCATCGCCGGCCATCGTTCCGCTTTTCAGCGCCAGCATCACCCCGGACGAAAACACCGGGTCCAGAAACGCAAAAGCGTCCCCTGCCAGGAGCAGCCCCCGCTCCCCGCAATGCCGGGCGTGATGCGTGTATTCGCTCGTCAGAAAATATCGGCCCTGCTGCCGCCCGCGCGCCAGATGGCGCTGGATCCACTGGTTCTGCCCCACCTCGCGCTGGAAAATCTCCTCCGGCTCCCGGACGCCCTCCCGCGTCAGGTATTTCCCTTCCGCCACCACCCCCACGCTGACCATATCGTTGTGCTGCGGGATGTACCAAAACCATCCCTTTTCCGGCACGTAAGCCACCGTCGTCGCCCCCTCCTCTAGCCCCTGATCCCTTTGCGCGCCCTGATAATAGGTCCACACCGCGATCTTGTTCAGATGCGGGTCCTTCACCCGCCAATGATTGCGCCCGGCGGCAAACGCCTCCTTCCCCGAACAATCCAGCGTGATCGGCGCGCGATGCTCCGTGATCCCCTCCCCCGGCCTCCGGGCGCGAACCCCAACCACCGCCCCGCCTTCCCGGATCAACTCCTCCACCGTCGTCTGCTCCCTAACCTGCGCTCCCTTCTGGCGGGCATTGTCCAGCAGCATCAGGTCGAATTCCGAACGCACCACCTGCCACGTTTGCGCCACCGTCTCCCGGTCGTATCGCGTGTAAAAATAAAAGGGTTGGCTCGCCCGGCCCGAGGGCGAGACAAATTGCACGCTGAACTTCTTGACAAACGCCGACGCCCGCATCCGCCCAATCAATCCCAGCCGTTGCAGCGGTTGAAAGGTAAACGGCAGCAGCGATTCCCCAATGTGATACCGGGGAAATTTCTCCCGTTCCAACACCAGGACCCGGCGCCCGTGCTCCGCCAGGATCGCCCCGGCGGCCGAACCGGCCGGTCCGCCCCCGATGACTATTGCGTCAAGTGTGTTTGCTTTTTTCATAGAAATCGCCGGGGCGCCCGCCGGAGGTTGCGCCTCCTCACGGCGCCAGGATCTCCACAATCTCCGCCAGCGGCCGTTCCCAGCCGTCCAGCAGCGTGTTGCGCCGTCCAAAAAGCCGATGTTTGCCCTGCAATCGCAGCGCCCCCCCGATAAACGAATCCGCCGCCACCCGCAAATACACGCTCGGCCGGCTCAGAAAAGCGATGTCGAACACGTGCAGTATCCTTCCCAGCGGCCTGAGTTCGCGCAGGATCTCCTCCCGCGCCTCGTGGGGGAACAAGTCCAGGTAAATCTTCGTCGCCCCGAATTCCACCGCCTTGAGCGACCCGTCCAACTCCATCGCCACCTCCCGGAAGTACTCATGGCCGCGCGTGTGCCGCGCCACCACCCGGATATGCGTCTTGCGCTTGTGATATGCCTCCAGCCGCGAAGTCATGTCCCGGTCATGCACGAGCAGCGTCCGGTAAGGTTCCGGCATTTCCTCCGGCGCCACGCGGCTGATGGCCGGCAGCGCCAGCCGGCGCGCCGCGTAAAAATCATCCAGCGGATACGTGTCCGCATAGCGTTCGCGCGGCGCGAATGGAGTCAATCTGCCGACGGTTTGGGCCTGGCTCATATTACCCGGCATCCCCCTCCGCGCCAAAGATGGTGGTTGGAATCATGCGTACCGCGCGTTCTTGTGCTCGGGCAGGAAAAACTCATGCAGCAGCCGGTCCACCTGGAGAAGCCCTTCCCGGTTCAGCCGCACCGTGCCTCCTGCCACCGCGCCGAATCCCCAATCCTCAATCCGCCGCAACGCTCCGGCGAATCGCTCCCGCGCATCCACCCCGAACTTTTTCTGGAAGTAATCGCACCGTGTCTCCCCCAGCTTGAGCTGCAAAATAAACTCCCGGATCATCCGCTCCTCCGCGCTCGGCGTCATCGCCCGGTAAATCGGCAGCCGCCCCGCGCGCAACGCCCTCACATACGGCTCGAAATCGTGCTCATTCTGGTAATGCGTCCCTTGCAAATGCCCGAATGCCGCGACCCCCAGCCCGATCAAATCCGCCCCGGCCCACAGCCGGTCCCGGTAGAGGAACTTGGTCGCCGCTTTGTTCTTGACCGCCGTGTAGGCGCTCCCAACCGTATAGCCCGCCTTCTCCAATTCCGCGAAGCCCCAACCCACCCACGCCCGTTTGGTGTCCCAATCCGCCACCGGCGCCGCCAATTTCCCCCCCGCTTTCATCGCCTGATAGATCCCCGTGTTATACGGCACTTCCATCTGATATATCGTCACGCTCTCGGGCGACATCTCAATCGTCTTCCTGACGCATTCCTTCCAATTGCCCTCCGTCTCCTCCACCATCCCGGCGATCAAATCTATGTTGATCTGCGGAAATCCCAGATCCCGCGCAAACGCATACGCCCGCCCGATCTCCTTGCTGTGATGCGCCCGCCCGTTGATCTCCAGGATATGATCGTCGAAATTCTCCACCCCCAAGCTCAACCGGGTCACTCCCATCTTCCGGATCGCCTCCAGTTTATGCCGGGTCAGCGTCCCCGGTTCGCATTCAAAGGTCACTTCCTCCACCTCCTCCCACGAAACAAGCTTCTTCATCCCGTCGGCAAGCTGGCCGAGCTGATCCACCGACAAATAGGAAGGGGTGCCTCCGCCAAAATAGACGAAATTGGCCTTGCGCCCCGCCACCGCCGGTTCGCCCGCATACAGAGCCAGTTCGCCCAGCGCCGCCTCAATGTACCCTCGTATCGCCGCCGAATCCTTGTCCGTATAAACCTTGAAATAACAAAAGTGGCACCGCTTCCGGCAAAAAGGAATATGCAGATAAACCCCCAGCGGCGTTCCCTCCTCTCCTTGCCGCGCGGCGGGGCGCCGCTCCAGCGCCGCCTCCATCTCGGGCACGAATTCCGGCTTCCAGAACGAAAACGGCGGGTAATTGGAGACAAAATAATTGCCCACCGTCGTCTGCTTTTCCAGCGGCGGAGCGGCCGGGGCCGCGGGTGCGCTTGTGCTCATCATCCTCGTTTCATCTCCTCGCCTTGCGGCCTTGGCTATTCACATTTCTCATAAATTGCTGCCGCCAAAACAATAGACGTTGCCATCGTTGCAACCTATCACAATTTTTTTCCCCGCCACCGCCGGCGAACTCGCCACCGGCTGGCCCGTGTCGTAGGACCAAATCTCCCGCCCGTCCAGCAACCTGACCAGATACAGGCGCCCGTCGTCCGAGCCGAACACCACCTTGTCCCCCGCGACCACCGGCGAGCTTTGGATTCTTCCCTGCGCGGCAAAGCTCCACACGCTCTTGCCGTCCGCGCGGTTGAGACAATGCAGCATTTTGTCATCCCCGCCAAAGACCACCCGGTCCGCCGTCACCGCCGCGGAAGACAAGTAGGGAAAATCCCGGTCGTGAAACCGCCACACCACATTCGTCCCGGCCAAATCCACGCACAGAAACTCATTGTCGTAGTGCCCAAAATAAGCCCGCTGGCCCGCCAGCGCCACCGACACCGGGATATAAGCCCCCGCGTCTATCTGGGCCATCTCCACCCCGTCCTCCAGCCGCAGCACATGCACCAGCGCGTCGCACCCGCCAAACACCGCCTTCCCATCCGCCACCGCGCACGCCCCATTGATGTAATTGCCGCTCTCATACGTCCAGAGCACCGACCCCGTGGCCGCGTCCACGCAGCGCAATTTGTAATCGTAACTCCCAAAAAGGATGCGCCCCGCCCCGTCCGTTCCGGCAAATGCGCTCGCCGATGCCTGGATTTTTCCCTCCGTCTGCATCTTCCAAACCAGCTTTCCGCTGGCCGCCTCCACCGCGTAAAACAAACCATCCGCCGACCCCGCGAAAACCATCCCATCGGCAAGCAACGGCGGCGCTTGCATCGCCTCCGCCGCCTTGAATGCCCAAACCAGCCTCCCATCCGCCAAATTCAGCGCATACAAATTCCCGTCATCCGACCCGATATAAACGCGGTCCGTCCCGATCACCGCCGAAGATTTCACCGCCGCCCCGGTCTTGAAACTCCACAGCACCCGGTTGGTCGCAAGCAACGTATCATTCGCCACCCCCGTCAGCGCGGCATTCCCTCGAAAGACAGGCCACAGCGCCGCCCCGGTCGGAGCCGGGACCGCCGCCGGCGCAACCGCCGCGCCCGCCAGCAGGCTGATTGAAAAAAGAATGCTCCAAAGCGCCGGCGCCGGGGAGCCGGCAAAAGCAAACGCGCCGCCGCGCCGCGCAACGCTGAGGTTCCCCGGCTTCATCTGCGATCATTAGTGCTCACAATAGTCTCCATTATGGCCCAGCCCCGGCCCTTTCGCAACAAATTATTACCTACACGTATTACCTCCTCGATCCGCACTACGGCGCCCCTGGCTTCGCCTGCTGCGTCTGCGCGGGCGGCGTTGGGCCGCGCAGGACCAGGTCCACCATAAAAAGCGGACGGCCGCGGACCTGCTCGAAAGTGCGTCCCACGTACTCCCCAAGTATCCCCAGGATGAAAAGTTGCATTCCGCCAAAAAACACCACCGCCAGCAATATGCTCGTCCAACCTTGCGGTGTTTTCCGGACAAAAAGCCAGGAGGCCAGCGCGTAAAGACCCAGCAGCCCGCTCCCTACCGCGGCCGCGCCGCCGACCAAAAAGCTGAATCTCAGCGGCTTGAGGCTCGAGGAAATCAGGCCGTCTATGGCCAGCCGCGCCAGTTTGCCGAACGGGTACTTCGTCTCCCCGGCAAACCGGCCGCCCCGGTCGTAAATCACCGCTTCCTGCCGGTATCCCACCCAACTCACCATGCCCCGAATGAAGCGATGGCATTCGGGCATCCCCACGATCAGGTCCGCCACGCGCCGGTTGATCAGCCGGAAATCCCCGCTATCCAGTTGGATTTGTCCGTCCGCCAGCCAGCGCAGGCATCGGTAATATACCGCGCAAAAAAGCCGCTTCAGCGGAGCGTCCCCGGGCCGGCTGCGTCGCTGCGTATACACCACCTCCGCTCCCTGATCCATTTTTGCCAGCATTTCCACCAGCAGTTCCGGCGGGTCTTGCAGGTCCGCGTCCATGATTAGTATCCGTTCCCCGCGCGCAAAATGCAGTCCGGCCGTTAGCGCCAATTGATGCCCGTGGTTGCGCGACAGATTCACCGCCACCAGGTTCGGATCCTTCGCCCACAACTTCTCCAATTTGCTCCACGAATCGTCCTCCGATCCATCGTTCACCACAATGATCTCGTAGGGACGGCAAATCCCCAGGCACGCGCTGGACACACGGCGATGGGTTTCCTCTATCACCAACCCCTCGTTGTAGCACGGCAGCACAACTGATAAATACGGGGTCCCATTCATGGTCGGGCCGCTTGGGTCAGACGCTCTTCAGTCACCACGCACAGAAAGACAATCGCCATGAGCGGAAACCAGGCCAGCGCAAACGAATCTCCCAGCCACGGCCGCAGCAGCGTCGGCAGCAACCCCATGCTCCCCGCCGCACCGGCCACCAGCCAGCCCCCCGCGGGCCGCGCCGCCACGAAGAGCCACCGGCTCCACAAAGCCAGCGCTGGCGCCAACGCCACATAACTGTTCGCCTCGCTCATTGGATTGAACAACACCAGGTAACCCGCCGCGAACGCCAGCCAGCCCAGCGCCCGTTCCCGCTCCGGCAAACTCCGCGCCACCAGATAGCAAAACACCGCCATCGCCAATCCCGCCCCGCCGCGAACCAGCAGCGCCGCGCTCCCGCTCAGCGGCGCATGCGCCGCTCGCAGCAACCCGTTCACGTCGGCAAACCGATTGTCCGTCACCGCGGCGCATTGCCTCAAATTGGCCCACTCCGCCACGTACTGGCTTCGCACGTAGTCTCCGGGTCCGCACAAGAACGGCAGCAGCATCGTCCCCGCCAGCCCTATCCCCAGCCGCCACCACAGACGCGGATAGGCCGCAAACAGCAGCCCGGCCGCCGCCAGGCCCAGCGGCTTGATCGCCGCCGAAAGGCAAACCAACAGCACCGCCGCCCAACTGCGGCCCTCCGCCAGGCAGACCGCCGCCAGCAGCAGCGCCGCGCCCAGCGGGCCGTTGGCCTGGCCGTTCCGCAACGCTCCAAGACACAGCGGCAAACCCACCAGCGCCGCCAGCGCGAAGGCCCGTTGCGGCCGCGCCTCCTGCCGTGTCCATCGCCACATTCCAAACGCCAGCCCCAGCCATCCCATCCAGCGCCAAAGCAGATCGCCCATCACCCGCGGCAGCAGGTGGAACGGCGCGAAGACAGCCACAAAGGTCGGCAAATAATTCATCCCGGCGGGGCCGTCGTAAAGCCCCTTGCCCGCCGCCCAGCGCGCGACCGCCTCGTGGTACAACGGCGTGACCGTTCGTTTCTCAGGCCGCGTCACCACCATCACCGAAACAACCACCAGCGGCACCACGACCAGGGCGCCGGAGAGCCAGCGCCAGCGCGCCGCGGCGGACACCTCGCCTGATTCTCCTGGATAAGGCTCGGTAACTTCCAACATCCCGCCCATCCTGCCGTCGCCCGCCCCCTTTGTCCATTTCTGAAGAGTAGGCGGACTATTCTTTCATGCGGCTGTAGGTCACCAGAAAAAACTTCGCGCCGGCCGCGCTCTTGAATTCTCTCGGACGCTCCACGCCGGAAAGGTCGTAGCAGATGCGAAGTGTATCGCCGTTAAGTTCGTAAACCGCAGGGAAAGTCTTGCCGCGGTTGGGCCCTTCCGTACCCGTAATCGTCATGCTCTTGGGCCTGCTGCTGGAGTCCAGCGTGTAGGTGCCCCGGTCCGGTTCCTCTCCGACGAAGACTTCATACTTGCCGTGGTCGAGCTTGAGACGAATACTTTGCAGGAGGGCGTCCGTCATGGGCTGTCCGCCTATCTCGCCCTGGACAGGCCTCCAATTTCCCTGAACAGCTTTGGCGTCGTCAAGCGGGCCGACAACGCACGCCGTCAGCAACCCGGCTGCGGCAAGGCCGATAAAGAAGGCGCATTTCATGGGGGTCAAGTCTAGGAAGGTTGTCAACCTTCGATCTCATTGGCGGTCATTTGTTGAAGTTTACTCCCCAACAGTGCAAAAAGCAACCGTCACAGTTGCCGGCAAAACTGTCCGGCCAAAACAATCCCGAAAAAAAAGCTGGCATACGGCCCGGATGCTGCTATGTTGTCCATTCCTTTTGGAATGTTCCCAAAGGAAAAACGGCCTTTTAATCCGTCTTCGTGTGAAGGCGGGCGGCCACAACAACAATTAATTCAATCCCGTCTTCCGCGGGATGGTTCGCCGCCTCAGGGCCTGGCGAACTTCCAACAAAAGGAAAAGTGTGATCAGTATCGGCATTAAGGAATTACTCGACGCCGGCGTCCATTTCGGACACCAGACCAGGCGGTGGAACCCGAAGATGAAACCGTTCATCTTCGACGCCCGCAACGGCATCCACATCATTGACCTGAGCAAATCCCTGGCCCAACTGGAAACCGCCTGCGACTTCCTCTACTCCGTGGTCGCCAAGGGCGGCAGCGTCCTGTTCGTGGGCACCAAGAAACAGGCCCAG
This sequence comes from Verrucomicrobiota bacterium, assembly GCA_049522055.1. GTDB lineage: Bacteria > Verrucomicrobiota > Verrucomicrobiia > Limisphaerales > Palsa-1400 > JBEKOF01. The sequence goes on along the minus strand of JBEKOF010000140.1, from coordinate 301 downwards.
GAAGCCGTCAAAGAATCCGCCAAATCCTGCGGCCAGCTCTACGTGACCGAACGCTGGCTCGGCGGCACGCTGACCAATTTCAACACCATCAAACGCTCCATTGCGCGCCTCAAAACCATCGAAAAATGGGAGACCGACGGCACCATCAACCATTACGGCAAACAGGAACAATCCATGTACCGTCGCGAAGCCGCGCGCCTCTTCAAAAACCTCGACGGCATCCGCTCCATGGACAAATACCCGGCCGCGATGTTCGTCGTGGACATCAAGCGCGAGCACAACGCCATCGCCGAAGGCCGCC
>JBEKOF010000139.1:0-19218 GCA_049522055.1 Verrucomicrobiota bacterium | reverse complement strand
ACATTGGTCAGACGATGGGCCAGGAAGCCGCCGGTGCAGGATTCGGCCACCGCCAGCGTTTCCTGGCGCTCTGTCAAGAGCCGGATCACGGCCAATTCCAGCGAGTCGTCGTCCGTCCCGAAAATCAAGGGGCCAAGAAGTCCGCGAACCAATTGTTCCCCCTCCGCCACCAGCGCGCCGGCGGCCGGGCCCCGCGCGGCCAGGCGGACATCCACTTCGCCGACGCGGGCACAGTAGGCAATTTCCAACCCGCCGCTGATCAGAGGTTGCAACGGTCCGGCAATTTTTTCCTCCACGACCGATTCCCCCTCGCCGGTGGTTTTCAACGTGCGGCAGACGAATTGTATGCGCAATGGGAATTCCCGGAGCAGGAACGGAACCACCGAGGCGGAAAACATGGGCCGCAGTTCGCGCGGAGGGCCGGGCAGAAGGATCAGCCATTTGCCCTCTCCGCCGGCCCGCAGGGCCAGGCCGGGAGCCGTGCCGTTTGGATTGGGCAGCACGGTCGCCCCTTCGGGAACCATGGCCTGAACGCGCGCGCTGGCAGGCATCCGGCGTTTGCGCGAGGCGAAGTATTGTTCAATCCACGCCAGCGTGTGGGGATGGAGCACCAGCGGGCGACCGAGCAATCGGGCGGCGCAATCCCGCGTCAGGTCGTCGCTGGTCGGCCCCAAACCGCCGGTGGCGATGACCAGATCGGCGCGCGCCAGGCTTTCGCCGAGGGCGGCTTGGATTTGCGCGCCGGAGTCGGGAACGCAACACTGCCGGGAAACTTCGTAGCCCAAATCGGAGAGTTGCCGGCAAAGCCACTGCTGGTGGGTATTCAGCACCCTACCGACCAGGAGTTCGGCCCCGGTATTAATGATCTCGATGTTCATTGCGTGTCCAATGCGATTCCTTCAAACAATACCACGACTCGCCCATTTTGCTCTCACAATCAGTCATTATCGAAAGCGGCTTTTTGGGGAGCGCGCAGCCCGCATCGTCAGGAAAGAGCTTGTTGAAGACCAAAAAATCCTCAATACTCCGCAAAATAATTGTTCGCCAGACCCGAAATGGGAAAACGAGCAACCAATGCAGGTGTGGATCGGAAGGAATCTCGGCGCGTCTCGACTTCCCCGGAGTTCCGAGGGGGAGGCTTTATTTTATCGGAAATCCCACGACAAGTGATTACCTGCCAATGGTGTGTTGTGTTTTTTGTCCTCTTCTTCTGGGTCAGCCAGTCCGCTGTGGCCGCTCCCGTTGGCGCCAACGATGCCGCCAACGCCGTCCAGGGCTGGCTGCGGCAGGATCATCGGCCACTGGGCTGGAATCTGCCCTCGAAGATCAAGCGAACCGAAACTGTCAAGGACGCCGCGGGAAATGCCCTTTACTACGCCGTCCATTTGGCCCCGGCTGGCTATGTCATTGTTTCCGGAGACGACACCGTCGAGCCATTCATCGCGTTTTCGGCGAGAGGGGACTTTGATTCGTCGGCGCACCAGGGAATCGCGGCGTGGATCAACCGCGATTTGCCGGCACGGATGGCGCGAGCGGGGGCGGCAGGCGAGCGGGAGCGCAAGGCGCATCGCAAATGGCGGAGCGCGCTGGCAACTTCGCCCAATCCGCCGCCGGATTTCGAGACAAACGATTATATTGTCCTCGCCTCTCAGGTTTGGGTGGCCCCCTTCATCCAAACACTGTGGAACCAGCAGACTGACCTTTCGGGAGACTACGCGTGTTACAATTTCTATGTCCCTCCCTACGGCGCGGGAAATATGAATAATTATCCTTGTGGCTGTGTTGCCACAGCTATGGCCCAAGTGATGTATTATTTCCAGTATCCGACCGAAGGCGTCGGCACGGCGGCTTTTGACTTTCAAATATACAATACCAACACCTCAGCCAGCTTGCGGGGTGGCGACGGTAATGGTGGTCCCTATCAATGGACCAATATGCCCCTTTCGCCAAATAATCCCATCTCCACCCAAGCCCAGGCGATTGGCGCGCTCTGCTTCGACGCGGCGCTGACAGTCCACATGCAGTTCGAGTCCGGGGGGTCGGGCGCAAGCGATTCGTATGTGAATGGTGCATTGGAAAACACTTTTCAATATGCCTATGCCGCTTACGGTTCAGCTAACAATGGTTTAGCCGGTGCCAGCTTGCAAGCCATGCTCAATCCAAATCTGGATGCGCGATTACCCGTCATTCTGGGAATCGAGCCTGCCGGTGGCCATGAGGTCCTTTGTGATGGGTATAGCTACAGCGGCTCCACTCTGTTTCATCATCTCAATATGGGGTGGGCAGGGGACGACGACGTTTGGTACGCCCTGCCGAACATTGATGCTACCGACAACAATGACGATTTCACAATGGTCTCAGCTTGTGTCTATAATATTTACACCAACGGCACCGGGCTGATTATCAGCGGCCGCGTTACCGATCCAACCGGCGCTCCTGTGCCGGGCGCCAGCGTCACCGCCTGGGACTTCACCGACGGCGACGTTTTTGCGGCGACGACCGAAAGTAATGGGATTTACGCCGTCACGGGGCTGCCGTCCGATAACTACATTGGGCTGACGGTAACGAACTTGGGGGACATCCCGGTGGCCTCCGCTTACATCACGGGCCAAACCAAAAATGGCACCACAACTACCGGCAATGTTTGGGGCGCGAATTTCGTCATTTCTCCTCCCTTGCTTGCCATGCCGGAGAGCGGCTTCGCGTCAATCGGCCCCGTCGGCGGCCCGTTCAATGTGACAAGTCAGGCATACACTCTCACCAACAGCACTGCGGCGGCGGTAAACTGGGCTGCGTCAAGCCCGGCCGCGTGGTTGAACGTCACGCCGGGCAACGGCGCCGTGGCAGCGGGAGCCGTTTCGACTTTTTCAATCAGCCTGAGCGCGGCGGCAGCCAGTCTGGCCGCAGGATCAAATGCCGCCACCATTTGGATTACCAATCTCACGACAGGTCTTGCTCAAAGCCTGCAATTTTCCCTCGCCGTTGAATCTGCCGATTACCCAATCGCCATCACGGGCTATAGTGATGACGTGGTGGTGGAAAACACGGCGACCGGGGGCAACTCGCTGCTTTACGCGGATACTTTTGATAGCAATAACGCTGACTTTTCCTCCCCCGCTTCCTTCTGCTTCTACCAAAAAGGCCTCGTTGCGGTCAATTTCGGTTCCAACGACGTACCGGCCGTTGAAGGATTGCCTCAGAGCGGATTCTTCACGAGCGCGGCGGACGAAGTGACCACTTTTCAATTAGGCCCTTACGCCGGTTACAACATTCTCGCACTCGGGTCGGGAACTCCCTCCGGGACCCTGACCTTGTCTTCACCTCTGGCGTACAAATCGTTGTCCGTTCTTGCCGCCACCGCCGAAGGTGGCGGTACTGGCGCGTTGGTCCTGAATTTTTCAGATGGCACAAGCAGTTCGGCCATATCCTTCAATGCCACCAACTATTATACCACCAATTCTCCCGGCAGCGGTGCGGCCATAAGTCGTTTCGGAGTTTTGGAGACGGGGAATTGGAATGAGTATTATGTTTTTGAGCATACGAAATTGTTTCCCACCCTTTACCAAACCTCCGTCAACCTGGAATCCCTCGGCCTGCATGCCAAACCAATCAACTCGATCACCTTCACCATGCCCGGCGGCCTCGCTACAAACGCGGTCACAGGTGTCTTCGCTCTGAGCGGGACCCAATCACCCTATCCGATAATCACTTCCCAGCCGCAGAGCTTGTCCATCGGTGTCGGCGGGGATGCGGCGCTGAGCATTGGCGTCAGCGGCGGCGCGCCCCTGAGCTATCACTGGCTGCTGAACGGCGCGCTTCTCGCGGGCGGGCAGAGCAGCCAGTTGAATATCACCAACGCGGGCGCCGCCAATGCCGGCAATTATCAGGTCGTCGTGACCAATTCCTCCGGCGCCGTGACCAGCGCCGTGGCCGCTCTTTCCATCACCAACCTTCCCGTGACATTTGTTACCGGTGGAAACGCCCTTCAGTATTCCCGCGGACGGTTTATCTTGCAACTGACCAATCTGGCCGGACAGGGGCCGATTGTGATTTCCGCATCCACAAATCTGACGCAATGGGTGCCGATCTTCACCAATCCTTCCGGCTTTGGCTCGTTCACCTTTACAGATTCCGTCGCCAATACGCTTCCGCACCGCTTTTATCGCGCGACGACGCCCTGAGTGCCGCAGCACGGGTAAAAACGGCGGCGGTCACCAGGGCCAGATGGATGAAAACAAAAGCGGCCGGGAAAAACACACTTTGCCCGTCGCGGCATTGCACTGAATTGTCCAGTTTATTCCAGCACATTCAGGCCGGCGAGACCTGCCTGACCACACACAAAAAAAGGTGGCTGCCGTCGCAGCACATCCGTGCCATCCGTGCCACGATAGCAAAAAATCGCGCATTTCCGACCAGGTTTTCCGATTCGCCTCCCCGAATGACAAATGACAAATGCTCAATGACAAATTCTCAATTCAAACTCATCCCTTTGGTTGCGGCTTGCCGCGCTGTGGTCTTTTGCGGCAGGTCCGGCTCTTGCCTCGGTCAATTCCCCTTCTTGTATTTAGAATCCTGTCCATCCTGTTCATTCTGTCCAAAAGGTCTTTTGGTTGCGGCTTCGCCACGCTGCGTTGCCTTCGCATCCGCCTTCTAAATGTCTTTCCCACCGTGGGAACGATTTGCATTCATTGTTTTCGTGGGAAGCGGCTGGGGCATAGCCTCTTGCATTTGAAGAAGTGACTTTCTGAGAATGGCCATTACAAAAATAGTCTTGACAAATGGCCGGAAAAGCTGCCGGACAATCGAAAAAGGGCGCCTGCTTTGCTCTCGGAATCAGTCATTAAAAGTCAACTTATCCGCCATTGACTCCGGCGTCCTACAGTTGTAGAGATCAGCTCCTCATCATAACTCCCAGCCACAAATCATCATGAACTTGCGAACCTTCCTCAAACCCACACTCGCGTTAGCCGCGCGGGTCGGCGCGGTCTCCCTGGCGGGCATTCCCGCCTCTGCGTTTGCGGCTGACCCCGGCCAACCGCGGGATTCCGAACTGCATGTTTACAGCGCCATGTCAGAGCAGCAACCAAAGCCGGCCAGCGACGACTGGCAAAACGTCGCGTCGTTCGGCGCCGGGGCGGGCGGCTTGGACGGCGGCGCGGCGGGGTTGAGCGATGTCCCGACCCTCACCAGGCAAATCACCGACGGGCTGCCAGGCGCCTCCAATGCGTCTCCGGTGACAATGCCCGCATGGGCGGCATCCCTGCCGTTCGTCACCGTTTCGGCGCATGGCATCGCCGACGGGTCCAGCAAATTGACCAATGACGGGGCGACCTTTGGCCCCGATTACCCCGGTGGAACCGATGCCTCCCTCTGGATTCAGACCGCCATTGACACGGCTTTGCATCTCGATTTAACCGCCACTAACAACAGGAGTTTCACCAATGCCTTCGGTGGCGCGGTCTATTTTTACCCGGGTGTCTTCCATTGCCAGTCCCAGATCGTCATCACGAATGTCCTCGCCAACCCAAATCAGCGCATTCCGGTCAATCTCATCCTCACGGGCGCGGGCCGGATTGTTACAAGACTCAACGATGAAGGCGCCCGCAACTCAGATTTCATCACCACTCTTCTGACAAAGGAAGGCGGGGTGGCCAACACCGACGTTTACATCTACAATCTCTGGCTCAACCGCGTCAACTTCGCGCAGACCTGTCGAATGTCGCTCCTGACCCTGGGCTGCGTCAACCATTTTGAAATCGCCAATTGCGCCTTTACCTCCGAAGGCGCTGAACTTAGTGGAGGGGCGGGAGCGGGCCTCCAAGCCAGTTACACCACAAACCTCTTCCCCACAGCCATCACCGCGCTCACCATCAAGTCTCACTGGGATAACCTCGGGGTCATTCGAGAGAACATCTTCTTTGGTTTTGGAAACGGCATTGACGGCAGTTGGGACCACATCAAGACTGATCACAACACCTTTGCCTCCTGCGGCTCCTATGATATGAACCGCCAGTACGGCGCTTATTTTCCCACCAACGACATCCGCTGCATCGGCGCCTGCATCATCAACCGCGGCGGCGGCGGCGGAAGATTTTACGACGATCACTGCTTTGCCGACAACGCATACATGGTCAAGCAGGCCGATAATCTGGATAATGTTTCTCCTTCCACCTACGGCCACGACATCGTTTCAGGCACCATGTTTGAGCAGGGCAACCATGTGATTCTCGATCTGGACAACTGGGGCATTCTCACCAGCGATATTGTCGTGGGATCCCAATCGGGCCGCGTCAAAAAAGACGGCTTGGGCGATTTCATCATTGTTGAAGGAACTGTGCCCAGTCCGCATCCTTACACTCCGGGCGGTTCTTGGTCGCCTAATTCCACGGCCCCAACCATCAGCTTTGGCGGCTTTTCGGCGCAAAGCTCCTTTGGCGCGGCGAGTCTATCCAACGGCGTGCTGGTTCTTTCCCCCACCAACAACGTCCACGGCCAGCATCCCGGCAGCGCCATCACCATCAACCTTCCCGGAGGAAACACCAACGATATTCTTGAGGTCCTATCCAACAACGTGGTGCAGATGAAGATTGACCGTTACTACAATCTGACAACCCCAGGCGCCCTCAACGGCATTCCGAGCTTGGCGGCCTTGTTTAAGCAAATCCCCATCTCCGGGTTTGCCAATTCGACAGCACCAGGCGCGGCCTCTGCATTTAGCTCCACGCTGGCCATCAGCAATGTCCTGGTGACAACCGCCTTTGTCACCAACTCGCCTTACGTGGTCTCCACCAACACCCACGTTGTCAATTTCTACTTCACCAACGGACTGATCGTCTTGCCGAGCAACAGCCCGGCAGGATTGTTCTACACCATTGCCAGCATGAACACCAATGGCTCCTGCACCGTCTCCAATCCTCTGGGCAACTGCCTTCTGCCCGGCATTGGCATCAGCAACGTCTTTCAGCTTGGCGGGGCCAACTCCCTGAGCAACATCTGGTCGGGAGCCTCCCTGGGCGATCAAAACTTCAATTGATCAAAACGCTTTGCCTCATTCCATTCCTGCCCTTTGGGTTGCTGGCACAAAACCAGCAGATGATGTTAAACAAGAAAGCCAAACAAGTCACCATTACCGCAGGTGTCAGTCCCGATTGGCCCTTGGATAGACCTAAGACCTTCTTGCTCAAGTGCTTGCGGCAGGCGACTCCCCGGACGGCTTCAAAGAGAACCCACCGTGGGAACGATTTGCTTTTATTGTTTTCGTTGTAAATAGCTGGTGTACAATATATTGCGTTTTAAAAGCAGGAAGGGTTTCTGACCACCAAAACCTCCGATTTCTCCGTTTTCTCCGTTTTTTTTCCCCGGCCCATGTCCCCCTGCTCTCCACAAACCAAGACCCTGCTTAATGATGGCGGCGGCGGCGTTTGACCTGGAGCTGGGCCAGGGAATTGGCCAGCGCGGCATGGACGGTCGCGGTCTCCTCGTCGTCAATGTGTTGGGCCAGCCGGTCCTCGGCGCGGCGCCGGGCCTCTTCGGCGGCGGCTTCGTCAATTTGATCCGCGGGGATGGCCATGTCGGTCAGGATGGCCACGTGGTCGGCCGTGACTTCCACGAACCCGTCGCCCACGGCCAGATACATGTCCTGGCCTTCCTTGCGCACGACCACTTCGCCGGGGATCAGTTGGGTCATCAGCGGCACATGCTGCGGATAGACGCCCATTTCGCCTTCGCTCCCGGGGAGCGTCACCATCTCCACGTCGCCGGAAAAGGTCACGGCGTTGGGTGTGACGATTTCCAATTTGAGGGTCGCAGCCATGCGGGTCAGCCTTCCTTGATTTCGTCAATGCCGCCCTTCATGTAAAAACTCTGTTCGCCGACGGCGTCGTGTTTGCCTTCCAGGATTTCCTTGAAGCCGCGGACGGTTTCGGCCACGGGCACTTGCTTGCCGGGGCGGCCGGTGAAGACTTCGGCCACAGTGAAGGGCTGGCTGAGGAAGCGTTGAATCTTGCGGGCGCGGGAGACGGTGGTTTTGTCTTCGGGCGAAAGTTCATCCAGGCCGAGAATGGCGATGATGTCCTGCAAATCCTTGTAGCGCTGCAAGACGCGTTGGACGCCGCGCGCGACCGTATAATGTTCCTCGCCGACGTTTTCCGGGGTGAGAGCCCGGGAGGTCGAGGCCAGCGGGTCCACAGCCGGGAAGATGCCCAGTTCGGCGATGGACCGCTCCAGCACAATGGTGGCGTCCAAGTGGGCGAAGGTGGTGGCCGGGGCGGGGTCGGTCAGGTCGTCGGCAGGGACATAGACGGCCTGGAAGGAGGTGATGGAGCCTTTCTTGGTGGAGGTGATGCGCTCCTGCAAGTCGCCCATTTCGGCGGCCAGGGTGGGCTGGTAGCCGACGGCGCTGGGGGTGCGGCCCAGCAGGGCGGAGACTTCCGAACCGGCCTGGGAGAAACGGAAGATGTTGTCAATAAAGAGCAGCACGTCCTGGTTCTTTTCGTCGCGGAAGTATTCGGTAATGGCCAGGCCGGAAAGGGCGACACGCAGCCGGGCGCCGGGCGGTTCGTTCATCTGGCCATAGACCAGGGCGACCTTGGACTTGCTCAAATCCTGTTGGTTGATGACGCCGGCTTCGGACATTTCGTGGTAGAGATCGTTGCCTTCGCGCGTGCGTTCGCCCACGCCGGCAAAGACGGAAAAGCCGCCGTGCTGCTTGGCGATGTTGTTGATCAGTTCCATGATGACGACGGTCTTGCCGACGCCCGCGCCGCCGAAGGCGCCGACTTTGCCGCCTTTAAGGAAGGGGCAGATCAGGTCAATGACTTTGATGCCGGTGGTCAAGACTTGAGGGGAGGTGGATTGATCCACCAAGGGCGGGGCGGGGCGGTGGATGGGATAGCGTTTCAGGGCGTTGACCGGGCCGCGTTCATCCACGGGGTCGCCGACGACGTTGAAGATGCGGCCCATGGTGCATTCGCCCACGGGCATCGAAATGGCGGCGCCGGTGTCGGCGACTTCGTAGCCGCGCTTGAGACCTTCGGTGGAGCCCATGCAGACGGTGCGAACCCAGTTGTCGCCGAGGTGTTGTTCGACTTCGAGGGTTTGTTTGGTTTTGCCATGGCCGGGAACGTCGAACTCGACGGTCAGGGCGTGATAAATGTCGGGGAGAGATCCCGGGAATTCGACATCCACGACGGGGCCGATGACCTGGACGATTTTGCCTTTATTCATGGTAAGCTTAGGTTCAGCGCGCTGAAAGAACGCAAAGTCTATGGAAACCTGGCGGCGGTGTCAAGGGGGAGATTGTGGGGAATTCGAGGCAAGGGCTGGGAAGGATGGTGAATCCGATGGCGCCGGGGTTGGCAAAATAAAGCATGGATTCAGCAATAATTGCCCAACAGGTTCCGCGGATTCCAGCCGATATAAGGGTATGATAAGTTTGTGTGCCAGGAACTTGAGGGCACTTTGCTTCAAACTTGACGGGATGGGGGGCTGGATTCGGCGCGCGATGCCGGCGTGGGCGGTGTTGCTTTGCTTTTTGCCGGCGGGCAACGGATTGGCGCTGGATCCGGCCACGGATATTCTTCAGTACAATTGTCAGACTTGGGGCCGACGGAATGGTTTGCCGGTCAATGGGATCAGCAGCATCACGCAAACCAAGGACGGTTATCTATGGTTGGGCACGGCCATTGGCCTGGTTCGTTTTGACGGGACGGAATTCAAGGTGCTGGACCTGGGCCAGTTGCCAGGATCCTGGAGCAGCGGGATCGTGGAAAGTGTGTCCAGTTGCAGGGATGGCGGATTGTGGGTGGGTTTGGCCAGCAGCAGCTACGGGTTTTGCGACGAGCAATCCTTCTCAATCCGGGGAAGGGATGGTTGGAGCCAGGTGGACCCGACCGCTCACTATGTGCATTTTGTCCTGGAAAGCAAAGAGGGAACGCTCTGGCTGGGGACGGACAAGGGGGTGCTCAGGCTGACGCGAGCCGGAGGTTATGAGGAGGTGCTGGGATCGTCCAGCAATGCCCTCGTGAGGACGCCTGTAATTAATGTTTACGATTGTAACGAGGATCGCGAGGGCAGACTCTGGTTTGGAACATCGGACACCGGGGTTTACTGCTGGCAGGATGGAAAGGTCACCAAACTGCCCGATCCGGCCTTGGATGGGATCGGGGTGCTGGCTGTGGCGGAGGACCAGGAGGGAGAGATTTGGGTCGGCACGTCGGCGGGATTGTTTTGTTATGACACCAACCTGGTGCGGAAGGAGATTCCGGTGCCGTTTGCAGAAGTCCGCGCTCTGTTGGCGGAACGGAATGGCACCGTGTGGATCGGAACGACCGGTCAGGGTCTGGCGTTATATCGCCATGGCGATTACAGCTTCCTGCGGAAAACCAACGGGCTGGCCAGCGATTATGTCAGGAGCCTGGCGCAAGACCGCGAGGGCAGTTTGTGGGTTGGAACCCGGGAGGGTTTGAGCCAACTCACGGACGTCAAGTTCACCACTCAACCGGCCTCCGAAAACACCGGCCAGCAAGACGCTTTGGCGGTGGGGGCCTCGCGCAAAGGGGGCATTTGGGTGGGGAGCAGCGGCGGCCTGACTTACTTTGACGGCAAGCCCAAGACTTACGGCGTGGAAGCGGGACTGAGCAACCTTTACACCAAGCGCGTGTTTGAGGCGTCCAACGGAGACGTTTATCTGGTCAGCGGGGTCAAGAACCTGGTGATCTTCGCGGACGGGAAGGTGGTGACCAACTATGAGGCCACCAACATGGTGGCCGGGATGGCCGAGGACGCGCAGGGCGTGGTGGTGTCGGTGGGAGGAAGTCTTTACCGGGCGGGAAGGGATTACTTCAGGCCGTATCCTTTTACCAACGGCGACCCCAAGCTGGAGTGGGTTCTCAACCTGGCTGCGGGCCGGGAAGGGGAGATTTTGGTCGCCTGCGACACCGGGGTTTTTCGCGTGAAGGATGGCGGATACCGGCAATGGGGGGCGGCGGAGGGTCTTTCGGATCCTCGCGCGCAATGGGTTTGCGAAGACCGCGAGGGGGTGATCTGGGGAGCCACGCTCAATGGGATGTTCCGGCTGAAAGACAACCAAGTCCTGTTCATGACCCGGAAGGACGGGCTGTTCGACAACAATATTTATTCCATCGAGCCGGACGATTTCGGCAATCTTTGGGTGGATTCCGGGCGCGGCATCTTTGAAGTCAGCCGCAAGAACATCAATGACTTTGCGGAAGGAAAAGCCAGCCGGATCGAATGCATGGTTTACGACGGGCCGGAATCGGTGAAGCCGTCGGACAAAAGCAGCCAGGAACATGTGGCGTGCAAAACGTTGGATGGCCGGATTTGGTTCCCCTCGGCCAACGGGGTGGTGGAAATTGACCCGGCGCATATCCTGTCCAACCGGATCGCGCCGCCGGTCCAGATTGACAGCGTGCGGGCCAACGGGGTGGAGATGATGCGGAGCAACAGCCTGGTGGTGCCGCCCGGCGCCGGGGAATTGGAAATCCATTTTTCCGCGCTGAGCTTTATCGCGCCGCATAAGGTCAGCCTGCGCTACCGGCTGGAAGGCTACGACAAGAGCTGGGTGGAGATCAAAGACCGGCACGCCGCGTTTCGGCCAACGCCGATGGGGTGTGGAACGAAAGGGGGGATGCCATCGGGATAGAATTGCGGCCGCATTATTACCAGACGGCGTGGTTCGAGGCGCTGTGCGGCGGGCTGGGGTGCGCCGCCTTGCTGGGCCTTTACGCGTGGCGGGTCCGGCAGCTACAACAAAAACGGCGGGACCTGCAAAGAAGGCGCGAGCTTTTGGAATCGGAAGTTCTGAGCCGGACCACCGAACTGGCCACGGCCAACCAATCGCTCCAGGCGGAAATTGGCGAGCGCACGCGGGCGGAGCAGGAGTTAAAAGGGAAAACGGCGTTGCTGGAGGCCCAAATGAACTCCTCCCCGGATGGAATCCTGGTGGTGGACCCGCAGGGCAAGAAGATACTTCAAAACCAGCGGACTGCCGACTTGTTAAAAATGCCCCAACACATCCAGGACTGTGAAGACGCGGAGACCCAGCGCCGGTGGGTGGCGGGCATGTCCAAAAACCCCGAGCAGTTCACCGCAAAGATCGCCCATCTTTATTCTCACCCGAAGGAAATCAGCCGCGATGAGGCTGAGTTTAAGGACGGGACGACGCTGGACCAATACTCGGCGCCAGTGGTTGGCAAGGACGGAAAATACTACGGCAGAATCTGGACGTTGCGCGACATCACCGAGCGCAAGCGAACGGAAGAAAGGCTGCGGTTGCAGAGCACCGCCTTGGAGGCGGTGGCCAACGCGGTCGTCATCACCGACCACAACGGCATGATTCAATCGGTCAACCCCGCTTTCACGGCGCTGACCGGCTACACCGCAGAGGAAGCCGCCGGGAAAAACCCGCGCATCCTGAAAAGCGGCAGCCAGGATGAGGCGTTCTATCGAAATCTCTGGCAGACGATTTCGTCCGGCCAGGTCTGGAGCGGGGAACTGACCAACCGCCGCAAGGATGGCAGCCTCTATAATGAAGAGATGACGATCACCCCGTTGCGAGATGCCGACGGTGTGATCGCCCGTTACATTGCCATCAAACAGGACATCACGGGGCGCAAGGAGGCGGAGGAGGCGTTGCGGGAATCAAAGCAGATCCTCGAAGGGATTATCAACGCGATCCCCGTGAGGGTTTTCTGGAAGGACAAGAATCTCGTTTACTTGGGCTGCAACGCGGTGTTTGCGCGCGATGCAGGGTATGCTGATCCAAAGGACCTGATCGGAAAAGATGATTACCAGATGGGATGGCGTGATCAGGCGGAGAAGTATCGCCGCGATGACCGCGAAGTCATCGAGAGCGGCCGCGCCAAACTTCTCATCGATGAACCCCAGACGACCCCCGAAGGCAACACCATCACCCTTCTTTCGAACAAGTTACCTCTGCGCAATTCCACGGGGGAAATCAGCGGTGTGCTGGGGACGTATATGGACATCACCGAGCGCAAGCGAACGGAAGTGGCTCTTCAGGAGCGGGCGAAGCTGGCGGCACTGGAAGCGGATGTGGGCACGGCGCTCACGCGGGGCGGGACGCTGGCGGAAATGCTTCGGCGGTGCGGTGAAGCCATCGTGCGACAGTTGGACGTGGCGTTCGCGCGATTTTGGACGTTCAATGCACGGGAGAACATGCTGGAGCTACAAGCCAGCGCCGGCATGTACACGCATCTCAATGGCCCGCATGGACGCGTGCCGGTCGGCAAATTCAAAATCGGACTGATTGCAGAAGAAAGAAAGCCGCATCTGACCAACCAGGTAGTGGGCGATCCGCGCGTTGGAGATCAGGAATGGGCCCAACGCGAAGGCATGGTCGCCTTTGCCGGCTACCCCTTGCTGATCGAAGATCGTTTGGTCGGTGTGGTGGCGATGTTCGCCCGTCATACTCTCACCGATACGACCCTGGAAGCGTTGGCCTCGATCTCGAATAACATCGCCGTGGGCATTGAGCGCAAGTGGGCGGAGGAGGAATTGCGGGCGAGCAAGAAGAGATTCCAAGACCTCTTCGACAGTTCGCGCGACGCGATCATGACCACGGAGCCTCCTTCCTGGAAGTTCACCTCTGGAAATCCGGCGGCGGTGAAGATGTTCGGGGCGAAGAGCATGGAGGATTTTATTGCGCACAGCCCATGGGAACTGTCTCCCGATCGCCAGCCGGACGGGCGCGCGTCGGCCGAAAAAGGCAGGGAGATGATAGAGAAGGCGATGCGCGAAGGCTCGCACTTTTTCGAGTGGACGCACCGGCGGATCGGGGGCGAGGAGTTTCCGGCCACCGTGCTCATCAGCAGGGTGCAGTCAGCCGGAAAGGTCTTCAGCCTGGCGACGGTCCGGGACATCACCGAGAGCAAACGGCTGGAAGCGCATTTGTTTCAATCGCAGAAAATGGAAACGGTGGGCAAACTGGCGGGAGGCATTGCCCACGAGTTCAACAGCATCATGACGGCGATCATCGGGCAGAGCGAATTGCTGCTCAACGATCTGCCCGCGCGCAATCCGCTGCTCAAAAATGCCCGGGAAATCCGCCAGGCGGCCGAGCGGGCCGCGATCCTGACGCGCCAGCTTCTGGCCTATGGCCGCAAACAAATGCTCCAGCCCGAGGTGCTCGATTTGAACGCCATCCTTGCCGGCATGGAAACCATGCTGCGCCATTTGGTGGGCAAAAATGCGGATGTGTCCATTGTCCCCGCCGCCGGACTCAGAGCCGTGAAGGTGGACGCGGGACAAATTGAGCAAGTGATCGTCAATATCGTGATGAACGCCGCCGACGCGATGCCCAACGGCGGCAAACTGATGCTGGAGACGGCCAACGTGACGCTCGGCCCGGACTATGTGAGCGGTTTTCCAGGATTGAAGGCCGGGGAATATGTGATGCTGGCCATCACCGACACGGGCATCGGGATGAAGGAGGAGGACAAAGCGCGCGTGTTCGAGCCGTTTTTTTCCACCAAAGAGGTTGGCCAGGGAACCGGGCTCGGACTGGCCACTTGCTACGGCATTGTCAAACAAAGCGGCGGCCACATCAGCGTCTATAGCGAAGCGGCCCGCGGCGCCACGTTCAAAATTTACCTGCCGCAGGTCGAACCGCTCCCGAAGATACCTGGGCCGCGTCTGGACTCGCCGGATTTGCCGGGCGGCACGGAAACCATTCTGCTCGCCGAGGATGATCCGGCCTTGCGCGAGATGGCGGCCACATTGTTGCGGCGCCTGGGCTACACCGTGCTGACGGCGGCCAACGGCCTGGAGGCCCTGAACCTGAAGCAGCAACGGGGCACCGGCCACATAGATTTGTTGTTTACAGACGTGGTCATGCCCAGCATGGGCGGCAAGGAATTGTCGGACCGCATCCGGGCGATGTTTCCGCACACGCGGATTCTTTTCACCTCCGCCTACACGCAGGGCGCGATGATGCATCAGGGCGTGCTGGACCCCGGCGTGGCGCTGCTGCAAAAGCCCTTTACGCCCAGCGCCCTGGCCCGCAAAGTGCGCGAGGCCCTGGACGCTGAGGACGCCGCCCAACCCAAGCAGGCGCCGGTGGCGGCCAGATGAATTGGCGGGCGCATCTGGATGCCAACACCTTTACCAGCCTGGCTTTGGGCCGCAGCGGGGGCCCATGACCGCCATTCCTGACACCGGGGCGCTTCAGGATTTGCCGGGCAAGGCCACCGGGGTGGGAGCGGGGAGCGGCCGCCGCGGGAGCGGCTGCATTGGCAAAATCGGGACCTCAATGGCGGGATAACGCGGATTATCTGTTTTGATGCTGATCACCACTTTTTGATTGGGCTTGAATTCAAATCCCTGCGGGAACCCCACCGCCACGGAGTAGTTCTGGTTGGGCGTCAACACATTGATGGCGACGTTCACTCCGGGGGCATCCGCCGTGGCATCCAACACCTTCAGTGGGGCGGCAGTGTTGTTGAGGACGCTGATGTAGTTTGTCAACCCCCTGGGAAGCGGCCCGCTTTGCATTTGAATTTGCGGCGGCAGGAATTGGATCTCCGGTTGGATAGTGGCCATCGCTACTACGTTCAGCACCGCCATATTGGACGAGGAGGTCTTCATGGAAATAGTCCCTTGAAGGTAGCCCGGCCCAGGGGCATTTGTGGCGGGATCGGGTGGCGTCACGGTGATCTTCAATTCAAACTCCTGGCCGGGTTTGTTAGTCGTGAGGACAGCCGAAAACGCCGGCGTGCTGCTTTGCGGGGCCGAAAGGATCAGGGGCTTGTCTGTTCGGTTGATGATTTTCAGCACTTGCGGCGCAACCGACCGCCCATCAGGCTTGATGGTAAAATACGCCCGAAAGGGATTGACTTCGATTGGCACCCAGAGGGTGCCGCGGACGTGAAGGATCACATTGGTACGCGCTTTGTCATTGGAAGCCACCGTGACCATTTTATCAATCGGGCCAGTGCCGCTGGTGTGGACGGAAACCGGGATGATCCCCGTTTCGTGGGGCGCAATATGCGGCGTCCACGATCCTCCGATGACGGTGCAACTGCAACCGGCTTTGACGCTGCTCACGTCCAGCATGGCATCGCCGGCATTGGTCACCAGGTAAGTGTAGCTGACGGTGTCGCCGGAGAGGGCCTTGCCGAAGTCGTAACTCTCGGTGTTGAATTTGATAATTGGCCCGACGCCCTCGCTGGCGTTGCCGCCGCCAGCCGGAGTCTGGGCGGAGAGAAGAAACGGCAGGGCGGCGCTGCCGGCGAGAATCAAGGCGAAAGGAAATGACAATTTCATGTTCTGCCTCCCATTATGCCACTTTTCCCGCAAAGCAAAAGATGAAATGCCAAAAAGTCGCGCCGTCAAAACTGCCGGCCAAAAGGCCCCGACCCGCCCAAGCGCCTATTCGCATGGGTTGAAAGTGCATGAACCAGTGCCGCTCCAGGAACCGGTCCAATTGGAGCCGCCGCCGCCGGTGCCACCCCCCACGCAATAGGGTTTGCAGTTCTCGGGCGTGCCGGCGTGGTCGCCGGAGTTGCCGTTATAGCCGCAGGGGGTATTGTGACAGGCTTTCACAGAGATCGAGCCGCATGCGGGCTGACTGTTATTATAGCAAGCGGCGCCCCATTGCCAGTTACACGTGGTTCCCGGCGTATTGCAGGTGAAATTCCCCTGCCAGCAGACGGTCCTGGCATTGGCAAAGTCGGGGTTGCACGGAATCGCGCAGCCCGCCAGAAATATCTCGTCATCTCCGCTCACAGGAAGGGTGGTGGTCCACTTCGTGCCATTGAAAGTGCATGACCCGACCGTGCAGTTGGCAGCAAAAACTATGTCACAGTCGGGCACAGGATATGTGTAGATTTTGCCGCTGTTGCCGGTGATCGTAATGGTGGCGCCCGAGCAATGGATGTCAGCCGGCTGTCCGGGCTTGCAACTGACATGAGAATTGCACCAGAGCCATCCGTTGGCGGGCATCTGGGAATTGAAGTTGCAACAGATGGATTGGGTCACCGGCACCGTCGTCACCGTGGTGGTGGCGGAGGAGGAGGATGTGACCGGCAAGCCCTGGGCCGGAGTGTCGGTGGCCGTTGCGGTGTTCACCAGAGTGCCGATATCGGCCGCTATGAGAGTGTAATTTTTGCTGAAGACGAATCCCTGGCCCGGCCCGACCGAACTCTGCGAGAATATTTGTCCGCCCAGCAGCGGGTCATTGACCGTCAAGGTGACGCAATTATTGCCGGTATTGGTGACGGCAAAATTATAAGTGATGGTCTGGCCGCAGGCCGCAGTTGTGGGACCGGTCTTGATCAACACGACGCTGGTCAGGTTGCCCATATAGGCGAAGACCAAATTAGTGTCAGACCCGCAGGCGCTGAGCGTGACTGTCGTTTGGTCGGCAGTGCCGCTGGTCGGGTAGGTCAAGGAGTAACCCGCCGGGGGCGTCACGACCACCGTGTAGGTTTCGCCGCCCAAAACGGCAAAGGTAAAGTCGCCATTGGAGTCGGTCGTGGTAGTGACCGAGCCACTGGAGCCGTTGAGCGTGACGGTAACACCGGCGATGCCAGCGTCACCGGAGAAGTTGGGGGTGGATTTCCCGCTGGTGCAGCCTGCGCCGAGGCAATCATTAACAACCCTGCCGGAGATGGAGGAAGTGGTGAGGGTGATCAATTGTTCGCAGGAATTGGTCACTGTGTCGGATTCCACCGCCGTCCAAGTGCGGGTGACGACATAGCTGCCGGGGCAGCTTCCCGGGGCGACGGTATCGCAGTAGGTCAACACCGGGGTGGCGCTGCAAGCGCTGGCTGTCACCGTGGCCTTGCCGCTGACAGAGGGCAGCGGAATGCAAACGGCGACCAGATGCGACTGGCACCAACTGCTGACCTGGCACCCCTCGAAGCACTGGTTGAGATTGCTGCACAGCGTGCAGAGGTAGCTGGGCGTGCAGCCCGACGGAACGCTGCCGCCCCCCAGGCAACAATTGGCAATCTGAAGAATGTCGGAGACCTTCCTGCCATTGCAAGGGGAGGTGGGATCGTTGAGAACCAGATCGCCACAAGGTCCGCCAAAGCCTGAAGCGGACCCGGCATCACCAAAGTCGCAGTTCAATTGGAGTGCCAGAACCTCGGCGCAGAAGGAGCCGGCGCTGCAAGAATTAGGATTGGTGGCGTTGCCGTTCAGGCAACCCGGCGTTCCCGTGAAGCCGAGGCACTGCCGAACGGCGTTGTAAGAGGTCAACTTGACACAGTAACCGTTGGCCAAGCCGACTTGAACGTAGCCACTTGGGTAAACTGCGCTAAAGCAGTTGTTGAGGACGTTGCCCGGATTATTGCCGTTGCAAGGCACCCACCAATTGCCATTGGGGTTGTCGGAATTAAAGTTGGCGCACCAACTGGGCGCTGAGTTTTGGCTCCAGGTGCTGCCCCAAGATGGATTCGAATTGTTGCCAGTCTGTTGCGTCTGGCAGAAATTCCAGACATTGTTGCCCGGGTTCTGTCCCGTGCAAGCTGTCCACCAGCTTGACAACGAGCTGATGCAGTTGTTCCCATGATTCTGTTGGTCAAAACTGGTCCACCAATTAGGGGGCGTGCCAGCGGCGTTGCAAGAACTGTTCCAATCCGACGGCGTAAAGGTGCAATAAATGGTGGGGGTGCAATTGGCGGCAATCGTCACATTGGGCGGGCAGGTCAACGTCAAACCACATACCGAGACTGAGCAATTGACCGTGCCCGTATTGCCCGCTGAGTCTTTGACTGTAACGGTGTAACTGAAGGTCCCGCTGACCGTCGGCTTGCCCGAAATTGTCCCGCTGGAGGACATGGTCAGGCCCGTCGGCAAACCGGTGGCCGAGAACGTGTAGGGCGAACCGGTCCCGCCGCTTGCTGTCATCGTGACTGGTGTGATTGCCTCGCCCTCAACGGCGGTAATGCTCACGCAGTTGGCCGTCGGCGGGGAATTCACCGTCACCGGCTCCAGGGCCGCGCCACTGGTGACCGACTTGTTGTTGGTATCGCCGTTGTAGGTGGCCACCCAGTAATAGGTGCCCGTTGCGGTGGCGGTGTAGCCGGTCGAGGTGGCCACGCCGCCGGAGAGTGTCGCGGTAGCCGTGAACACCGGCGTGCCGGAGGCGGTCGCGTTGTTGTAGAGGTTGAAAGTGACGGTCCCCGTCGGGCTGTCCCCGCCGCTGACGGTGGCCTTATCGGCAATCGAGGCGCC
>JBEKOF010000138.1:0-11788 GCA_049522055.1 Verrucomicrobiota bacterium | reverse complement strand
TCAGTTCTTTGCTCATGTTCATTCACACCAATTCCTGGTGTCTTTTTCCCATGAGTCAACGACCCTTTTGGCCTCCTCTCAGTTTCGCTCCCCCAGTGTCTTTTAATTTGAGTCAACTCGCAGGTCTGGCGGGTGAGCATTCGCTGCTTGCCAAGCGGGGGGAGTTTTTCTAAGTTTGTTGCATGCAGGACGCACAAATGATGCAATATGTTCCGGTGGCCATTCTTGGACTGGTTGCCATTTTCTTCGCCGCAGGCACGCTGCTGCTCTCCGTGTTGGTGGGCAAGCGGGGCAAGGACTCGGCGATCAAAGACACGGCCTACGAGTGCGGGATGTTGCCGGTCGGGGAAGGGAGCACGAGGCTGTCGGTCAAGTTCTACCTGGTGGCCATGCTGTTTATTCTATTCGATATCGAAGTTGTTTTCCTATATCCTTGGGCAGTCATTTACCGGCAGATGCTCCAGGTGAACGCGCCGCTGATATTTGGTTCCATGGCGGCCTTCGTGGGCATCCTATTGATCGGCTACATCTACGCTTTGAAGAAGCAGGCGTTTGATTGGAAACAGTAGCCCGTGGACTCGCCCGGCCCCACCCGCATCAAATTTGACGCCGCCGGCTGGCGCGGGATGATCGCGCGCGATTTTACTTTCGCCAGCGTCCGCCTGGCCTCGCAAGCCGTGGCGGAGCATCTGAAAAGGGAACTGGCGGAACCGAAGTCCCCGATCCACGGACGTCTTCCCAAGGTGGTGATCGCGCACGACTGCCGTTTTCTCGGCCCGCAATTCGCCCTGGCGGCGGCCGAAATCCTGGCAGCCAATGGCTTGACTTGCCTGCTGTGCGAAGGCGGCACGCCCGTCGGCGCGCTGGCGCTGGCGATAGGCAGACGCCAGGCCATCGGGGGCATCAACATCGGCGCCGGCCATGATCCGCCCGAGTATTCGGGCTTCACC
Organism: Verrucomicrobiota bacterium; assembly: GCA_049522055.1. Classification (GTDB taxonomy): domain Bacteria; phylum Verrucomicrobiota; class Verrucomicrobiia; order Limisphaerales; family Palsa-1400; genus JBEKOF01. The sequence continues at coordinate 10,838 of JBEKOF010000138.1, read as the reverse complement.
TTCTGCGGCCCCGACGGCGCGGGCGCCACGCCGGAGGCGGCCCGCCGGCTGGAGTCCGCAGTGGTCCGTTTGCAGAAGGAGAACTGGAGCTTCCCGGCGGTGGTCATCGGCACATTCCAGGTCAGGACGATGGATCCGCGGCCCGGATATTTCCAGGAGCTTGAAAGGCGGGTCAACTTTGACGCACTGAAAAAGGCGAGGCTCAAAATCGCCGTGGATTTGATGCACGGTTGCGGGCGGGGCTATCTGGACGAGCTTCTGGGCAAGGCCGGGGCGAGGCTGACTATTTTTCATAATGAGTCCGACGCCTTCTTTGGCGGCCAGGCGCCAGAGGCAAGCGCGGAGCGCCTGAAGGAAATGCGCCAAGCCGTTGGCAGCGGCCGGGCGCAACTGGGATTGGCCGTGGATGGCGGCGCGGCCCATGCCGCCGTGGTGGACCAGGACGGCGCGTGGTTGACGCCCGGCCAAATTCAGGCTCTGACCGTCTATCAATTGGCAAAACATCGCGGCTGGACCGGCCCAGTCGCGCGCGCCGTAGCGGAGAAGGACGGAATCCTGGCCTGCCTGCTGATGGCCGAACTGGTGGCCACCGAGGGAAAATCGCCCGGTAAAATCCTCCAGCAACTGGCGGGGCGGACGGGCCGAATTCCATGAGGGATTATTCTGAGGAGGTCCTTTGGGCCATCCAGGTCCAATCCTGCACATTGGCAGCTCCCGTCGCCGGGGTCTGAGTCCATTGATGCGTTTCGGAATGCGCGTCGGCAAAGGCGAAGCCGCAGCCGCCGTTGTGGAAGGAACCGGGAACATCAATCCAGGTAGGTGTGACCATGCCGAAAGCAAACGCGGCGTCGTTCAGGCCGGTGGGATTCTCGTCCACCAGAACCCAAATCAAGGCAGGGCCAGGAGCGATCAGTTCGGTGGCTTTGCCATAGGTGAACCAGGGATCATCCCGGCGATTGGTGCGCTGGTTGTTTAACCAAGGGCCGTTGACGGACAAATCCGGCACGCCAAAGTGGAGGACGGTGGCGGCGCCGGAGCCGGGGCCGGTCTGATCGTAGCCGGGATCAATGGTGCCCACGGCCTGGCTCATGGAGAATGTCCTGGCGGCGGGGACGATCTTGCCGATCAAGGCGGGATTGGTTCCCTGATAGAGGCCGGTGCGGGTATCGGCCGGACAGCGGAATAAAGTGGCATTACCCGCCAGATAGGCGATAAGCAGCGAACGCGACTGGTCTAAGAGGACGTCGGGATCGAATTCCTGCGCCTGACCGATGCCGGAGTTTCCGGGGCACCAATTGTAACCGGGCAACGAATTGCCGTCGTCAGGGTTGGGTGGAAAAAACTCGTGGTTGTCGCTGGCGTAAAGGGACATGGCGACCATCATTTGCCTGCCGTTGCTCAAGCAGTAAGAGCCTTGCGCCCGGCTTTTGGCCTTGGACAACACGGGCAATAACATAGCCGCCAGAATGGCGATGACGGCAATGACCACCAGCAGTTCAAGCAATGTAAAGGCGCGTCGGCAATTCACGCGTTTCCAGGGTACACTTGACACCGGGCAAAATCAAGCCATTAAGGAATTCGGAGTGTCAATAGTGTCAATACCATCCATGACGCGCGCAGGCCAACCCGCGCTCGAAAGGGGAAAGCGACTCTGACCCGTCAAGAGATGGATTAGCAAGATGGGGCCTGGGGATTTTCCTTTCGGGTTGGGTAAGATCTGCGTCCTGCCGGAACAGAGAAGACTTTTCACCCGCCGTCACACTCACCTGGCCGGCAACCCATGCGACCGTGCCATGCGCACTGGTGGAGAAATCCGCCCCCCGAAGCTGCGCCACCACTTGGTCGCCGTGAATTTCAAAGACGGAACTGGGGGAAAGATTGGCGATGGAGGCCAGAACACAGCCCCGTTCCACGACGAGGACAGTTTGCGTCACATCCTGATGCCTGGGTTGCCAGGCGGCAGGTGGTTCTAAATCCAACCCGCACGCACCCGAGGAGCGCAGGGTGAGGGATTTGGCTGCGGAAAGATCGGCAAAGGAGTCTGCGCTTGAGCGGATTTTGGCGCCATTGGTGATAAGTTGATTGGGATGAGCGGCCACCCAGGCCTGGCCGTTCCAGGACTCCACCCCGCCGTGAAGCGCGACAATCGCCGCCTGCTGAGGCTCAAATTCGGGCGTGCGGCATCCCAGCACGGCCAGCAGAGCCAGAAATGAGACAAAAGACTTCATTTTCTTATGCTTAAGATTCATAAGCATTTTACATACCATTAGCCGCGCAATCGGTGGAATGAAACGGAGAGTGTGGAGGCGAAGGAGAAGAGGCGAGGGGTGTGACTTCATGAGCGAGCCGCGCGGAGGCAAAAATAGGTTTGAAAAGGGCTTTACAGCGTTGGCTTGGAGCGGTAAAATGCCCGTTCACTAATAATATATTGATCGAACAGACTATGGAAAAAGGCAAGACGATAGAAGGGTTCCAGATTCATGAGCGCGACACAGGGTCGGCTGATGTGCAGGTGGCCCTTCTGACCGATCGGATCAACCACCTGACCGAGCATTTGCAGAAGAACGTCAAGGATCACAGCTCGCGGCGCGGCCTCTTGAAAATGGTCGGCCAGCGCCGCCGACTTCTGGATTATCTCCACACCACGGATCTTACCCGCTACCATGCGATCACCAAGAAGCTGAAACTCCGCCACTGATGCGCGCCGTTAGCCTTTTGGGTCGGATCAGGCCGCAAGCCCAGGTCAGAAGGATCAATTTCATCGCGCCGGCAATCGCGGGCGGGGCGATGGGACAATCATTACCCGCGTCAACAAACATCCCGCTGACTTGGGAAATTTCAATCAGCGCCCTGGCCGGGTATGGCCGGCAGGGTTTTCATTGAAGTTCCTCTAAGTCGGCGGGCGTGAAGGAAACAATATGTCAGAAAAAGTATCGGCCCCGATAGGAGCCAGCCAGATTCACATCGAGACAGGAAAACTCGCCAAACAGGCCGATGGGGCCGTCACCGTGCAGCTTGGGGAGACGATTATCCTGGTTGCGGCCGTGGCCGCCAGCAAGGCCAAAGCCGGCCAGGAATTCTTCCCGCTGACGGTGGATTACCGGGAAAAGGCGGCGGCGTCGGGGAAATTCCCCGGCGGCTATTTCAAGCGGGAAGGCCGCCCCACGGAGAAGGAAATTCTCACCAGCCGGCTGACCGACCGCCCCATCCGCCCGCTTTTTCCCAAGGGCTGGTTCAATGAAGTGCAGGTGCAAAGCATCCTCCTGAGCGCCGACGGGGAAAATGATTCGGACGTGCTGAGCATCATCGGCGCGTCCGCCGCGCTGTCGGTCAGCGACATCCCCTGGGACGGCCCGTTGGGGGCGTTGCGGGTCGGCCGCATCGGCGGCAAGCTGATCGCCAATCCCACTCACGGCCAAATGCGCGAGAGCGATCTGGACCTCATCTACGTGGGGGACACCGCGGACGTGGTGATGTTTGAAGGTTCAGCCCGCGAAATCTCCGAGGCGGACTTCATGGCGGCGCTGAAATTCGGCCACGAGTGCTGCCAGCCGCTGATCGCGGCCCAGAAGGAACTGGCCGCGCGCGGCGGCAAGAAAAAGCGCGCCATCACCGTGAGCCTGGTGCCTGACAATATACTCAAGGAAGCCAAAGCGCTGGCCGGCGAACGGCTCGTGCCGGCGCTCCTGACTCAGAAGAAGCTCGAGCGCGAAGCCGCCGTCAAAGCCGTGACGGACGACGTGGCGGCCAAACTGATTGAAAAATTCGGCGCCGAAGAAGTCACCGAATCGGTGCTGCGGGAGGCGTTCTATTACATCCAGAAGGAAACCATGCGCGGGCTGATCATGAACGAGAACAAGCGGCTGGACGGACGGAGTTTTGAGGAAGTGCGCCCGATCACTTGCGAGGTCGGCCTGCTGCCGCGAGCGCACGGTTCGGCGGTTTTCACGCGCGGGGAAACGCAGGCGCTGACGCTCGTGACCCTGGGCACGAACGAGGACGCGCAGGAATTCGACTCCTACACGGGCGGTGACACCACCAAGAAGTTCATCCTCCATTACAGTTTCCCCAATTACTCGGTGGGGGAAACGGGCCGGATCAGCGGTCCGGGCCGGCGGGAAATCGGCCACGGGGCGCTGGCCGAACGGTCGGTGGCGGCGATGCTGCCGATGGAGACCTATCCCTACGCCGTGCGAGTGACCAGCGAAATCATGGAATCCAACGGATCCAGTTCGATGGCCACCGTCTGCGGCGCGACCCTGGCGTTGATGGATGCGGGGGTTCCTCTGATCCGGCCAGTTGGCGGCATCAGCATCGGCATCTGCACGGAGCATGACGAGAAGGATAAAATCACCCGCCACAAGCTGCTGACGGACATCATTGGGTGGGAGGACTCGTTTTGCGACATGGACTGCAAAATTGCCGGGACGAGCCAGGGCATCACCGGCTTTCAACTGGACCTCAAGTTGCGGGGCCTCCCCCACCACTTGATGGCCGAAACCCTGGAAAAGGCCCGCGTCGCCCGTCTGCACGTGCTGGCCAAAATGGCTGAGACGCTGGCCGCGCCGCGGGCCGAGATGAGCCAGTACGCCCCGCGGATCGTGCAGTTGAAGATCAACCCGGAGAAGATCGGCGCGTTGATTGGCCCCGGGGGCAAGAACATCAAGCGGCTGGTGGAAGAATCGGGCTGCGAGATCAACATAGACGACGACGGCACGGTGAACATTTACTCCATCTCGGCCGAAGGGATGAAGATTGCGCGGGCGGCAGTGGAGGGGATGACGGCCGAGGCGGAAATCGGGAAAATCTATCGCGGAAAAGTGGTGACGATCAAGGAATTCGGCGCGTTCGTCGAATTCCTGCCGGGCAAGGACGGCTTGGTGCATATCAGCGAGCTGGCAAATTTCCGAGTCAAACAAACGGAGGACATTGTCAAACTGGGCGATGAAATCTGGATCAAATGTCTGGGGGTGGATGAAAAAGGCCGGGTGCGCCTGTCGCGCAAAGCGGCCATGGAAGACCGCGAGAGGGAGATGGCCCCCAAGACCTGAGCCGGAACCATGCGAGAGGAATTGGAGAGCGCACCGCCAGGCTGGCTGACGATTCGCGACAGGATCGGAGCAGCGGGGCGCCGGCCATTTTGGCTGTCGCAATTCGGGCCGGGGCTTATGCTGGAGCCATGAGCCGCAAAGCGGAAAAAATCGCGGTGAAGATGGCGGGCGCGGGCGGGGGCGGGGTGGACCCGCGTTACGCGGGGTATTTCGAGTGTTTTAACCGCGGTGAGTTTTACGAGGCGCATGAGGTGTTGGAGCAACTCTGGCTGCCGGAACGGGGCGGCAGGAACGACCCTTTTTACAAGGGGCTGATTCAAGTGGCCGGGGCGTTTGTGCATTTGCAGAAAGACCGGCTGGGGCCGGCCGCCGCGTTGTTGAAGCTGGCGCGGAGGAATCTGATGCTGTATCCGCCGGAACACGAACACTTGGACATGACACAGGTGTTGGCGCTCATCGGGCGCTGGCTGGCGAAGTTGGAGGAGGGCGGCGGCAATCCGTTGACGGCGGAAACGCGGCCGAAGATGGCCTTGCTCAAGGCGCCGGATCAAAAGTAATGAAGAGCCGGGTAGAGCAATTGAACGGCCCAGCGGTGCAGCACGGAGGCGAACGGGCCGAAGAGCTGCCAGGCCAGAAGCAGTCCCACCATGGACATTCCCGGCGACCTGGCGAAGGCGGTGTATTTTTTGGCGGCGGCATCGGAGAGGAAGAGGAGCGGCACGCTGCTGCCGTCCAGGGGAGGCAGCGGGATCAGGTTGAAGGCGAAGAGCAGGAGGTTGAGATAAAAAAAGACGCTGAGAAGGACGGAGGCAAGCTCGCGAAACTTTAAAAGTCCGCCCAAGGGATTGGCCGCTACGATGTGAGTGAGGGTAATCATGGCGGGGGCTTGAAACCAGCCGCCCCAGATGCCCAGGCGGATCAGGAGGGCGGCGGCCAGACAAAGCAACAGGTTGGAGGCCGGTCCGGCCACAGCCATGAGGGCGGCCCGCTTGGGGTTGCGACTGGCCCACTCTGGATCATACGGCGCGCTGGCCCACCCGATCATCCAACCGCCCAGCAGGTAGGAGAGGATGGGAACCAGGACCATGCCGACCGGTTCGCGCCGGATGTGGGGGATGGGGTCCAAGGTGACCTGGCCGCCGCGCTGGGCCGTGTCATCGCCCAACTTCAAGGCGACAAAGGCGTGGGCGGCTTCATGGACGGTGGTGGAGAAGAGAAACGCCAAGTACCAGGCAGTGCCATAAAACCACGCTGAGGAGTCCAGGGACATTTTTTCCCGCGGTGGGGATCAAGAGGCGGGCATCATGCCGGTCTTGCGGGCGTAGTTGAACAGGCCGCCGGCATCCACCACCGGGCGGACATCGCCCAAAGCTTTGAAGGAATAGACCTTTCCGGTCTCTTGCGCGGTGACGGTGGCCTTGTCCAAATCCACGGTCACGACGTCGCCGCGGCGCAAAATGTCGCAGAGGCGGTCGAGGCATTCGCAGGGATAAAGCTCGCCGGTGGCCACGGAGTTGCGAAAGAAAATGCGGGCGAAACTTTCGGCCAGGACGATTTTGCAGCCGGCCGAGCCCAGGGCGATGGGGGCGTGCTCGCGCGAACTGCCGCAGCCGAAATTGCGGCCGGCCACGAGGATGGGATAGTCGCTCTTGGTCCGGCCCGGGTTGACAAAACGATCGGGGTAAAGGGCGTCGGGGAGGCCCGCCAGGGCATAGCTGCCCAGCTTTTGGTATTCTTCGGCGATGGTGGGGACGAGGTTGAGGTATTGCGCGGAGATGATTTGGTCGGTGTCGATATTATCGCGCACGACATAGACCGGCCCTGTGAAAACAGACTTCATGGAGGGAATGTGCCCGGAAGCGGACAGGTTTTCAAGGGAGTTCTTGATGCAGACAAGCCTCCAACTCCTGATGGCGGCGCTGGATCGGCAATTTCCCGAGGCGGGCGACAGCTTGGTAGAATTTTTCGAGGTCGCCGTGGTTGGAGCGAAGGAGGGCGGCGAAGGCGGGGACAAGGTCGTAATAGGCTGAAACGGTGTTCAATTTGGCATTATTGATCGGCTCGGCGAACCAGTCGTCGAAAGGGGAGGCGCCGCCCCAAAAGGCTTTCAGGGCGTCATGTTGGGCGCGAAGTTGGGCAATGATCTGCTGCTTGCGGGCCAGTTTGGCGGGGACGGTTAATTTTGGATCGTCGTAGATGGCCTGGAGTTGATCGCGGGCGGCCGTGACGAGGCCGACGAATTGGCGGTCCTGATCGAGGCCGACACGGTAGTGGTGGTAGCCCTGTGGGTTGGAGGAGGCCAGGAACCAGCGGCGCAGGCCTTCCATGGAAACGAAGGTGGCGAAGGCTTCGTTGAAATCGGTGTCGCCGGGGACAAAGAGGCGCCGGTGGGTGAGTTCGTGGAAGATGATTTCGGCCAGGTAGGAATCGGGTTCGTTGATGAAGGTGTTGAGGAGGGGATCATTAAACCAGCCGAGGGTGGAATAGGTTTCAATGCCGTCCACATAGACATCCCAGCCTTTTTTTGCGAAGTCATTGGCGTAGTTGCGGGCGGCTTGTTCGTTGAAGTATCCGCGGTAGCTGGCGCGGCCAACGACGGGGAACCACCAGGTCTTGGGGGCCAGGGAAAGGGCGGGGGCGAGGTTGACGTTCCAGACGACAAAGGGGCGGTGCAGGTCCGCGTATTTGAGATAGCTTTGGCCGGCCGGGAGATGGAGTTGGTCGGCGGCGAATTGGCGGATTTTGAGGATTTGCTCGAATTTGGCTTTGAGGGGGGCGGGGGTTTGCGGATCGGCAATGAGCCGGCTGATGGGTTGCTGGTGGGTGAGGATTTGGCACTGGCCGGTGACGGCTTGCTTGTAGAAGCCAATGGCCTGGCAACCGGAAAGGACGGCGGCCAACAAGCCACAGGCAAGTCCGCAGAGCAAAAGGCGGACGCGGGACCGGAGTGAACGAGGAGCGGCGATTTTCAAGGTTAGAGCCTGTTTGAAAACAGGCTCTTAGTTGATGCCCAGAGCCTTGGCGATGGCTGGATCCAAGGCATCGCCACGGATGGATTCGCCTTGGGCGAGGATTTTGCCATCGCGATCCAGCAGGAAGGCTTGCGGGATGCTCTGGATGCCGTACTTTACGGCCAGTTTGTTGGTCCAGAAACCGCCATCGTAGTATTGGCGCCAGGCCATGTTGTTGTCCTTCATAAAGGTGGTGAGTTTGTCCTTGGCCCCTGCCTGGTCGAGGCTGATGCCGATGATCTCAAACCCTTTGTCATGGTATTTCTGGTAGGCCTTGACGACGTTGGGCACTTCCGCCCGGCAGGGGGAGCACCAAGTCGCCCAAAAATCAACCATCACCACCTTGCCTTTGTAACTGGCGACGGAGAGGGGTTTGCCGTCGAGGTCCTGTTCGTTGAAGTCGGGGAATGCAGCCGTCTTGACGAGGCCAGCCTGGATCTTGGCTGTGGCGATCATTTGGTCCACGCCTTTGGCGAAAGTGGAATCGGGGAAGTCGTGCTGGAGTTGTTTGAGGAGTTCGGTTCCTTTATCGGTGTTCTTGAAGATCTGCAAATAGAGGGTGGCTTTCATGTAAAGGATTCTGGCCACGTCGTCGCTGGTGTCGCCTTTGTACTTGGCGAGGAGGGCGTCGAACTGCTTGATGTTGTCGGCCTGGCCGGCTTCGGTTTTCTGGCCCGCTTGCAGGCTGGTTTGGATGCGGGTGATCAAGTCCTTCAAGTCGGAGGCGGCGGCGGCGTTGGTGCCGGCGGCAAAGCCCCGATAGGTTGGAATCAACAGGGCGGCGGCGGCGAGGAGGACAAGGAATCTGTTTTTCATAGAATGACTTTTGGCTCGGAATGATTGAGAATTATCAACAGAGGAAGCAGAGCACGGAACGGCGGCGGCTGCAAGTAGATTCGGGAGGCAAAGAGGCGCGGATGCAACGGGAAAGCGGCAGGCAGCTTGATGAGCAGGATGGTGGAAGGGGTGGATAAGGAGAAGATGCAGATCAAGGTAGTGTGAGGGGGAACGGGTCGTTAAAAGAACGGAGAAATCGGAGAAATCGGAGGTATTGGAGAGGCTAAAAGGGGAGTTTGGAGGCGCAAAACCGGCAAGAGTCTTTTATTGCAACTATTTGCATACTAGAATGTTATAGCGTAAAAGTGAACCGATGAGGGGTTTTAAGTTAAGTAATATGAGTGATTTACTAAGGTTTCAAAAACGCAGTTTCCGTTTTTTGGGGTTCAAACTGGCGCGGCGCGCACGGTGGGCGCTCGTGCTTTGCCTTGGTTACTAAACCGGGGAGGGGCAGAATGGCAGGGGAATGACTGTCAGAATAAGAGCCTTGCCTTGGTTCAAAGGCTGTGCTGGGGGCAAGGATGGAATTAACGCAAAGGCGCAAAGGCGCAAAGGCTTTGCCTTGATTCCAAAACTGGGGGGGGCCAGAATGGTCCTCCGCCGCCCTGCGGGCTATGGAGGACAGGGCAGGAGGATCCTCCGCTGCCCTCCGGGCTATGGAGGACAAGGGTTTTGATCCGGCCTTGGGCCACCGGCGCGCTGGGGTAAGAAGATTGAACAGAAGGGCAGGAAGGAAACGAAGGTATTTTTTTGTGGCATACGATCCAATATGACAATACCACGAACCGACCCCTCGGCCTTCGACGAACCGCCCCCTCGGCCTTCGATGGCATTGGAAAAAGAACAATCATATAAGTGTTCGCGCATGGCGGCCTTGTTGTTCGCTCTCATCTGGATTTTCTTTTTGCCGGCTTGGCTGGTTGTCATGGTCCTTTACCAGGCCCACGTTATTTTATCGAGTCGAAAGCTGGGAGTCTCGGCGACAGCATTGTCCCCAATGACTATGCGGTGGCTGCAACATCAACTCGGGTTAAGGCGGGATGAGGCCTGCGGAAAATTGATAAAGGTTCTGCCGAACCATTGCTACGCCGGGTTGTGTGCCACGGTGTTTCCTATGTTGCTGGGCCATCGGTTGACCGGGTTCGTTCCGAAAATGCTGCGTTATCCCTATGAAGGAATTCCGCCAGTCGGGCATTCGACGGCCGTGCGGGCGACTTTCGTTGACGCTGCGATTGAAGGTTATCTGCCGGGCGTCGAACAATTTGTCGAGCTCGGCGCGGGTTATGATAGCTGACACGGAGGTTGGAAGCTGGTCGAAACAACAACGCATGATTGCGCCGCTGGCAAAATTCATTGACTGGTATTTCCTATGCCTTGATTCTAAAAGCGGGGGTGGGGGCAGGGATGATCCTCCGCTGCCCTCCGGGCTTTGGAGGACAAAGGTTTTGATCCGGCCTGGCCAACCGGGGCGTTGGGGTGAGAACGTTAAACAGGTCACGAGGGAAACGAAGGGGTTTCTTCGCGGCCTATGATCCAATATGACAATACCACGAACCGAGCCCTCGGCCTTCGTGCTTGCCGCGCTGTAACCTGGCGAAGGCGGGTCCGCACCGTTGCACCGTCTCTAAGCGCCGAAGACAGGCTGCCCCGGCGACGTGAGCGCGAAAGCTTTCGCCAAGTCCTCTCAGCCGGCAGGCCGCGCATCAAGTCCTTGTCGAGATTTCCGCACCCACGACGCCCCCAACTTCAGTCCGACGTCTGCCACTCCGGGCCAGCCACGGGACTTACGCCTACCCGCCATCTTTCGGGCCAACCATACCCGTTGACTCACGGGAAAAAGACACCGGCGGGGTCTGAGTAAGCCGGTCGTTTGGGACTCATGTTTGGGTCTCCGGGTCTTGATACTATTTTAGGTCTTCGACAGCAAGGTAAAACGAGC
>JBEKOF010000137.1:0-11856 GCA_049522055.1 Verrucomicrobiota bacterium | reverse complement strand
ATGGTCGGTGGCGTTCAACTCCATCCAGGTTTACGTTGAAAAACAAAAGGTGGAACAATCCCTCGGCCTCTACCTCCCGCGCCGCCTGGTCAAAAAATTCGCGAGCGACCCCCAACTCCTCAAACCCGGCGCCAAAAAAAAGATGCTCACCATCCTCTTCAGCGACATCGCTGGCTTCACCACCATCACCGAGGGCATGGACCCCGACCAACTCGCCAATTTGATGAACGCCTACTTCCAGACCGCCGTGGACGCGTGCATCCATTTCACCGAGGGCACCATCGTCAAGTATATCGGCGACGCCATCTTCGCCTTCTGGAACGCCCCCGACCCCCAGGACGACCATCCCTACCGCGCCGCCGAGGCCGCCCTCCGTTTCCGCGACCAGGACAAACACGAGTTCAACGGCAAAAAAGTCCTCACCCGCATCGGCCTGCACACCGGCGAGGCCAACGTCGGCAATTTCGGCAGCACCACCCGCGTGGATTACACCGCCTTCGGCGAAAACATCAACCTCGCCTCCCGCATGGAGGGCCTCAACAAATACCTCGGCACCCGCGTCCTGATGACCGGCGACACCCACCAAGGCATCGGCCCCCGTCTCGTCACCCGTTACGTGGGGTTGTTCCGCTTGAAAGGCTTTGAAAAAGCCGTCCAGGTCTATGAACTCATGGACCGGCCGGAAGACGGGGAGAAAACTCGCGAGCTGCGGGAGCGCTTCGAGCGCGCCCGCGCCCTCTTCGTCAAGAAGGATTTTGCCGCCGCCGCCGCCGCCTTCCGGCGCGTGCTCGAATTAAACCCCAAGGACGGCCCCTCCGAATTCTATCTCGAGCACATCGAGGGAATCCATTCCGAAGAACTCCCGCCCGATTGGAAAGGCGACATCACCCTCAAAGACAAATAGACAGATTCAAAACACCGCGAACCCCAGCAGGGCGACGAACAATCCAAACCCCACTCGCAGCCCACAGCATAAGCGCGTCCGCTTTTCGTTGGCCGTGTTCCAATTGATAAGATCCCGCAAACGCCACGGGGACACCGTAAACCACATCCCCGCCAGCACCAGCAAGTATCCCCAAACCGCGATCACCAGCCTCCACTGGCTTTCCTCCCACCGCTCCGCGTCGAACATCACCTTCGCCAGCAGCAGCAACACCACCGAAAGTCCCCGCACCGCCAGAAAATCGGTCACGAAAAAGCACGTCCCAACCCCCACCCCGGCGAACAGGACATACAAAAACGGCTTCATCCCCTCAAAATCAGCCAGCGACTCATGGTTGACGTTCCAAATGAACCAGGCCGTCCCCAGCAGCATCAACAAATAGCCCAGCGGCAGAGAACGCGGAAATCTGCGGGCCGCGGCCGCGAACCCGGCGGGTTTGATCAGCCCGAACAAATTCAGCGCCGCCATCCCCAGCCCCAGGAGCTTTGATAACATGGACAGTTTCATAGGCATTGTCGCCGCGCAAACGACCACAAAACCACCCCCGAAGCAATTCTTAAATGCAGCCTCCCCCTTTGGTCTTTAGCCGTCGGCCTTCACTTCATCCCTTCCCCCATACAGCGTAAACGCCCCCGCCCTCTCAATCTTCAAATCCAGCAACCGCCCCCGCTCCTCCTTCCCGCCCTCAAAAACAACAATCCGGTTGCAGCGCGTGCGCCCCATCCACCGCGAGGCGTTTCGCTTGCTCGGCCCTTCTGCCAGCACCTCCAGCCTCCGGCCCACCTGGTCGCCGTAACGCCGCCCGCCGATTTCGTTCACCAGCGCCAGCAGCCGCGCGTTGCGCTCCTCCTTCACCCCTTGCGGCACTTGCCCGGGCAGGCCCGCCGCCGGCGTGTCCCTGCGCGGCGAATACTTGAAAAGATAACCGTTATCAAACTCCACCTCTCTCACCAGCGACAGTGTCTGCTCGAAATCCTCTTCCGTTTCCCCCGGAAAACCGACGATCAGGTCCGTGGTGATCCCCATCCGGGGCCGCACCCGCCGCAGCTTCTTGATCAGGCCCACGTATCGTTCCCGGGTGTAGCCGCGATGCATCAACTTCAAAATCCGGTCGCTCCCGCTCTGCGCCGGCAAATGCGCGCTTTCACACAACTTCCCCAGCCGCCCGTACGCTTCCACCAAATCCTCCCCGTAGCCTTTGGGATGCGGCGAACTGAACCGAATCCGCTCCACTCCCGGAACCTCCTGCACCGCCTCCAGCAATTGCACAAAACCCGACTTCCCTTCCCTCGGTGCCAAATCCCCCTTGCCGTAGCTGGTGACGATCTGCCCCAGCAGCGTGATCTCCCGCGCGCCCCCCTCCGCCAATTCCCGGCACTCCGCCACGATGTCCGCGATGCTCCGGCTCCGCTCCTCCCCGCGCGTGTACGGCACGATGCAAAAGGTGCAATACTGGTTGCAACCTTGCATGATGCTCACAAACGCCGACACCCGCCCGGTCGCATGCTTCCCGCCGCCCGCCTGGCCGCGCGGCAAATGTTCCTTGATCCTCGCCTCGCTTCCCGCCTCGGCTGCCACATCCACGATTTTACTGCGGCGGCCGGCCAAAATCTCATCCAGATAATCCGCCGTGCGATGGAATTTCTGGGTGCCGACCACCAAATCCACATCCGGCAGTTGCTCCAGCAATTGCCCGCCCCGGCTTTGCGCCATGCAGCCCATCAAACCCAGAACCACCTCTGGCCGCTGGCGCCGGACCTCCGCCGCCACATTCTGCATTTTGCCGATGGCTTTTTGTTCCGCCATGTCGCGCACGCTGCACGTGTTGAGCAAGATCACATCCGCCGCCCCTTCGCACGACGCCAGCGAATACCCTTTGGCCACCAGTTGCGCCGCGACCGCTTCCGAGTCGCGCTCATTCATCTGGCATCCATAAGTCTTTATGTAAACGCTGGGCATAATCTCCTAATTCCTAATCCTGAATTCTAATCCTAATCCCAATCCTGATCCTAATCCCCGTCTTGCCTCCCGAGTGCCCTTCAATCCCGCATCTGCTCCGGGTCCAGCCCCATGCTCTGGCACCATTGCCGGTAAGCCGCCGGCGCGATCTCCGACGGCTTGATCTCGCTGCGGCCGCCCCAAAAAACATTGGTATAACTGACCGCCAGCCCGCATTCCAGCAAATGCGCGTCAATGGCCCTTTTGTGCGCAAGCAGCGCCGCCTTCTCCATCCCATGCGCCACGCCCATGATGTTGACATCGTGAAACTCCGGGCCGCCCTCGCGCCAATAGGCGTGGGTCATGATGTAATGCCGCCCCACTTCCCGCCCCGCTTCAATCTCCCGCCCGGCCGGAACCGCCCAGTGAAACAGCGCGTTGAAGCGCGTCACCCGCTCCCCATCCTTGAGCGGCTTGACGTGTTCCAGAAACGTCGAGAATCGCCCGATGATTTTTCGCCGGTTCAGGCCCTCCGCGATTTCACAAAATGTCTCCAGCGGCAATCCCGCTTCCTCAGCCCGCGCCCGCCACAAATCGGGCATCAGTTCCGCCGCCGCAAATTCCCGCTTCAGCGCCGTCAAGACGCGCCATTCCAGCTCATTGAGTTGCGCGATGGCCACCTCCGTCGCCTCCGCCGGCACGCCGGCCTTGGCCCCAGGCTCCAGGCCCCGCCGCCGAATGTGCCCCACCCCCAGCGCAAACAGCCGCCGCGCCGGCATCAGGCGAAAGTGCTCCGCCCCCGTTTGCCGCGCCAGAAACTCGCAGTGTTTCCTGAGCGAAAAACCCTGCGGCACTTTGAGCGTCGTCCAAAGTTTGTAATTGGATCCCGCCGTCGCCGCGTCCGTGGAGCGCAGCACCACATGCCCCGAAAACGGGTCCTTTTGGAACATGTAATCAAACGCCGCGTCCAGCTTCTCCGGCGGCGCCTGCCAGGCCACCAGCGAGCCTTGCGCCAGATTGGTCGCCAGCAACGTCTGCCGCACCCGGCGGATCGTCCCTCCCTCCAGCATCGCGCCCAGCCGCTCCACCACCACCTCCTCCGCCACTCCGCTCTGCCGCGCGATTTCCCCCAGCGGATCGCGTTGGTACCCCTGCAGCTTGTCCTCCGAAACCGCCAGAATACGCGCGTTGACCGCATCACTGATTTCAATGGGCACTGTCCGCCCGGCCCTCTCCTCCCTCACGATACCAGCCATTGTAAAATCGCTTTCTGGCAATGCAGCCGGTTCTCCGCCTCTTCAAAGATCGTGGACGCATGGGCCTCGAAGGTTTCCTCGTCAATTTCCTTGCCCCGATACGCCGGCAGGCAATGCATCACCAGCGCGTTGGGTTTGGCCAGCCGCACCACCTTCCCGTTGATCTGATAGCCCGCCAGTTCGCGCAATCGTTCCTCCGACTCCCCCTCCTTGCCCATGGACACCCAAACATCCGTGTACAGCAGATCCGCGCCCCGGGCGGCGGCCAAAACGTCCTCCGTGCATACAATTCTTCCACCGGCCCGGCGCAACAACTCCGCCGCCGGTTGATATTTTTTCGGCGCCGCAATCCGCAATTCAAAGTCCAGCTTCCCCGCCGCAAAAATCCACGAGGCCGCCACATTGCACGCTCCATCTCCAATGAACGTCACCACCTTGCCCGCTATCGGCCCGCGCCTCTCCTGAAAGGTGAATATATCCGTCAAGATCTGGCACGGATGCTCCGCATCCGTCAGCGCGTTGATCGTCGGCACCGACGAATACGCCGCAAACTCCTCCACGTCCTGCTGCGCGTAGGTCCGAATCACCGCCCCGTGAATCATCCGCCCCAGCACCCGCGCCGTGTCCTTGATGGGCTCCCCGCGCCCCAGTTGAATCTCCGACGCGCTGAGAAACATCACCTGCCCCCCCAACTCCCGTATCCCCACCTCAAAGGAAACCCGCGTCCGCGTGGACGATTTGGAAAACAGCAGCGCCCACGCCTGGCCCCGCAACGGCTGGCTGGCGTGTTTGGGTATCTCGTCCTCCTCCACGGGCAGCGGCCGCAACGCCAGCCCCCGGGCGCCCAGCCGGCCCCGTTCCCGCTTCATCCCCGCGCTGGCCGCCAGAATCGTTTGCATTTCAATCCGTGACAGCTTTTCCAGGCTCAAGAGATGTTTCATTGGGATATTCTCACCACCACCGACTCGATGACCTCAATGCCCTGCGCCGCTTCCGCCGCGCGCAAGTTCAACGCCGGCAGCAGCCGGATGATGTTCGCCCCCGACGGCACGGCCAGCGCGCCGCCTTCGTGCAGACGATTGATGAATTGGATGGCGGGCGTTTTTTCCGCCCCCGCAAATGCCGGGATATTCGCCGCCAGCTCCATTCCGATCATCAGACCCAGGCCTCGGACTTGATGGATCACTGCCGGATATTTGGCCGCCAGCCTCAGCAACTCCCCCTTCAACCAGCCGCCCACCTCCCGCGCGTTGTCCGCCAGTTTGTCGCGCTCGATCACTTCCAGGACTTTCCGCGCCACCGCGCACGCCAGCGGCGATCCCCCGTAAGTCGTGCCGTGCGATCCCGCGTCCAGCAAATCCGCGTAAGGCTCGCGCACCCAAAAAGCCCCCATCGGAAAACCCCCGCCCAGAGATTTGGCCATCGCGATCCCGTCGGGCAGAAATTCAGCCGCCCCGGCCTGCCCTTTTTTCTCCTCCAGAATCCTCTGGAAACTCTGGAATCGTCCCGTCCGAAAATGCCCGCACTGCACTCCGTCCATCAACAGCAGCAGTTTCTTCTCATTGCACAATTGCCGCAACCCCAGCAAATACTCCGCGCTGACCGGCCTCACGCCGATTTCACCCTGCACGCCCTCTATCAGAATGGCCGCCGTCGCCGGCGACACCGCGGCGCGCGCCGCCGCCAGGTCGTTGAACGCCATCTGCCGGAATCCCGCCGTCATCGGCTCAAACCCCTTCTTCACCTTCGCCTGCCCCGACGCCGCAAGGCCCGCCAGCGTTCGACCGTGAAACGCATTCTGCGCCGTCAGTATTTCAAAACGCCCCTCCTCATGCCCGAACCGGCGCGCCAGTTTGAACAGCCCCTCGTTCGCCTCCGCCCCGCTGTTGCAGAAGAACACCTTCCCCGCCCCGACCTGCCCCGCCAGCTCCTGCGCCAGCCGCCCCTGCCCCTCGTGATAATAGAGATTGGAAACATGCACAAGCTGGCGCGATTGCCCGATCAGCGCCTCGGTGATCTCCGCGTTGGCATGGCCCAGTGCGCAGACCGCGATGCCTCCCCCTAAATCCAGATACCGCTTTCCATTCACATCCCAAACGTAGGAGCCTTCCCCCCGGCACAGCGCCACGTCAAAACGCGCGTATGTCGGCGCCACGTTCTTGCGGAAAAGTTCCCGGATCGTTTGCATTTCGTTGCGGACCGCCGCCGGAGGTGCTGGCACAATATCTCTCATGTTTCAGCCTGCAGCCCGTCCCACGTTTCCAAATAAAAATGTCGCACCGCCGCGTCCACCGCCAGATCTCGCGGCAGCTTGCGGCGCAGGATAATTTCAATCACGTCAGCCTTGTCCTTCAGCCGGCGCAACGGCGAGTTGGACCAGCTGTCCAATTTCAGCGAAATAAGTTTCTCCAGCCCCACGATTTGCAGCATGTCGCTCGCCACCGTCGGCAGTGGAAATGGCACCTGGCAGCCGCGTTTCAACACATTGCCCGCCTGCAACAAATCAATCGCCGTCCCCGTGCGCTTGTCCGTGATCCTGTCCTCCACACCGCGCAGCCGCACCAGCGGCCCAGTCACATCTGCCGTCAAGATTTCCAGCGCGTCGAGCCGGTCCGGCACCACCATATCCACGTCAATCGTCACACGCGGATACCCGTGTTCCTGCACCGCGATGCCCCCCACAATCAAATGGGCGATCAGATGATCCGCTAGCCTCCCGGCCGCCAGCCGGGCAGCCTCCAGCACCCCGGAAGTTCCGGTCGCCTCCCGCAGCATAAAAGCATCCTGGTCAATCATCGGAATCCATTGTGCCACGTTTCCCGCCAGGGTTCAACCCCGGACTCGCCAAGCCAGGGCAGGTTGAGATTTCTAATGCTTCCCGCGGCGGGGCGAGGCTCCTTCCAAGCCACGGCTTCCGAGCGCGACCTCCTGACTTCACCCTTCAAAAACCGAACATAGGCGATAATGAAGGACTGGCTGGACCAATGCTATTTACAACACAATTTCCGTTCCCACAGCTTCCCCCGCGAACATCTCCAAAAGCACCGCGTGCGCCGTCCGCCCATCCACGAAGGACACATTCTCCACCCCCGCCCGAAGCGCCTCCACCGCGCCATCCACTTTGGGAATCATCCCCTGGTCAATCACCCCCGACCTCTTCAAGCCCTCCACTTCCCCGGCTTCCAGCCGCGCGATCCGCGTTTCGGGGTTCCTGGGGTCGCGCAGCAATCCCGGCACGTCGCTCAGAAAAACCAGCCGCCGGGCCTTCAAAGCCACGGCCACCGCCGCCGCCGCCGCGTCGGCGTTGCAATTGTAGATCTGCCCCTCCGGGCCTCGGGCCGTCGGGCTGAGCACCGGCGTGATCCCCTCGCCGAGGCATTCCAGCAGCGGTTTGGTGTTGACAGCCTCCACCTCGCCCACAAAACCCGCGTCCAGCCGCTCCCCGTCCGGCCCGGACAGCCGGAGTTTGCGGCAGGAGAAAATCTCCGCCCCCGAAAACCCCCTGGCCCTGCCGCCCAGCCTGTTAATAGTATTGACAATCTGGGGATTGATCTCCCGCGACAGCACCCGCTCCACCACCTCCGCCGCCGCCGCACTGGTCACGCGCATCCCTTGCACGAATCTGGCCTCCAGTCCCGCCCCGGCCAGCGCCGCCGTGATGGCCTTCCCGCCGCCATGCACCAGCACCGGCTTCATCCCTGCCGTCTCCAGGAAAACAACATCCCGCGCCACCCCCTCCCGCACGGCGGGATCGGGCGAATCCATGAAACTGCCCCCATACTTGACGACAAAGATCGCCCCCCGAAACCGCTGCAAATAAGGCAGCGCTTCCAGCAGCACACCGGCTTTGGAGATCAACTCTTGCATCCGCTCAGAAAAGCAAGCAAACGCCAGCCCCTGGACACTGGCAAGCGAATTTCTTTGAGCTTTCCTTTCGGCGCTCGCCCCTCAGCCACCCAGGCTGGCGGGGTCGGTGATGTCCCCTTTGTTGAAATCCACGTAGGACTCGGTCAGGTCGGCGGAATAGATCAACGCGCAGTGGCGGCCCAGGTGCAGGTGGATGTGGAGATCGAACGCGGCTGCGGTGCTGATCTTGCATAAGTCGCCATAGGACGCGCCCGTCGGCCTGCCTTGCTTGAGCGAATATAAAACATCCCCCGCGCCGGGCAGGCTGTAGCCGACATCAATTTTGCTTTCCGTCACTGCAGCCTTTGAATACCCCAGGGCGCACAAAATCCGGCCCCAGTTCGGGTCGCCGCCGCACCAACTGGTTTTGACCAGCGCGCTGTTGGCCACCGCCCTCGCGGCGGCGTCGGCCTGGGCGGAGGTTTTGGCGCCGGCCAGGCGGACGGCGACGAAACGGGAGACGCCTTCTCCGTCAAGCACAATTTTCTTGGCCAGCTCCAGCGTCACGCTCTCCAGGGCCGCTTGGAATTTCCACCGGTCCCGCAGGCGCGGGTTCAGGCGCAGATTGCCCGCCCGCCCGTTGGCCAGGATGAGCACCGTGTCATTGGTGCTCATGTCGCCATCCACAGTGATCCGGTTGAAGCTTTGGGCGACCGCCCGGTTCAGGGCGGCTTGCAGGAATCTCGGTTCCACCGCGGCGTCGGTGGTCAGAAAGCATAGCATGGTGGCGTGCGGCGCCCGCAGCGCCGGTCGCGCCCCGGTCGGACTCATGCCGGGCTGAATCATCCCCGCCCCCTTGCAGATGCCGCCCAGGCGGACGGCGTGCCCGCCCAGTTCAATCTCCACTGCGATTTCCTTGGGCCGGGTGTCGCTGGTCATGATCGCTTCGGTGGCGTTCCGCGCATTCTCGGGCGCGGCCCCAAGCAGCCGCGCGGCCTGCTTGATGCCTTCTTTGACTTGGGGCATGGGCAGGCTCACCCCGATGCGTCCGGTGGAAGCCACCAGCACGTCGCGCGGGGAGATCTTCTCGGCGCAACAAGCCTCGGCGACAGCCTCCGCCATGGCCTGCGCGTCGCGAAGTCCCTGCCGCCCCGTGCAGGCATTGGCGTTGCCGGAATTGGCGACAATGGCGCGGGCGACTCCGCGCGCAACCCGTTCGACGCAGAGTTTGACCGACGCGGCGCGGATGCGGTTAGTCGTGAAGGTGCCGGCCACGGCCGCGGGCGTCTCCGAGACGATCAAGGCCAGGTCGCGTTTGGGGCCTTTCTCGGAGCCTTTGCCGGTGCCCAGCCGTTTGATGTCGCAAAAAACGCCCGCCGCCTTGAAGCCTTGCGGGGCGGTCACAGAACCGTCTATGGTCTGGAACGGGAGCATTCTCAGCTTTGCCGCTTTTCCGCCCGGCGGCGATGGGTTTCGTCAAGTATCTTTTTACGCAGGCGGAGATTCAGCGGGGTGGCCTCCACGTATTCGTCCGGCCCGATGTATTCCAGGGCGCGCTCCAGGGACATTTTGAGCGGGGGATCCAGTTGGATGCCCTTCCCGTCGCCCGTAGATCGCATGTTGGTCAGGCGTTTGGCTTTGCAGGGGTTGACGGGAATGTCGTTTTCCCGGGCGTTCTCGCCGACGATCATGCCTTTGTAGATCTTGTCGCCCGGCTCCACCATCAAACGCCCGCGTTCCTGCACCATGTTCAAGGCGTAAGACATGGCCACGCCGTCCTCCATGCTGACGAGCGAGCCGTTTTTGCGCGCAATGACTTCGCCGCGATGCGGGCCGTATTCATGGAACAAATGGCTCATCACCCCCAGCCCGCGGGTCATGTTCACCAGGTCGGTTTCAAAGCCGATGAGGCCGCGCATTGGAATCAACGCCTCGATGGTCACTTCGTTGCCGTGGTGATCCATCTGGCTGATTTCCGCTTTCCGGCCGGATAGGTTTTCCAGGACCGGCCCCATCGTTTCTTTCGGGATTTCCAGGAAGAGCCTTTCGATGGGCTCGAGCACTTTGCCCTCCGCGTCCTTGCGATTGATCACTTCCGGACGAGAGACCAGCACTTCGTAGCCTTCCCGGCGCATCTGTTCGACCAGGATGGCAATCTGCATTTCGCCCCGACCGGCCACATTGAAGATGTTGGGCAGGTCGGTGGGGGCGATGCGCAGGGCCACGTTGGTGCGAATTTCCCGGTTGAGACGCTCCCAGATATGGCGGGCGGTGACCAGTTTGCCTTCCAATCCCGCCAGCGGGCCGTCGTTGACGGCGAACTGCATCTGGATGGTGGGCGGATCAATGGGCACAAAAGGCAGCGGCTGGCGCAGGACCGTGTCGGTGATCGTTTCGCCAATGAAAACATCCTCGAAACCCGCCACGCCGATGACGTCCCCGGCGTGGGCTTCGGTGATTTCGATGCGCTTCAATCCCTCGAAGTGAAAAATGGCGCTGATTTTGCCCTCGGTTTTCCGCCCATCCCCGTGCAGGCAGGCGGCCGCATCCCCCACTTTGGCCCGGCCGCTGTAGATCTTCCCAAAGGCAATGCGTCCGATGTAGTCCGAGTAATCCAGGTTGGCCACCAGCATCTTGAATTCCGTCCCGGCGTGCGCGCGCGGCGGGGGAATGTGCTTGATGATCGCGTTGAAAAGAGGGTCCATGTTGGCGCTCACGTCTTTGAGGTTGATCTTGGCGTAGCCCTCCTTGGCGCTGGCGTAAACGACCGGGAAATCCAATTGCTCGTCCGTCGCGTGCAGCGAGACGAACAGGTCGAACACCAGGTCCAGCACCTTGTGCGGGGTCGCGTTCTCCCGGTCAATTTTATTGATCACCACGATCGGTTTGGCGCCAGCTTCCAGCGCTTTGCGCAGCACGAATCGCGTTTGCGCCTGCGGGCCGTCCCCGGCGTCCACCACCAGCAGCACCCCGTCAATCATGTTCATGATCCGTTCGACTTCGCCGCCAAAGTCGGCGTGGCCTGGCGTATCTACGATGTTGATGTGGTAATCCTTGTACTTGAAGGAGGCGTTTTTGGCCCGGATGGTGATGCCTTTCTCCCGCTCCAGGTCCATCGAATCCATGATCCGTTCCTCGTTGGAAATGGCCTGATTGGCGCGAAAGGTGCCCGACTGCTTGAGCAGGCAGTCCACCAGGGTGGTCTTGCCGTGGTCAACATGAGCAATGATCGCGATGTTGCGAATATGGTTCATTCAGAATCGAGCTTCCAATCGAGCCGTTTAATGTGGGCCTGCCGAGGGCAAAGCGCAAGGAGCAAAACAAGAAATCACTCGGGCACTCGGGCAATACCATGTCCCAGCCGCAACAAGTGCCGGAGTCGCCTGCTGAGAAGGGCCGGATACGTCTCAACGCAGGGGCCAATTCGCATTGCGGCCAGCGCCCGCGCGGATACTATGTCCGCGCGGGCGATGGCGGCGCCCGGAATTTGCAAAGTAATGCAGCAGATGGACGACTGGAATTACAGACGAAAGACCTGGCTCATCTGCCTGGGGCTGGCGCTGGCCGTGCTGGCGGCCTACCAACCCCTCTGGCATTGCGGGTTTGTGGACTTCGATGACATTGACTATGTGGCTGCCAACCCCGCCCTCCAGCAAGGGCTTAGTTGGCCCGGCCTCGTTTGGGCCTTTACGACCCTCCATTGCAGCATCTGGCATCCATTGACCTGGCTCTCTTACCTGGTGGACTTCCAGATCTATGGCATGAATCCCGCCGGCTATCACGCCACCAGCCTGCTCTTGCACCTAGCCAATTCCATCCTCCTTTTTCTCCTCTTGCAGCGCCTGACCAAAGCCAGATGGCCCAGCGCCCTGG